>JALQZP010000009.1:11864-32318 GCA_023258235.1 Terrimicrobiaceae bacterium | reverse complement strand
GTCGTGGTCGAAGAGAACTTCGGTATCAAAATCACCCAGATCGTCGGAGAGTCGGCATGAGGAAACGAGCGTGGACGCTTGCCCTTGCGGCAGTCCTCGCGTTGACATGGTCCGCAGTGACGGAGGCGGCTGATACCGGCGCGGTCCAGTCCACCGAGGAACAAAAGATCACACAACCGATGGGTGCGGTTTCTCCGTCCCCTGCGGCTGTGAAATCCACGCCCCCTGCCCCCGGCATGGATGATCTTGGGCGAATGCTGGGATATGTGGTGCTGTTGGGTTGCTTGGTGTTTCTCGCGTATTATTTTTTCAAGCACGGGCTACCTCTCCACCGCGCTCGAAACGGCAGCGAAAAAAAACTACACGTTTTGGAAATGAAATCTCTCGGCGCCAGGCAATTTCTCCTTGTGGTCGGCTATGAAGACCAGCGCTTACTCCTCGGCGTGACACCCGGAAAAATTGATTATCTTTGCCCCTTGGAGTCCCCCCAGTCACCGAGTCCGGATTTTGCTACCATGCTTGCAAATACAACCAAGAAGGACGAACAAGCATGATCTCTCGCAGCGCGCAAAGGCTCTTATTGTTGCTGTTCCTAGGGTTTTTTGCGGGATCTTATCCCGATCTCCAGGCTCAAACGCCCACTCCTCCGCCTCAGCCCACTCCGGTGACGGCACCGGCAGCCCCAGTTGCTCCGACCGCTCCGATCGCTCCCAAGGCCCCGACCGCCCCCAAGGCTGCCACAGTTAGCAATCCACCCGGCCCATTGGTGAATTTGCAAATCGGAAACGGCAACGAGCGCCAGAATCTCAGCACGTCCATTCAAATCGTGATCGTGATGACCCTGCTCACGCTGGCTCCATCCTTGATCATGCTGATGACGAGCTTTACCCGGATTGTCATTGTATTAGGCTTCGTGAGAACCGCCCTCGGCGTTCCAAGCGCCCCGGCAAATCAACTTCTCATTGGCATCTCATTATTTATCACCTTTTTCATCATGACTCCGGTGTGGAATCAGATTCAGGAAAAGGCGATCACTCCCTATATGGCCGAGCAGATCAACTCGAATGAGGCTATGGATCTGGCCATCGAGCCCCTAAGGACATTTATGCTACGGCAAACTCGCCCGAGTGAGGTTGATTTCTTTCTGGATCTAGCTGGCATGGGACGCACCGAGGTCAAAGACCTTCCCATGCGCGTTGTTCTTCCCGCTTTTGTGATCAGCGAGTTGAGAACTTCATTCCAGATGGGATTCCTCATCTTTATTCCCTTCCTCGTTATTGACTTTCTGGTGGCCTCAACGCTCATGTCGATGGGTATGATGATGATGCCGCCAACCATGGTGGCCCTTCCCCTAAAGTTGCTTTTATTTGTCCTCGTCGATGGTTGGCAACTCGTGATTCGTTCACTCATACAAAGCTTCGGATAATGAATCAAGAAACCGCCATTGAAATGCTGCGATCCCTGATCACTGTGTCTTTGTTGGTGGTCACACCGATTATCGGCGCCGCCATCATAGTAGGCGTGATTGTCAGCCTCCTACAGGCTGTCACCAGCATTCAGGAACCGACCTTGAGTTTCGCGCCCAAACTCATAGCCATCGGTGCCGTGATCATCGTGGGAGCCCCTTGGATGGTCCGGCAACTGATGCAGTTCACCATTTTCTTCATCAACAAAATCCCGGAGATGACAAAGTGATTAATATCAATGTCACAGATATTTATCCCGGGATGCTTGTCTTTCTGAGGGCTTCGGGAATGTTTTTGGTGCTGCCTGTCTTTTCGGGAACGATGATCCCCGGCCCTGTTCGTATTGCCATCGCTGCCGTCTTGGCCTACACGCTGGCTCCATTATTCGGAGATTTCGGAGGGATGCCTGCGCATTGGTTTCCATTTGTACTGCAAGTGATTCACGAAGTCCTTACCGGATTGCTTCTGGGATTTGCGGTGCGATTCCTGCTCTACGCATTGGAAATGGCAGGTGAAATCATCGCCGTACAGGTCGGCCTATCGATGAGTTCGAATATCGATCCGATCACGCGCACCTCGGCAACCCCACCGAGCACGATGCTTTTTTCTTTTGGCACTGTGCTTTTTCTCGTTACCGGCTCCTATCAGTATTGCCTTGTCGCATTCCGACGCAGTTTCGATGTTTTTCCGCCGATGGCCGGATTTGCTCCAACCTCCCTCGATGTCGTTCTGGCCCAGAGTAGTAAAATTTTCCTCCTCGCCATTCAAATCGGCGCTCCTTTGCTGGCGATCAGCTTCTTGGTGAACATGTGTTTCTCCGTACTCGGACGTGCGGCACCAAGCTTGAACGTCTTCGTTCTTAGCTTTCCCGTTCAGATCCTCGCCGGTCTTACCGTTTTCGCGATGACGCTTGGTCTGACCGTCCAGTATATTATGCGTGATATGCAGCAACTCCCGGAGGTCATGCTGCGCTTCCTTCGTTGAACCCATGGCCGAACACAACGACAACGCAACAGAGAAACCGACAGAGAAAAAGCTCACCGAGGCGCACGAAAAAGGCCAGTTTGCGCAGGCTCCAGAGATACAAGTGGTCGCGGGTTTATTGGCAAGTTACTTCGCACTTCTGTTCACCATTGGCCCTCAGTCCAGACATATCGCGGAATTCACCACCAGTCTCTTGGGCAACCTCGAAAAATACAAGATCACTAGTGATTCCATGCCCGACTGGACATTTCTGGCTTTTTTGATGCTGGGTGGACTGACACTTCCCATTCTCGGATGTACCACACTCGCCGCCGCCTTGGCAGGGGGTATCCAAAGCCGTTTCAAATTAACTCCGGAAGTGGTCGGACTTAACTTTGACAAACTTAATCCTGTTAATGGCTTTCAGCGTGTTTTCAGCAAAGACGGAATCATCAAGATGGTTTTGGATTTGGCGAAGTTCGCGATAGTCGGAAGCCTGATCTATAGCGGAATTAAGGAAATTCTTGCCGATCCCATATTTTTCACACCGGTTCCCGTTTTTCGAATCGGTCAATTCATCTACGACTCCACTTTGGTTCTTTTTTTTCGCTTATCCTTTGCCATGGGTGGCCTAGCCGTCCTCCACTACGTTTACCAGTTGAGAAAAACGGAAAAGGACCTGATGATGACCCGGCAGGAAATCAAGGATGAAAATCGCCAAGCCATGGGCGATCCGAATGTCCGCATGGCGCAGAGGGCAATGGCTCGCCGCCTCATGCAAAAGCAAATGCTGGCGGATGTGGAGAAAGCGGACGTGATCATCACCAATCCGACCCACTATGCCGTAGCCCTTAAATATGAAAGAGGCGTGGACTCCGCTCCGGTCATTCTAGCGAAGGGTCAGAATTTGTTCGCTCAACGCATCAAAGCAATCGGCACCAAGCGCGAGGTGCCTACGGTGGAGAACAAACCTGTGGCCAGAGCTTTATTCAAATACGGCCAGGTCGGCCAACCCATTCCCGCGCAGCTTTATCAGGCCATCGCAGAAATTCTCGGTTACGTTTACCGCACCCATCGCTATTACTTCCACCAATTGAAAGCCCGTCGCCTGACACAATAAACCCATGGCCGCAGCCAATCCCACATCTGGATCCCGCCTTAAATGGAGTGATCTGCTTAAGCAGACGGACCTCATATTCACGCTCGGTCTTTTCGGTATTATTCTTTTGCTGGTCCTGCCAGTTCCGACTTGGATTCTCGATTTCCTGCTCTCGCTCAATATCGGGTTGGCCATGATGATCCTCTTGGTCATCATTTATGTGAAAGACCCACCCGAGTTTTCCAGTTTTCCGACCATTCTGCTCGCTGTCACTCTGCTGAGGTTGGCCCTGAATATTGCATCCACCCGACTCATCCTTCTGGATGGCTATGCCGGACATGTGATCGAAGCTTTTGGAAACGTCCTCATTCAGGGAAACTACCTCGTCGGTGCCGTCGTATTTATCATTTTAGTAATCATCAACTTCGTTGTGATCACGAAGGGTGCCGGGCGTATCGCTGAGGTTGCCGCCCGATTCACCCTGGACGCGATGCCCGGCAAACAAATGGCGATCGATGCCGAACTGAATGCCGGCATCATAGACGAGGTCACAGCCACATCTCGCCGTCTCAAAGTCCAAAAAGAAGCCGACTTCTACGGCGCAATGGATGGTGCAAGCAAGTTCGTCCGAGGCGATGCAGTCGCCGGCATCCTCATCACATTGATCAACATTCTTGGGGGATTTGCTATTGGAATGCTCCAGAAGGGAATGGCCCTTGACCAAGCTCTGGCAAAATACACCCTCCTCTCGATCGGTGACGGTCTCGTCTCGCAAGTTCCTGCCTTGGTGATTTCCGTTGCCGCTGGTCTTCTTGTCACTCGCACACCTGGAGACAACAACCTCGGCAGCCAGATCGGCGCCCAGCTCAGCGCCTACCCGCGCGCAGTTTCCATCGCAGCCGGCCTGATCGCTGTTATGGGCCTTGCCCCAGGAATGCCGATTGTTCCATTTTTCACCCTCGGTGGCATAACCGGCTTTTTGGCTTACCTCCTTAACAAGCAAACCAAATCCGTCGATCCCAAAGGCCTCAAAGGCGCATTGGCTCTACCACCTCCGAGCGGCGGGCGCGGTGGTAGCGGCGGACAAAACCAAGCCGGATCCGGGCAGCAAGGCCCCGAGAACAAAGGCCCTGAGGACTTTCATCGCCTTATCGAAACAGAAGTCCTCTCGATCGAGGTTGGATACGGCCTTTTGCGGTTGGCGGATAAAACCCAAGGCGGCGAGTTGCTCGATCGCATCACCGGCGTTCGCAAGGGGTTTGCCCGCGACAATGGCATGGTCATTCCTCCCATAGCCATTCGCGACAGCTTGGAACTGGAACCCAACGAGTATCGATTCATGCTGCGAGGCAAAGCCATAGCCAGCGCCTCCTTGATACCCAATCGTTGGCTGGCCATGAATGTCAGCGGCAGCCACGTGACCCTCAAGGGCGTTCCCACACGAGAACCGGTCTTCGGGATCGAGGCGGTTTGGATCGCCGAAGAAGAAAAACGCACGGCCGAAATCAATGGATACAGCGTGGTTGATGCCGTCTCCGTGCTCATCACCCATCTTGCGGAAACCCTCAAAAATATCGCTCACCACATCCTGAGTCGCCAAGAAGTGCAGAGCCTTATCGATCGCGTGAAGGAATCCAATCCTGCACTCATATCCGAATTGCTTCCCGATCTCGTAAATCTGGGAATCATCCAACGAATTCTCCAAAGCCTCCTTCGCGAAGGCGTCCCCATCAGAAATCTCCCACTCATTCTCGAAGCCGTCGCGGATTTTGCTCCGGTCACCAAAAACCCCGACGAACTGGCCGAGCAAGTTCGCCGCAGACTCGGCACCTATTTCATCGCTCAATATGAAACCGAGCCGGGTTCGGTCAAAGCAATCACGATTGATCCCCGATTGGAGCAATCCCTCATCAATCGCATCCAACGCACGCATTTTGAAACCACCCTTGCTCTGGATGCGCACTCGGCTCAATACCTTTTGAGAGAACTCACAGTTCGGTCCAACTCGATGGCGGAACAAGGACTATCCGCCATTGCCATTGTGAGTGCGGAGCTTCGCTTGGCACTCAAACGATTCTTCGAACCCTCCCTGCCCAAACTTGTAGTTCTCTCCTACCAAGAACTCCCACCTCAAACAGAAATTCAAAATATGGGCATTATTTTGCCACCGCAGGGGGACAAGAACGCCCCTGATGCTCTTCACCACGCAGTATCCTAGTCCAATTGACTCCCAATCGTGGAGGAGTTCACATCGGCATTATTTTCCCTCTGACGCGTCTGAAATGTTTCCAAAAACAGGAAACTTGCCGTAAGAAGCTTTGAAGTGGTGCTTTTAGACGATTTTAAAGCTTTAAAAATCTTGGCGCAATAATTGCTGTGAAAATAGCGATTTTTTCAGGTAACCCCGTTTAAATGCAATATTTCACACTCATAGGCGGTTTTATTGGATTTGCCTTAACATTGGCCGCCAGCATTTTAGCCGGAAAAGAATTGGGAACCTCGGTTTTCAATGCGACAGTGGGATGCGTGATTATCGCCTTCCTTTTCCGTGGATTGCATTTCGTCACGGTATTTTGCGCGAAACAAGTTGTCAGTGAACGCACACGCCTTCGTGACGAAGAACTGGCTGCGGCAGAGGCTGCCGCGCTTGAGAAGACCCCATCCGAGGAAGCCGCTAGCACCTCCTCGAATACACCTGCGTGAAAATGATACAACACGTGGATCTCACAGAACATGCCCCCCCACTCGACGCTCGAAAGTACTCCGCCGTCATGCGGGCCTACGGAGAGGCCTCCCAAACCGAAGAGGAGTTTTTAAAATCCCATCTCCCCTTGGTTAAGTCTATCGTGGATCGAATGAGGGCAAGTCTCCCCCAGCATGTGGAAGTCGATGATCTTTACAGCGTCGGCTTGCTGGGCCTTATCCAAGCTCAACGCCGCTTTGACCCATCACAGGGCGTCACGTTTTCCACCTTTGCCACCCTCCGCATAAGAGGGGCCGTATTGGACGAACTCCGTCGCGGCGATTGGCTCAGCCGCTCCCTTCGCGTCAAAGCCAAAAAAATCACGGACGTGATCGCCGCCTTCGAGCAGAAAGTCGGACGTCCCTCCACTGAGGCCGAAATCGCCAACGAACTCGGCATTTCCACAGAAGACTATTCGGCTCTATTGGACGAACTCCGTCCGCTTAGCTACGTCGAGCTTGATGCATCCTCCCTGCACGATGAGGACAACTCGGACCAGCATGAATCAGTGGCTGATGAAAAACAGCCCTCCGCCAGCGACGAGGCGATGAAAAAGGAACTCACCAAACTCGTCGTTGATCGCATCCAAAAACTTCCGGATATGCAACGCAAAATACTTGCGATGTATTATTTCGAAAACCTCAGATTGGCAGAAATCGCAAAGGTCTTCGGGGTTACCGAGTCCCGCATCTGCCAAATCCACACCCAAGCCGTTCTCAGTCTAAAAACCTACATTCAATCAGCCGCAACACGCTAAACCAAACAAAACAATATGATTCTCATTATCGGATATCTCATCGTCATCGGAGCCACACTCGGAGGTTTTATGCTCGCAGGCGGAAAACCCATTCTCCTGATGCAAGTGTCCGAATTCATCAGTATCGGCGGCATCGCGATCGGCCTCGTCGTTATTGCAAGCCCGTTGGCTCTGCTCATAGCCCTGATTGGAAAAATCAAGGTCGCCTTGAAAAATGAAGCCGTTTCGAAATCCGAGTTCACGGACCTCCTGAAGTTGCTTTACGAGCTTTTTTCAAAGGCCCGCCGTGGCGGTCTCATCGCCATTGAGGATGACATTCTTGCACCGAAAGACAGCCAGATTTTTACAAAGTATCCCACTTTTCTCAACAGCTCCGAGCGCGTTGAGTTCCTTTGCAACAGCCTCAAGCCTATCATTGATGGTCGCCTGAAGCCGGAGCAACTCTCCATAATGCTTCAGGGTGACTACGACGCCAAAGAGGAGGAGGCCTCCCACCCCGTCCATGTTCTGAACCTTCTTGGTGATTCCCTTCCAGGCATCGGTATTATCGCAGCCGTGATGGGAATCATTAATACCATGAATTACATCAGCGCCGGCCCGGAAGCCGTGGGCGAGCATGTGGCCGCAGCCCTTGTGGGCACCTTCCTCGGCGTTTTGGGAGCCTATGGTTTTGTGAATCCACTTGGCGCCCGCATCAAGCTCAACAACTCTGTTGAGATGCAATACTTCGCCGTCATCATGAAAGGCGTTGTCGGCTTCACCGGTGGCATGTCCCCGATCATGGCTGTGGAAGCCGCTCGCCGCGCAATCGATCCGCACACCCAACCCACTTCGGATGAGGTTGAGGAAATGGTCAAAAATATCGGTTCCAGCTCAAGCAACTAACCATGGCAAAGAAAAAAAACGAGCACCATGGCGGGGCATGGAAGGTCGCCTACGCGGACTTTGTCACCGCAATGATGGCCCTCTTCATGGTGCTCTGGATTTGCGCCCAGAAACCAGAAGTCCTTGTCTTGGCATCGATGTATTTCAAGGATCCAACGCATAAACCCAATCCCACCACGATCGGATTGATGCAAAAGGAAATCCAAGCGGCGCAGAAGGACAACGAGGTAAAAGACCAGAAGGAGCCCATCAATGAAGGGTTCCTTCGCGCTATTGCAAAAGACTTCTACCGCCTCCTGAATGTCAAAGACGAGACCCCGCCTCCAGTTGATATCACGATCACCTCGGATGGCCTTAAAATGACTATCTACGACCGTTCCAAGAAGCCCATCTTCAAGGACAACACCACAGAAACAACAGAATGGGGAACATTTGTTTTCCAGAATATGGCCTGGCTCGTGGAGCGTCACAATTTCCAAGTGATGATCGATGGACACACCCCAACCGGACTGAATTTCGGCGCCAAAAAAGACTATAGCTCATGGGAACTAAGTGCTGATCGGGCCAATGCGATTCGTCGACTCATGGAATACTATGCCGTGTCTCCGGGAAAAATGAAACGGGTCACCGGCTTTGGCGACACGGACAATTTACCGAACGTCCCATCCAACTCCGAGGACAATGATCGCATCACGGTGAGCCTTTCCCTGACCCAAATGCCCTCACCCACTCCAACGCCTCAGGCCTCCCCTACGCCTGCTGCTAAAAAATAAAAGCCGCAATGAAGGATTTTCTCCAAGGCCGCGCCACTCTCGATCATGCCCGCACCAAGTCCACGGGCATCGACTCACCCACCCACTTTCCGCCAATCACACACAACACGGCAGCCCTCGCTTCAAACAATGCAGTTCCAAATGGTGTCTCTCAGGATGTATCCATGGATTCCATCGGTTCGGCCAGCTGCGGTCAGGAACCCAAGATTGATCTTGTTCATGACAGTGAGGGTCGCATTGGGCACATCATTGTCACATGCCGTTGCGGAGACCAGATCACTCTCCAGTGCAATTACTGAAAATATGCGCCGCATTTCTAATGCAGCGCTGATTTTTCTTATCCTCTCATCGGGGTGTTGGGGGCAGACACCCGACAACTATGAACCGGTCGTCAATACGGGCCCCGTTCAGCGCTCACAACCGACCCCCGCATCAACCTCTGTGGCGCTTGCGATGGCGGCAAGGGATCTCCCCGCCCCCGAGCGCACCCAAGTCACCCAGGCCGCGCTTTCCATCATTCTTCTTACCAAATTCAACAGGTTGCTCCCTCCTTCCCCAAACTCCCAAGAGCTTAATCATTTAAGCAGCATTTTCATCACCACCGAACCCAAGGAAGCCGAACAAAATTCCGCAGCACAGAAACTTCCACCCGCTGACACACTAGTCTTCGATGGTTCCAAATTATCTGGCGGCAATTTCCGATACATCGATGCCATGATCGGGATGGAGGGCCAACCCATCGCCTTCGATCGCGAACTCCCGACTTGGATTTTACCACTCACCTCCTCCGCAGCAAAAGGTCTCACGAGCAGTCAGCAAAATTTTGCGAGCCAACCCTCGAATGCCAATCTCGCGGAACTCACGAACCGCATTTACCAAGCCAACGTGGCTCCCAATTTGGCTGCGGATGGAATTTTTATCCGTCCTTACGCGGGCCGCGTGGACGACCTCTATTACCACCTGGTACAAAATGAAGAGCAGAGCGACCTCCTTGATTACTTCACCCTTCTTGATAGCCTTCCTCCTCGTCAATACAGCCCGATCACGGGAACGCGTTCCCCGCAGGATGTCCCACCAAGCCGAGTCAACCTGAGTGACATTCTTTCCGCTGGCAGTCTGCGTGCCATCCAGAAATTTCGAACTGAAAATCCACGCTCCCGCATTCTAAATCCATTCAAAAGCCTTGCTGTTCGAATCCTTCCCTCTCTCGGTGATTCCATGCTTAAAGTGAAACCAGGCGATGAATGGGAAGTTTCTCGCGAAAACATGCGCAAGGCCATGAACGACACGCGTCGATTCACTCCCGGAAAAGTCCCCCCGATCTTCAATGATCCCAGCCGATTTTTGGGCTGGAACGATCCCCGCTACATTCGGGTAGCCAAAAAAAAGAAACCAAAGAACGCTCTGATTGAGGAGATCCAAAAAATCGACTTTGAAACCCCACTTCCCGAAATGACGTTTGATCCCGCCGGCAACGAACTTCTCAAGGGCAACGAACTTTATGCCAACCAGACCGACGTAACAGAAGAGAGTGCTCATGCCTCGCTCCTCGCCGACCTTGGTATGACCGAGCACCCCCCGACTCCCAGTTTTTCGTCCCAAAAAACAATCCAAAACAAACCAACTTCTGAGTCCAACTCTCCTCCCCCGCTCTTCGTCGAAGAGGATATTCCAGCACTCAACCCGATACCTGAAGAACCAATTGCCTCCGCTTCGCCGACACCAGCACCGGAGGTCAAATTGATACCGGAGCCTCAAACAAAAGCAGCGCCCGCCATTGCAGAAAATTCCCCTTCGCCAACTCCCCAAGATTCACCAACCCAAGCCGCCAATTCCGAGGAACACATTACATCCACTCTCCCAGCACAGCCCTCCCCCGCGCTTCCCGAATCAAACGAAGATCCTCAAGTAAAAGGGACTGTCACCAGCGCGCAGAATCCGCCCCCGCCAGTTCCCAACGAATCACCAACCCTCAAACCACAACCGACCTCCAAACAGCCCAGCGCCGTTGATTTCATACAGGAGAAGCCAGAGGAACTCATTGCATCAACTCTCCCGAAACCCGCTTCCTCCGTACCGCCTGAGCCAATCCACGAACCTCAGATCAAAGGAGCTATCGCTGTGACTGGGGATCAACCATCAACACCCGAACCCGAGATACGCAAGGCTCTCCCCGCTTCAAGCCCCTCCCAAGATTCCAATACTCAATCCAGCGCGGTTGACTTCATCACGGAAATGCCTGCGGAACGCGTTCCGGAATCCCACTCAGGCAACTTCCAAGTGGCCGTACTCACGCCGACCGCCCGGGAAGCTATTGACTACCTCAAAAAAATAGCGGCGAGCGATCTCGTCCTCTCCGAGAACTTGGCCGAATCCAAACGCACCGACTGTGTGATACGATGGTTGGGTGATCTAGTGCAGCCTTTTGATTCCGTCCTAAGTGACTCCCCTCAATCCACAGAGACTCAAAAACTCGAACCTCTCATCCGCGATGCCAGAGACGAAGTTGTGGCACTTTTGAAACGACGCGAAGCGCTTCAGCCTGCCCGCATCAAAGAGCTTAAAGATCGATCCGCAGCACGAAAGATGTTGGAGAATGAAATCCAGACCACCCGTCGCGACCAACTTGCCAAGCTCACCGGCGTAGGAGCCTGAACGCGGACTTGCGGAACCCAAATCCCTCAACGCCGAAAGCCCTGAAATAGACATCTTGTTCACGCCCATACTCTCGAATAAAAACCATCCATGAGCACAAAACCTCTCACCGGCCACGAAACACCAGGCGACCCATGCTGCATCGTTGTTTTCGGAGCCTCCGGCGACCTCACCAAGCGCAAACTCATGCCCGCGCTTTACAATCTCAAAGCCCTCAAACTCCTGCCGGAAAATTTCGCCCTCATCGGCGTGGCCGTTACCGAAAGCAACGATGATCAATATCGCGAAAAGATCACATCCGACATCAAGCAGTTCGCCACCCGTGAAGTCGACAATGCCGAGTGGGACGATTTTGCCAAACGCAGCTACTACCTGTCGGGCGATTTCAACAGCCCGGACACCTTCAAAAATCTCAGCCTCAAAATCGCCGAGATTCAGAAACAATGGGCTCTGCCGGGGAATATTTTATTTTATCTGGCCGTGGCCCCCTCGTTCTTCGGCAAAGTCGTGGAGCAACTCAGCCTCGTCGGTCTCACAACGGAATCTGACGACGCCTGGAAACGCATCATTATCGAGAAGCCCTTCGGTCACGATCTGGCGAGCGCAAGAGCCCTCAATGCGACGCTCAGCGAGCGGGTCAAAGAATCCCAGATCTACCGCATCGACCATTATCTCGGGAAAGAAACGGTCCAAAACATCATGGTCTTCCGTTTCGGAAACAGTGTCTTTGAGCCGATCTGGAATCGCCGCTACATCGACTACGTTCAAATCACCGTCGGCGAGCAACTCGGCGTGGAACTGCGCGGGGGATATTACGACCAATCCGGCGTCACCCGCGACATGGTTCAAAACCACATTCTCTCGGTCCTCTCGCTGGTCGCCATGGAACCTCCCGCTTCAATCTCGGGTGATAGTGTTCGCAATGAGAAAGTGAAAGTGCTCGAGGCCATTCGTCCCATGGAGCCCGAGGAGATTCTCGCCAACACGGTTCGCGGACAATACGGCCCCGGCATAATCGATGGTAAAACCGTGCCCGGATACCGCTCGGAACCGAATGTGAACCCGCTATCCAACACGGAGACCTTCGTGGCCATGAAGCTCATGGTCGAAAACTGGCGCTGGGCGGACGTGCCTTTCTTCATTCGGAGCGGCAAGCGCCTCGCCGCCCACACCACGCAGATCGTTATAGGATTTCGCCGGACCCCGCTGCTGCTTTTTGGAAAGGATGTTGAAGACAACATCATGCCGAACCGCCTCGTCATCCATGTCCAACCCGATGAAGGCATCACAATGGACATCCACGCCAAACGTCCGGGACCCCGGGTTGCGATCGCGAATGTCCCTCTCGATTTCAGTTACAAGGATTTTGGCGAGACATCGGCGGCGACCGGCTACGAGACCCTCCTTTACGATTGCATGATCGGCGATATGACCCTCTTCCACCGCTACGACAGCGTGGATGCCTCCTGGCGCATAGTCGATCCCATTCTCGACGTCTGGCAGGCGCTCCATCCCCGAGATTTTCCAAATTATGCCGCCGGCACATGGGGCCCCGAAGCCGCCGACAAGCTTATCGAGAAATCGGGACACAGCTGGCATCATTATTTTCTCAACAAATAATGCCCAATCAATCCCACCTCATCCTTGCCGGCGATATCGGAGGCACGAAGGCGAATATTGCGCTCTTCAGCATCGTTGGGGATAAACTCGCGCTTCTCCGGGATCAGCGCTTTTCCAGCGCCCAATACCCGGATCTCATCGCCATTCTTCGTGAATTTCTCGGGAGTGACACCCCACCAATCCTCGGAGCAGGTTTTGGAATTCCCGGCGTTGTCCTCAATGGCCGGGCCCAACCAACAAACCTCTCTTGGGCTGTGGATGCGCATGAAATATCGCTCGAATTCGGAATCCCCCATGTCAGCGTGCTCAACGACCTCGAGGCCAATGCCCACGGGATCTCTCGCCTTTCTGCAAACCATTTCGCCGTGATCCAAAACGGTGCTCATGGCTCCAAAGGCAATCGATGCGTCGTATCCCCCGGAACCGGTCTCGGTGAAGCTGGACTTTTTTGGGATGGAGCTAGGCATCACGTCTGGGCCTGCGAAGGGGGGCATGCGGACTTCGCTCCCAGAAATGATATTGAAATCGCGCTCCTGGAATACCTCATGAAACAATTCGGACACGTCAGCGCCGAACGGGTCGTATCCGGAATGGGCGTGGGCAACATCTACAAGTTTCTACGCGACACAGGCCGAGGCACGGAGATTCCAGCGGTATTGAACGATATGCAATCCCATGACGCCGGCGCGGTGATCTCCAAATACGCCGACTCTGGTGCCTGCCCGATGTGCGCCCAAACGCTCAATATTTTTGTCGGCTGCTTGGCGGCGGAAGCCGCCAATATGGCCTTGAAAACAATGGCCAGCGGCGGTGTTTTCCTGGGAGGCGGTATTCCAATCAAACTTTTGCAGCGCATTCAGAGTGCCTCTTTTATAAATACCTTTAACAATAAAGGGCGCTTGTCATCGCTTATGGAGAACACGCCTGTTTATGTGATACTCAATGACCAAGCTGCCTTGCTGGGAGCGGCCTACGCCGCCCTTGACAAATCAGTTGGACATTGAGTATATCAGCGCTGCACGGATCAATACCGATCAATCTATGGGCACAGAAAACATATTCGCCATGTGTCAATGTGAATTTTGATCAATGTGCATATGTGAACAAATTTGGATATACGCCACCATGGAACTGGTTTTTGAATCATTTCAAAACTGCAATGAAACACGCCCCCACTCACGTTTAGACGTATTGGACCGCGTGTTGAAATGAGCGAGTCGACACCTAAAACCATAGTTCGTAGACGCAAAAAACCTGTTGGAATTTCGAACTCCGCACCACCTCGCACCACAAGCAGGAAGGGCAGCAGGAGAGACCGCCTGGATGCCGTCGAAATGATCGAGGCTTTAGAACAACAAGTTGTTGAGCATCCGCCGCTCCCGGATCATGACATTTACAACTCCATTCCAACTCAAAAAGAAGCCCTCATCTCTCGAGTTAAAGACACTCGCTTTAACATTCCCATTGCCCTGATCGCGGCCGTTGTTCTTGGTTGGCTTTTTAGTCCGGCCTTAATCGACACCATTAATACTTGGCGAGCGAATGAACTCGTAGGCTTGTTCAATACTGCGCTCGACAATGGCAAACTGACGGAGGCCGTGGCTCTGATAAAAAAAGCCGATGCCCTTGCCCCGAATAACGAGTTTATTCAGCGAAAGTCCCAAATGTTAAAAGCCAACATGGGCGACCCCTCGGCAATAAGCGAGTTGCAAACGCTTATGCTGAACGGCATCGCAAACAACGCGGAACTCCTCACTCTCGCCGAACAATCAATCAAAGCAGGAAGGCCGCGCATGGCTCAGGCTGCGATTGATAAAATCACCGAAGATCATTCCGCTCGAAAAATCTCGATTGAAATGCAGCTTATTACACTTTCAGGAAACCCAGCCGCAGCCGTGGAACTTGCGAAAAATTCCCTACCGCAACTGTCCCCTCACGATGCAGAAAAAATCCTTCTTGCAACGGCGGACCTGCTTCTCAAGACCAACCCCAAGGCAAGTCAGGACATTCTTATTCCTCTCTCAAAAAAACCGGATATCACGGGCATGGAAGCTCTCCGCCTACTCGCAATCCAGCAAATCTCGCACTCTGATACCAGCGCTATCCGCCCAGCCGAAATCATAAAAAATATCCAGACGCATCCCCTCCACACAAGCAATGACGCACTTTTGGTTGCCGACCTCCAGATTTTAGAAAAACCCGAGGAAAAGAAGAAGATCATCGCCGATCTCGCCGCATCCCGGTTCTCAGCACCAACCCCCGAAGCTATTGCCTTTGCGCGCTGGCTCAATCGCCGCATGGACTACCAAGAAACCATCGATTTCATAGGAAAAGACCGGGCTTTATCCGACCCCGATTGGCTTATTGTTTACCTTGACGCGCATGCTGGGCTTGACCGGTGGGGTGATGTTTTCACCCTCCTTGACGCAGAAACCATAGTCGATCTTTCCGAGAGCATTCGGCTTCTCTTTCTGGCACGCGCTGCAAAAAAAGCCGGAAAAGAACTGGAGGCCGATGACCTCTGGAGGGAAATGCATCGGACTTTGGCATTTGAAAAACCCGAGATCGCCTCTTTTGTAGCCGCCTACACCATGAAAATCGGCGAACCCGAGCAATCGATCAAAGCTTACCGCATTCTGGCTCACCGCAGGGATACCGCTCTGGAAGGCTATCTCGGCATCACACGCAACTGGCCTAAGAACGATACCGCTGCCAATCTACTCCCGGTCTATGATGAGTTTCTAGAAGCCTTCCCCAACCTCACTGGGCAACAAATCGAGCGCGCCTATCTTGAGCTTCTTGTGGAAAGGGATACCACAGAATCTGCCGCGAAGGCATTGAGTCTTCTCCAGCATTCTCCCGACGCGCTCCCCGCGATGAGTGCCGCTGCCCTTGGGCTTCTCAAAATGGGCGAGATCGAGAAGGCGAATGCCATTTATGAAGCGGAAAAAATCGATTGGCCAAAGGCGAAGGATTCTTGGAAATGCGTCCGCGTCGCCACTCTTCTAGCTGCGGGAAAAAATCAGGAGGCCGAAAAACTCGCCTCCACCATCAACCAGTCCCAAATCCGCCCCGAAGAACTCAAATTGCTGCCATCACATCCGTAGAAATCGGCTGCAAGCAGACTCGATGAGGCTTCAGGCCCATCCCTCGAAAGGTCTTTTCAAAAGCGGTCTCCACGTTTTCCCTGCCATCATCCCACGGCATCTCTCTCCATCCGACTCGAGTGAGACCTAGCATTTCGTAAAAGTAGGACTCGCAATCGGTCATTAATCGCAATGTCCCGCCAGGTCGCAACACGCGACGAATCTCTTCGAGAAAAGAAGCTTGAAAAACACGCCTCCCGGCATGGCGGCGCTTGGGCCACGGGTCGGGAAAATACAAATGAAACGTCGTCACACTTGCAGGCGGAAGTAGTTTTTGAAGGGGTTCGGCTCCCAGTCCCTGAACTGCAAAGGCGTTGGCGAGACCAAGCCGACCGATCTTACCCATGCATTTTTTCACTCGATCGGCCTGCTTCTCCAAACCAAGAAAATTGACACCGGGATTCATGACCGCCATGCCGATAAAGAAAGCTCCACGATGGCACCCGAAGTCGACCTCCAACGGGGGCGCGCCAGCCTGTAACCACCCAGTAGGGATCGTTGTCACCACTTCATCCATCGTGCGATTCATTGCTTTTCAAAGGAGACCAATTCGGCGAACACGTAGCCAACAAAAATATTCACCTCCGCTCGAAGGGGAATTCGATCACTGTCATTCGAGATCCAGATTTTTCCCGATTCGAATTTATCGTGCGGTTCGAGGATGTTTCCTTTTTTCACATTCACGCGCTGAATGGCGAGGTCGATTTTGATGGCATCCCGCGTTTGTCCAGCAACGTCAATTGGCTCGGTTCCTAGTGATTTCACGCGGACAAGGAAGGGAGCCCCACCTGGAAAGATCACCGTCGAGATCTCGTCTCCCGCCAATAATCGCTGACTTCGTATAAAAAACATGCCCGCAAAAAGATCTCTCGCGGGAACAACCTTCACCCGCCGCCACTTCGCAGGAGACTTCCCCTGTCTCGTGGAGTCGCTCAAACTCCAGAGCTCACCCAGTGCACCAACAATCGACGTCGTGAGCGTCCTGTCCGAGTAGATTTCCACCAAATCGGAGCGATGAGTCTGGAAATCAGGTTGCCGATAAAGCGACATGAACATCGCATCGAGTTGATACAACAACCGCACCGTGCCATACGTTCCACCAATGACGTTCAAACAAACCATATCATCCGGTCGGGTGACTGAAACCCATGCTTTCGCAGCCTCGATCTCCGACCAACCAAGGCGATACTCGGCGTTAAATGGAGGTGAATCCGGAAAATCTCCAGAACTTTGCGCCTGGACTTCGGCTTCCCACCCTGCATGAAGTGACGCGATAGCAATGAGCCACGCTGCGAAAAGAATCCTCACGTGCGAGGAATCACCGATTCAAGGCCTTCGTTCAAGAACCATCCCCGAGCACCACCAGGCAACTGACCGTAGATCCACCGTCCACGCTCAGAGATGACAGTGACCACACTGCCCGGAGCCAGCTTGGTGAGTTTCTCGGAGTTGTCGACAGGGGCGTTGAAAACCCCACACCCAGTCGGGGAAACAACATAACTTTGACGACGGAACTCGACACGGGGATCACAGAGCCAAGCGAGGACGATCAATGTTCCTCCGCTTAAAATCAAAAATACTGATGCCAACAACCGTGCGCGCACTCGGAAACACAACACCGCAAAAAATAGTCCCAACCAGAACAGCACGACACCGGTTATCAGAAGGGCATCGAGTGGCAATTTGCTAGCGATGGTCGCTTTCCAACCAACCGGATCGGGCGGAATGCCAAGAGCCAGATTGGCCTCCGCCAGCGCCTTTCGCGCTGCTTCAAAGCGGGGATCCAAAATCAATGCCCGACGGAAATTCAGTGCTGCAGCGGTGGGATTCGCCGACTTTATCGCGCACTCGCCGATTTCAAAATAAACTGACGCCGAGGGACGCCCCGTTTGAAGATGCCTATCATATAAGCGAATGGCTTCTGCATGCTCCCCATTGGTGGCTCGGGATCTAGCTTCGGATAGATCATCACACCAAGCCGGGAAGGTCGAACTCAACAAAATCAACGCCGCAACTGCGTTCCGGAGCGGACTTGGAATTTTATTTGGCATATTGAGAAACAAGAAGCTTAAGAACCTGCATGACCCGGCCACGCTCTTCGGTAGTAGGCTTCAGCACGGCATTAGGAGAATATTTGGATTCCGAAATGCGCTCCGTGAGTGAGCTAAGGATCTGCCTGTCTGGGTCCATCAAGCCGCTGATCCCATCCCAAGATTCAACATCTCCCCCAACGACAGAAATAAGACAACCCGCCGCCTGATCATAAAAACTACTATCCTCACAGTTCTCCAGATCGGCGATCAGTCTCGTGAGGCGTCTTGAATTCGCTCTCCGCAGCATAAATTTCGATTCGCTGAATTTTCTCGCTATGACATAAATCAATACAAGTCCCCAAACGGTCGCTACAGCCAAATTGACGAGGATAAAGAATGGCTCTTTAAAAAGGGGCACCCAGCTTGAGTTTCCACCCACATGAACCACCGATTGCGATGCGCTGGGCTCAGCCCTTGGCGTTGGCGAGGGCGTAACGTTTCCAACCGGACTGGCTTCCGGCCTTGCCTCACCGGCTTTGGCCTCAACATCAAATGGAGCTTGGATGAGCGACTCGTATTTCCCCGTGGCGGGATCGAGGTAAGTGAACTTCAAGCCTGGCGTTTGAGCCCGATCCTTCTTGGCGATCAAGACGAACTCAAAGACTTTCGTTCCAGTGAAATGAATCGCATCCGCAGGCTCAAACTTGTCCGTGGGCGGATAGGAGCGCCAGCCTTCGTCTTCGGTCAATTCCGGTGCTCCCATGGCATCAAAGTTTCCCTGGCCTGTTACAAGAACCTTAATGGTAACAGGGTCGCCGGGAGCCGCTTTTTTCGGGCTGACACTGGCTTCCATCTTGAACTTGCCGATCGCTCCGGAGAAATTCTCGGGCTTTCCCTCCTTGGGCACGGGAACCACCTCCAATGTCACAGGCTTTGTCTGAATGCTCACATCCCGGGTACTCGTGAACATACCCGGCGGGAGTGCTCCGCCGAATTGCTGAAAAATATCGGCAAAGCCGGGAGGCGGACTACCCGGAACCTGCAAGCGTGCTTCCAAACTGGATGCCGGTATCTCAAGCGCTCCAGACTTCACGGGTGTGATTCCTGTTTGAAAACCAAAAACAACATAGTTTTCGCCATTAACAATCTGCTCACGCTTGGGAACATGGGAAAGCTTTTGAGCTGTGAATCCCTCACCGCCGAAATTCGGGCGATCCCCCACCTCGCCACTGATCCGGGAATTGAAGTAATACCGCAACTCGGCTGGAACCACCTCGCCCACGTAGGCCTTCTTTTTCGAGAGAAGCAGATCCCCGAAATACGGCGTTACTTGCCCAGCGGGAGGCGGCACGTCCGCACGGGGCAAGGGCGCATTGGGAAGAGGCGCTGACTGAGACTGCTGAGGGGCGGCACCCGCCATCACCGAAAGACGGGCGGCATTCGTTTTCAACGTTTTTTTGTCCACCTGGACCTCGATCGGAGGAATCGTGAACTCACCCGCATTCAATGGCACCACCGAATACGTGTAGGTGAGAGAAGATGTCACTTTGAAATTATTCATTTCAAACCGGGTGGCCCTTCCAAAAAGCTCAATCCGAAGACCTGCCACATCGATCTTCTGTGGCACATCGGCACTTCTGGCATCACGAACCGTCACGACCAACTCGACAGGCTGCCCCACAGACGTGCTAGGGCTGCTCAGGCCAGCCGTGGCTTCTTGTGCCTGCAGACCAGCCAAGGCCGCCAAAAACAACCCCATCCATAAAATGACAACGCGCATTTTCATCGATCTCTTTTTACCAGTCGCGAAGCACCTCTTGCGAGGCTTGCTGCTCGATCATGTTGACTTTCTCCTCCTCGCTTCGGAGAGAATTCAGAAGTCCTCTCGCTTGAGCGGGAGTCATCTGACCTTCCTTCTCCTCCTCGCCTCCAACAGCCCCTTGTTGCGGCTTTTGATTCTCAGGTGACGGCTTAGGCTCCTCCGGTTTGGCGCTCTTTAAATCCCCCTCTTTTTTGTCACCAGGCGTAGGGGATGGAGCGGGTGCTTTCTGGTCATTCTTTTTTTCGGATTTGCCCTCGTCTTTGTTGGGGTCCTGCGGCTTTTTGTCTTCCGACTGCTTGGGATCTTTATCTCCCTCTTTATTCTGATCGGGCTTCTGCTCGGAGTCCTTCTTGTCCTGATCCCCCGATTTCTCCTTTTGGTCTTGATTTTTCTGATCTTGATCCTTGCCCTGACCATCCTTCTGATCCTTCTGATCCTTCTGATCCTTCTGATCCTTCTGATCCTTCTGATCCTTCTGATCCTTCTGATCCT
>JALQZP010000009.1:0-11764 GCA_023258235.1 Terrimicrobiaceae bacterium | reverse complement strand
ATCCTTCTGATCCTTCTGATCCTTCTGATCCTTCTGAT
Source organism: Terrimicrobiaceae bacterium (assembly GCA_023258235.1). GTDB lineage: Bacteria > Verrucomicrobiota > Verrucomicrobiia > Chthoniobacterales > Terrimicrobiaceae > UBA967. Next base: position 11,726 of record JALQZP010000009.1, on the reverse strand, counting down.
CCTTCTGATCCTTCTGATCCTTCTGATCCTTCTGATCCTGTTTTTCGAGATCCTTGAGGAGTTTTTCGACGATATCGCGATTTTCTTTCGCCAATTTATTTTCGGGATTCATTTTTAGTGCTTCAGAGTAATGCTCGATGGCACTTTTCCAGGCCGTCTTCTTGGCCTCGTTTTCCTTGGCGGCTTCACCGGTACGAACGAGGGAGTTGGCGAGATTGTAGGAGGCTTCTTCCCGGAGCTTTTTATCTTCGGAAAGAAGCGCCTTGGTAAAATGCGAAATGGCTTGGTCGAATTTCCCCAACTTGTAAGCAGCCGCGCCGGCATTGAATTGCAAGGGGCGGGAATCCGGTTCGGATTGGAGACCTTTTTCAAAAGCGACACAGGCATCCTCATATTGCCCAGCCCTGTAATCTTGAAGCCCGTTGTTGCCAGCGTGGCCCAGGGGAGCACTAGTAAAAAACAAGGGGAGGAATACCAGAACCAGCGGGTTCTTCCGCCGACGATCCCCTGGAAGAACAGAAAGCACCAAACACAAAACCGCAAAACCCAGTGGCCATTGATAGCGCTCAACGGGCTGACGGGAAGTGAAGACTCCGTTCTCGGTGAGTTCCATCGGCTCAATGCCTTTTTGGAATATCTCTTTGGCCGCATTGGGGCCGATGGCCACAAAAAATCCCCCCGTGGCTTGGGCGATTTCGTTCAAGCGAGCAGTATCCAGCTTCGAATTCACAGGCTTTCCAGAAGCATCGCGCACGAAATCCTGGCGTCCATCTTGTGTCCGAACTGGAATAAGGGATCCTGTTGCCGAACCGATCCCGACGGTGAAAATCCGAATCCCCTCGGACGCCGCCTGTTTGGCAGCAGCGATGCCATCGGCATCCAACTCCTCCCCATCGGTTAAAATCACGAGCGCTCTTGTTTGCCCCTCGGCCTTGCCAAAGGCCTCCCTTGCCATGGCTATGGCAGCGGCGATATTCGTCCCGCCCATGGGAATCACATTGGTATCCATCTCATCCAGCGAACTGGTCACGGCGGCATAATCCAAAGTGAGTGGAGCCTGCAAAAATGCGGAACCGGCGAAAGCAATAAGCCCAACACGATCCCCCTTGAGAAATCTTATGAGATCTTGGCTGAAAAGTTTGGCCCTCGTGAGACGATCGGGTGCGGTATCCGTAGCCAGCATGCTTTTCGAGGTGTCCAATGCGATCACCACATCACGGCCTTTTTGTTTCGTTTCCCTTTCGATAAAACCATAGCGAGGTTGAGCAAGAGCGAAAATCGCGCCGGCAACCGCCAGCAGCAGCACAAACGCCCGAAAAGCTCGACGGGAAGCACTCACCGAGCCCGCGAGCTGACTCCGCAAGCGTGGAGCCACGACCCTGGCAATGAGCGCGCGACTGCGACGGTGTGACCACACATAGACACCGGCCAATCCAGGCAGCAGTGCGAGGCACCATAGCCATTGAGGGTTACCGAATGTCAGGGCAGGCGTCTCCATAGCGTTTGAGAAAGCAGCATTTCAAGAAGGAGACAGGCAAGGCCAGGGATGAGGAACCAGCGAAAGAGATCACGATATTGTGCCGTCTTTTCGACTTCGACTTTCGTTTTCTCAAGTTTGTCGATCTCGCCAAAGATGGTTTTCAGGGATTCGGTGTCCGTGGCGCGGAAAAATTTCCCATTGGTGATGGCCGCGATCTGCTGGAGCACTTTCTCGTCGAATTTCACAAGCACGTTGCGATATATAGTTTGCCCAAATGCATTCTGCATCGGAAACGGAGCCTCCCCCTCGGTTCCGGCGCCGATGGTGTAAACGCGGATCCCGAGAGTTTTAGCCGCCTCGGCAGCCGTAAGAGGCATCACTTTGCCGGCATTGTTGTCTCCATCTGTAAGAAGAACGATGAGCTTCGTTTTGGCCTCCTTGTCCTTCAGGCGATTCGCAGCAGACACGATAGCAGATCCGACCGCCGTCCCATCTTCAACAAGACCGATCCGAAGACGGTCCAAGTTCTGGATCAACCAATCGTGGTCGAGGGTGAGAGGGCTCACCAAATAAGGCCGCCCAGCAAAAGCGACAATGCCAATGCGATCATTCGGGCGCTCACGGATAAACTGCTCCGTGACCCGCTTCACCGCTTCGATACGGTTCGCACGGTTATTCCCGATCGTAAAATCCTCGGCCAACATGGATCGAGAAACATCCAGCGCGAGCATGATATCGACACCTGTTGCCTGCACACGAGTCACCACGCGACCGAGTTGAGGACGGGCGAGCGCGATGACAAACAGACCAAGACTTAAATACACGAGACCAGCCAGAATGGCTCCGGCCTTGGATCGGCGACGTTGACCGATCTTGGAAAGCGTCGCTGTGGTGGAAAACAACACACCGGCCGTCCCTCCAAACTTGCCCTTCAAGTAGGAAAGCAAGGGAAGCGCCAAAAGCAGGCCGAGCAGCCAGGGATTCGCAAAAGAAAAGTCTCTCATGAAATCCGTCGCCTTTCCTTTGCGTCACTGGCGGGCATCTCGCCACGAACAAATCGCACGGCCGTTTCGAGAAGATCCAGCATTTCCGCCTCCCCTGCCTCGGCGCGGGCGTATTTCAGCAAATCGGTTCTCTCCAGAATCAGTGCCAAGCCCGCCTTTTCATTGTCTGTAAAGAGAGCGTGGTCTGCGATCGATTGCAGAAATTCGATCGAAGTCTGGCGCGTGGCAGAGAGTCCATGCTCAAACTGAATGTAGCTCCGGACGTCGTCGGACACTTCGACACCAAATGTATAGGGATCGGTTCCAGACATCCGCTCACGAAGCGCGTTCAAGGCCGCCATGGCACGCTCACGGTTGGTGAGGATACGGCTTTTGCGTTTCAACAAGTGCCGCAGCAAATGAATGATCCCGGCAAAAATCAGCAAACCCGCCAAGGCTGCACAAATCGTCATCCATAAGGGATAAGGCCAGAACCAAACCGGACCGGCGATATCGTGAATCGGAACTGGAGTGGGTGCGGGAGGGTTCATGCAGCCATGCGACGCTCTCGTTGAACAAAGAAAGCCCGGATCGCGATAAGATAATCTTCCGTTGTGGAGAGCGGAACGATATCGATTCGACGACTACGGAAGAGGGATTCAAGACTACGGCGATGGTCTTCATTTGCACTAAGCAATCCACGCCTCACTGCCCTGCTGCTCGTATTGATATCGATCTGCTCGCCCGTTTCGGCATCCTCCAATGTGATGATGCCGACGTCCGGGATTTCGCTTTCCCCGGGATCGGTAACCGGCATCGCCACGAGATCATGGCGCCGACTGGTCACATTGAGAGCCTTTGTAAAATCCGGCGCAAGAAAGTCCGAAATCATAAAAACCACAGCCCGGCGACTGGTAACCCGGTTCATATATTCCAAGGCGACGGAGAGATTGGTCCCTTTTCCCTTGGGTTCAAAATACAGCATCTCTCGAATCAACCTCAAAGTATGAAGGCGCCCTTTTTTCGGGGGAATAAAAAGCTCCACCTCGTCGGAAAAAAGCAACAAGCCGACCTTGTCGTTGTTATTGATGGCGCTGAAAGCAAGCAAGGAAGCGACTTCGGCGGCCAGTTCCCGCTTGCTCAACTCCACACTGCCGAAAATACCGGATGCACTGACATCCACTAAAAGCATCACAGTCAACTCACGCTCCTCAGTGAATTTCTTGATGTAGGGAGCATTCATTCGGGCGGTGACATTCCAGTCGATCGCCCGTATCTCATCACCCGGCGCATACTCGCGCACGTCCTCGAAATTCATCCCTCGGCCTTTGAACACGCTGTGGTACTGACCTGCAAAGGTCGAGTTCACAAGCCTGCGGGTGCGCAGCTCGATGCGGCGGATTTTTTTGAGAATCTCCTTGGGATCGCGAGTCATGAATGACAAATGAAGGTGGCGGTGGGGAGCGGTGGCCGTGATATCAGGGCACGGGAACTCCAGCAAAAATCTTCTCAATCACCATTTCTGTCGTCACCGCTTCAGCTTCCGCTTCGTAACTCACGCCAATACGGTGACGTAGAACATCCATTCCAACGCTCTTCACGTCTTGAGGTGTCACGTAACCCCGGCCAGCAATGAACGCGTTCGCCTTAGCCGCGAGTGTAAGGAAAATGGTCGCTCTTGGAGAAGCTCCATAACGAATCATCCCATCCAACTTCAAATTGCAGGAAGCGGGATCGCGGGTGGCCCAAACGATGTTCACAATGTAGTCCTTCACGCGGTCGTCCACATAGATATCGTTCACCACACCACGGGCGCGAATAATATCCTCCGGACCGACAATGGCATCCACATTGAGTCTGGGAGAGGATGTCGCCATGGCATCCAGGATCGAGCGCTCCTCTTCGCGAGTCGGATATCCGACATGCACCTTGAGCATGAATCGGTCGAGTTGGGCTTCGGGAAGTTGATAGGTGCCCTCCTGCTCAATCGGGTTCTGCGTGGCGAGAACAAGAAAAGGATCCGGCAACGAAAAAGTCTCCTCGCCGATCGTGACCTGCCGCTCCTGCATCGCTTCAAGCAGGGCGCTCTGCACCTTTGCCGGAGCACGATTGATCTCGTCAGCCAGAATCAGGTTCGAAAAAATCGGTCCCAGCTTTGTCGTAAAGACGCTCTCACGGGGATTGTAGATCATCGTTCCAACAAGATCCGCAGGCAAAAGATCCGGCGTGAACTGGAGGCGCTGAAACCCCGTTCGAATCGAGTTTGCCAGCGTTCGCACCGTTAGCGTCTTGGCCAAGCCGGGCACACCCTCCAAAAGCACGTGCCCGTTTGAAAGCAAACCGATCAGGAGGCGGTGCACGAGAACCTTCTGCCCGACCACGACACGGCCAACCTCGTTTACCAGAGGTTCAACCCATTGTCTGTTTTCTTGAACATGGCGGGTGAGTTCGGATGTGTTGATGCTCATATATACTGATGAATTTGATTTGAGTGGTTTTTAAAATGTCAGAATGGGGTGTTCTATTAAGACAGAATGAGGATTTTTTCGTTCAAGAAAATCTTAAACGCTTGAAGCAATCCGAGTCTATAAGCGGGCTTCGCGCGAAAATACCGATACGACCAATGATTATTTGACCAAGTAGGGACCGACATCAAATGTGTCGCCAACACGAGTATCGTCGAATCGTTTTTGATCATTCAGCCAAACAGTGAATGTTTTTTTTGAGCCGTCTTTTTGGATCACTTCGACACCGATGATGTATTCCCCATCGACCCTGTCCGTGCGCACAGCCCCATCGCGATTGAGAGTGATCTGACTCTCGGCTTGGGCCAGAGGCTTGAACTCCTTCGAAACCACGGTCCCGGTCATTTTGGCATCCACGATAGGTTTTCCCGTTTGCCAAATCGCAAAAACAATAAAGGCAAATGCCATCAATCCCAGCAGAATCGATTTCACCCAAGTTGAAATGGAGGTTTGCGCTTTAAAAACACGATTGGGTTTTACGTCCATGGCTCAATCATAACACATCTTCCGTTTCGTGATAAAATCAATTCTTGGAAGCCGCCACAAACGGGTTACTCCACTCCAACGAGTTTGATTTGCCCCACTCGATAAAAAAACATTTCACTTGGGAAATGCTTTTACCCTGAAGGCGCAAATGCTAGAAGTGAATGCATGATTGCATTGCTGGCATTGGAAGATGGTCGGGTATTTCGTGGCGAGTCCTTCGGGGCCAAGGGCACTTCGACCGGGGAGATTTGCTTCAATACGTCCATGAGCGGATATCAGGAAATCCTGACAGATCCTTCTTACAGGGGACAAATTGTCGCGATGACCTACCCCGAGATTGGCAATTATGGAGTGAACGATTTGGACGTCGAAAGCGAATCTCCCCAAGTGCGAGGGTTCGTGATTGAGGAACTGAGCCCCGTCATCAGCAGTTGGAGGTCTGACTGCGGATTGCATGAATACCTCGAAAAACACGGAATCCCCGGGATTCAAGGGGTGGATACCCGTGCTCTCACTCGTCACTTGCGGACAAGGGGATCAATGAAGGCCTGCATCACCACCGAGATCACGGATGAGGCAATCGCGATCCAAAAAGCGCAAGCCGCCAGCTACGATGGCATCGATTTCGTCAAAGAGGTCAGCGCCCGTGATCAATACAAGTGGGACCCGCAAAACTCCCTCAGCAATGACTGGGTTCTGCGTTCAGGGCCGTTGCCGGATCAAGACTCGGACGAAAAAGGCAACGTATTTGCTCCCCTCCCGCCTGTCACACACACGCTCGCGGCGCTGGATTTCGGGATGAAAAAAAACATCCTCCGTTACCTTCGCCGGAAAGGTTTTGATGTGACGGTCCTGCCAGCCACATCCACTGCCGAAGACGTTCTCGCGCTCGGAACCGATGGCATTTTTCTCTCCAACGGCCCAGGTGACCCCGAAGCCCTCGACTACGCCTGCGATACCGTTCGCGCATTGGTTGGAAAAAAACCGATTTTTGGAATCTGCCTTGGCCACCAGATCCTCGCCCAGGCGCTCGGCGGAAAGACCTTCAAGCTCAAATTTGGGCACCGTGGGGCGAACCAGCCAGTAAAAGATGTTCGCTCGGGAAAAATTGCCATCACCTCTCAAAATCATGGCTACGCAGTCGATCCCTCCAGCCTCCCTCCGGATGTCGAAGTCACTCACACCAATCTCAACGACGGTACCGTCGCGGGTCTCAGACACACGAAACACGGCGCCTTTAGCGTTCAATACCATCCGGAGGCCAGCCCGGGCCCCCACGATGCGGATTACTTCTTTGCCGAATTCGCCAAAGAGGTTGCAGCCGCCAAAGCCGCGAACTAAGCCCGAAACCAAATGGCCAAGCTCCAAATCTTCCTCGCATCCGGCAAAGAGATCATCCACGACCTCTCCGGGGACATCACCACCATCGGCCGACTCCCGGAAAATGCGCTTCAGATCGATGATGCCTCCGTCAGCAGTTCGCATGCGGAGATTTTTGCCGAAGAGGATCGTTTTTTTGTCCGCGACCTCGGATCGACCAATGGCACTTTCGTCAACGGCGAAAAAATCGAAAAAACTCGACTCCATGAAGGTGACGAAGTGCGTTTCGGAACGGTGCTGACTCGTTTCGGCATCTCGGAAGCCCCCGTCGAAAAACAGCCCACCGAGTCTCCCGACCTCCCGACCCGTGAATCCACAGTCAGTCGCCGACCGGATAATTTTGTTAGTTCCTCTCCGATCAAACGCGATACAAATGGAAAAGCCTCCGGAAATGCCGCTCTGGCCTTAGCCGCTCTCGTTGGTCTCCTCGCATTTGGCGGCGCCGTTTACAAAATCCTACAAATTCAATAACCAGCCCACACTCTGGGGGCGAAACACGCAGTTTTTCTCAAAGCATGGAAGAAATGACACACAACGAACTGTTGGCTATTCGCCGGCAAAAACTCAATGCCCTGCGCGAAGCCGACATCGATCCCTATGGAGCCCGTTTTGAGACCACAGGCACGCCTGGCGTGATCCGGGCTGAATTTGTCGAGGGGCTGAAAGTTCGCACCGCTGGGCGCATCACCGCCCATCGCAATATGGGCAAAAGCCACTTCATCGACCTCTCGGACATCTCCGGACGTATCCAGATTTACATCAACTCAAAGGAAATCGGCGCCGAATCCGCCGCCATTTTCGACCATCTCGACATCGGAGACTTCATCGGAGTGGAAGGCGAAACCTTCACCACAAAAACCGGAGAACCCAGCATCAAAGCGACGGCTTTCACTGTCCTCTCGAAATCCCTTCGCCCCCTACCAGACAAATGGCACGGTGTTCAGGACACGGAAATCAAATACCGCCAACGCTACCTCGACCTCATCTCGAACCCCGAATCGTTGGAAATTTTCAAAAAGCGAATCGCTATCGTTCGGGAGATTCGCCGCTTTCTGGAAGATCGCGCGTTCATCGAGGTCGAGACACCCATGATGCAGTCGATCCCCGGAGGTGCAGCTGCCCAACCGTTCCAAACCCACCACAACGCACTCGGCGTGGATCTCTTCCTTCGCATCGCTCCCGAGCTTTACCTCAAGCGTTTGCTTGTCGGCGGATTTAACAAGGTTTTCGAACTCAACCGGAATTTCCGCAACGAAGGCATCTCCCGCCGACACAATCCCGAGTTCACCATGCTGGAAGCTTATTGGGCCTACGCCGACTTTGAGCAAATGGCCGGACTGGTCGAGGAAATGGTTTGCCATGTCGCTGAAAAAATTTGCGGTTCCTTGCTCATCGAGCATCGCGATGCCGAAGGCAACGTGGTAAAAACAATCGACCTCTCGCGCCCTTGGCGTCGCACCTCTTACTCGGACCTGATTCGGGGAGTCGCGCCGGAATGGTACGAACTCACCACCGAGCAACGCCGCGAATGGTGCGCGGAACACAAAATCGATGTCTCCCACTGCCATGAGGATTTCGAACTCACCCAGCATGTCTTCGAAAAACTGGTAGAAGAAAAAACCATGAACCCCCTCTTTGTGACGCATTGTCCAAAGGAACTCGTCCCGCTCGCCAAATTGAATGCCACCAATTCCAGCGTTGTGGATGTCTATGAACTTGTCATCAACGGTCAGGAAATCTCACCCGGTTACTCGGAACTCAATGATCCCGACCTCCAGCGCGAGCGACTCGAACATCAAAGCGGGGGCGAAACGCAAAAACTCGATGAAGATTTCCTTGCCGCCCTCGAATACGGTATGCCGCCGGCCGGGGGCATCGGGATCGGCATCGACAGACTTGTCATGATGCTCACCGGAGCCGAAAGCATCCGGGATGTGATTCTCTTCCCTCAAATGCGACCAAGAGCGGCCCAGCATTGATCTGGAAATGGCTAGAGATACCAGCCATACTAGTAAATCCACTTGCGCTTGCAGCCGTTCACACAAACCCTGATTCGCTGTGCGTTCCCATACACTGCTGTTCTCGCTAATCCTCCTGTTCGGTCAGGGATTAGCCTTCTCTTGGGATGTGGTCCTGCATGAAAACCGACGCTATGTGCCGGTGGAAAATGTCTCGAAATTCTACAACCTGAGCCCTCCCGCCAAGAACGCCGATGGATTCGTGATATCGAGTGCCACCAAGACCATCAAAGGCAAAAACGGGGCGAGAGAAGTCTTCATCAACAATGTCAAATATGTCCTTTGCTTTCCCATCATCAACAAAGGAGGAACGACCCTGATCTCGGCGATGGATGTGACCAAAATTATCGAACCCGTCATGCGGCCGGGTCTCATAAAAAACGCGGATTCCGTCAGCACCGTCATTCTTGATGCCGGCCACGGGGGACACGACAGCGGAGCAAAGGGAAACCGGGGAATCGAAAAAGAAGCCGCGCTGGATGTGGTTCTTCGTGCCCGACGTTTACTACTACAGAAGGGCTACAAAGTCCAACTCACACGATCCAATGACACATTCATTCCTCTGGAGAAACGTCCCGCTATCGCCAACCGGTATAGGAATGCCGTTTTTGTGAGCGTTCATTTCAACAAGAGCAACACGATCGGCGGAACGGGCATCGAAACATTCGCTCTGGCCCCGCGAGGCGTCCCTTCGATGGATGAGGAAAATCTCCGCTACAACGACATCAAGCTTTATCCCGGTCACGCCCACGACCCCGAGAATGTCGCGCTGGCCACAGCCATGCACTCATCGATGCTTCGACACATGCGACTCACCGACAGGGGCATCAAACGCGCTCGGTTTGCAGTCATTCGCCATCTTAACATCCCGGGGGTCCTTCTCGAGGGGGGCTTTATGGATCACCCAATTGATGGACGCCTTATTGCCAGTTCTGCCTATCGCGATGCTTTTGCGAATGCCATCGTGGAAGGAGTGACCCGATATAGTAATGCGATAGCGGGGAATACCAACTATCAAGCTCCTTCCGCTATAACCTCCGCTGTGGATCCCACCCCCATTCCCAACCTTCCCAAATCCCTTGCCCCTTACGACCTGAACAGAGGCCTCAATGAGGCCGTTCAACGCGCAGCAAAACAACTGGCCACCCCCTCAGCCACAGCCAATCCTCCCATATCCAATGCCAACTGATCGCTCATCGGATCCCATCGGAGTTTTTGATTCTGGGATCGGCGGACTTACCGTGGTCGCCGCCCTTCAAAACCTTCTTCCAGCTGAAAATATTTTTTATATCGGAGACACAGCACGTGTTCCCTACGGAGGCAAGAGCCGAAAAACCGTGGAACGCTACAGCATCGAGATCGGCGGACTTCTCTTGGCGGAACGCGCAAAGGTCATCGTGGTCGCTTGCAATACAGCATCCGCCCTTGCTGTGCCCCGCATGAAGGACATCTTCAAAGTTCCAGTTCAAGGTGTGGTTGCGCCCGGTGCCGCAGCAGCGGTCCAAAACACCAAAAACAAAAAGGTCGGCGTCATCGGCACACGCGCCACCATAGCCAGTGGCGCCTACGAGCACGCGATCAACGGCCTCGACCCCGAGATCCAAGTCCTCAGTGCCCCTTGCCCGTTGTTGGTTCCCTTCATTGAAGAGGCCATGTTCGATGACAAAATCACGGACCTCATGCTAACACGATATCTCGCCCCGTTGCTTTCGGGGGGAATTGATACGCTCGTTCTCGGTTGCACGCATTACCCTCTGCTCCGCGATGCCATCGCTCGCATGGCGGGCCCCGACGTGACCTTGGTGGATTCGGCTCAGAATTGCGCCTTGGCTGTCAAATCCCTCTTGGACAGCGCAGGTCTTTCCGCCCCGACAGAAAGGCTCGGCCGGTTGGATGTGGCGCTCACGGATGCGACGGAAGGATTTCTTCGCACCGCCGCGAGGGCTCTTGATCTAGAGATCGGCGACGTCGCACTCCGCTCGGTCCAAAACACCCAAGAAAGTTAGAAAAAAATCCCCTAGGCTTGCAGCCATGGCTAAAAGCGGCGAGACGTTGATCATGCGACCTTTCATTATAGTTCTTCTCTTTTGCACTCTTCCACTTCTCGCGGAGGAAAAGTCCGGCACCGGAAAAAAACGCTACTCGTTTTCAAATGAAAGCGACTCCCCGACATCGACTTCTCCCGCAGCCCCGGCTTCATCCCTAGATCCAGCGGCTGCACTGGGCCGATTCTTCGAAGCGCTGAAGGCGGATCAACTCGAGACCGCCTACTCGGGATTGGTCAAGAACACCATCATCGCGGCGCGTCCCGAAAATGTGGAGCAACTCAAGGAAAAGACCCGGACAGCCATCGATAACTTCGGGCCAGTGAAAGGCTATGAAGTCGTGGAAACCTTGGAGGTCGGAAAGTCCCTTTATCGGCATACCTGCATTTCCTTGAATGAAGATCTTCCTTTGCGCTGGAGATTTTATTTTTACCGCTCCGGCAACCAGTGGAAAATCGTGGATCTCCGGGTGGATGACGGCATCGTTGAACTTTTCGACGAAGTCGCCCGCAACCGCAAAAAATAAAAGCCCGCACGGGGCACCCCGATTGCAATCCAATCGCCCATTCTCAAAAAAACTTTGGCTTGCTCTAATGGCCGCCGTTCTCGGCGCTGTATTCACGGCGATCGCCGTTTTTCTCATCTCGCGTAATCTGACACACATCGCCCATTGGGGGCTTCAAAGATCGCTTCCTGCCGCAAATCATGCTCTGGAGTTTTTTCAAATCGTTTTGATCATACCCAGATATCCTATGACTTAAAAGATCATAAAGATACAAAACAACATAATCTACTATTTCCCTTATATC
>JALQZP010000099.1 GCA_023258235.1 Terrimicrobiaceae bacterium | reverse complement strand
AAGCACCGAGGATGTGGGAGAGGCGGGAGGAATTGGGAGTGGAGGGGGAGGAGATCCCGGAGGAGTGGGAGGAGGCGGTGGCGGCGTGCCTCGCGAAAGAGCCCGGTGAGAGGCCTGCGAGTGTGGGGGAGGCGCTGGAGCCGCTCTTGAAGCGGGGAACGGGGCGGAGGGTGGTGGCAACGGGAGCGCGCATTCAAGAAGTGAAGCCTGAGAAGAAGGTGGTGGCAGGTGGTGGGGCCGGAAGAAAGGGAGGCGGGATGGCGGTGGCGCTGGCGTTGGCGTTGGCGTTGGTGGGATTGGCAGGAGCGGGGGGATGGTATTGGGGAGTGCATTTGCCGGAGGAGAGGGAGAGGGTCGCGAGGGAGGCGGCAGCGGAAGCAACCGCACAAGCCAAGGCGGAGGCAGCGCGGGTGGCGCGGGTGGCGCAGGAGGAAGAGGAGAATAAGAAAGCGGCTGCTGCGGCAGCGGAGCGGGTGAGAAAAGAAAAAGAGGAAAAGGGAAAGAACGTCGAGACTGCGGCGAGAGAGGTTGATAAAAATTCTTCACAAAAAGAGGGAATTGATGGCGCGGAAACTCCCATTTCCACGACCAATCCCGGGCCTGGAGTTTCCCCTCCCAAGCCCGACAAGCCTTGGACGAACAGCCGTAGTCAGTTATTCCAACCTTTGACCGGCACCAATCTCTTGATGGCTGCCAATGAGACGACGATGGGCGCATTCCGTGAATTTGCCCAGGAATCCGGCTTTCAATCGAATGCCAAGGTTCTCACGGTGACCGGCAATAAAACGGGGGTGCCATGGTCCGCTCAGGGTCACACTTGGGAAAAGCCGGGATTCGAGCAGTCGGCGGAACATCCGGTGGTGTGCGTCTCGTGGTATGACGCCAAGGCTTATTGTGCGTGGTTGACGGAACGCGAGCGGGCGGGGGGAATTCTTTCAAAGAACCAATCCTACCGATTGCCGACGGACGAGGAGTGGAGTCTGGCCTTTGGCACTGGGGATCGTTATGTCTGGGGCAATGCGTGGCCACCGCCACGCGGGTCGGCAAATCTGGCGGGCGAGGAATGCCTCGCGGATGGGAGTTGGGATGCGGCGGATGTGGCAACGGGATTCACCGATGGCTTCCGGAGGACTGCGCCTGTAGGAAGCTTCAAGGAATCGCGCTTGGGATTTCGGGATCTCGCGGGAAATGTCGCGGAGTGGTGTGAGGATGGATATCTGCACACGATGCAACCTCGCGAGGTGTTGAAGAGTGTTCCGGAGTTTGCGGTGGATGAAGGCGGCAGAAAATATAAAGTCGTGCGTGGAGGTTCATGGTCCACTGGGGACGAGGTGATGACTTCCGGAGCCGCCCGGCAGAGGCTTTCTGCGGACAAGGCGACAGATTACATCGGCTTTCGATTGGTGCTTGACAGCGGTGTGTCCGTTGAGTAGACGCTTCAAGACCGCAAGGGTCCGGTCATTGGGCGCAACCCTGCGACCTCCTTAGATGCGGTCTCAAACCAATCCATACAAAAACATGAATAAAACCAAACCCCCGATTGAAGTTCCGCGTTGGAATTTCCGGCTGCTCAAAAAAACCGCTCTGGTTCTGTTCCCCGTTTGCGCTTTGGCGTTTGGCGGGTGCACAACCAAGTTTGGCTACCAAGCCAATCAATCACGCTTCGTTTACCCAAATAGTAACGTTGTCAAATTAGGTCCAACCAGTGCCAGCATCACAAAGGTTGGATTTCTTTTCCCGCCGGAAATCAAAATCCAGGACGTGAAGAAAGTGAATGAGCAGGCGTTGGCCAAAGTGCCTACAGCAAACGTTCTTTTGGACTACGCCGCAGATTCGACGTTCACATCATACCCGGTTATACCGATTTACGTGGTTACTTATTCCGAAGAGGGAACGGCTGCCCGTCAAACGATCGGGATGCAGAAACTCCGCTAACACAAACTTAAATCTTATGAAAAATAAATTTTTGATTTTTCCTCTTCTATTGACCGCGGTGGGGCTTATCTCATGCGCGGGGCCATCCTCGTTCAGCAGTGGCATTTCGACCCGTTATGTGCTGCCGAACAGCAATGTGCAACCGTTGGGGCCGGTAACTGCTAAAATCCCCGGTAAATTGAAGTTACTAGGCTTCCCGGATTTGTTCACATCGGAGAACGACAGGAAGATCTACAATGCCGCCGTGCAAAAAGTGCCCGAAGCTACACATGTAATTGATTTCACGAAGAAATACAGGACTCAATTTATCCCGATACCCTTGGGAGGAGCACCTCTTATATCGTGGACCACGCTTGAAATCGAAGGCACGGCAGTAAAGGCCTCCACCGGCATGCAGGAATTGCACTAATGCTTTAGCAGCAACACGTGAGTTGTGGCGGCGGGGGGAGACCCCGCCGCCACTTTTCTATCAATGAAAATCCTGAAAAAAATTCTTTTTGTTTTCGTTGGATTTTGCGGGCTGAGCGGAGTCTATGCCAACGAGGTCACCCTCGTCTCCAACGAGGAAAACACGCGTTTTCTTTTGCGCAGCCATGGCGAGGAGGCTTGGCGCGATGCCGGGACAGGCAAAATCATCCGTGTGGAGTTGGCACCCAAGGGGGCTTATGAGTTCAAGGCGCAGGCTCCCGGATACATCGAAAAATCGCTCACGCTGCCGGAGTTGGTGAGTGAGATTCAATTCACTTTTATGATCGGCGACAAGGCGCCTGTGAAGTCGGCGTCCTCCGCGAGCAAGCCGAAGAAAACCGTGAAATCCACAACCTCAAACAGCGACAAAAAGTCCGGCGAGGGGGCGGATTCCAAACAGACCAGTGCGGAGCAAACCGAAAAGGTTTCGAAAAAAAGCGCCGGTGTGGTGGATTGAACGGAAGAGGATACTGTCGGGGCCAATCGATAATTCCGCATTGCGAGATAGGGCGGATAGCGGAGGAGGGAGAAAACCGAAACGCTGAAATTCTGAAAGCAGCAGACGCGTTGGCGCGGGAGGGGAAATGGTTCTTGCGGGATTGTTGGCAACATGGCATGAGAATTGCCTCTTTTCCCCAAAAAATATTTATGATCACGGGATTTTTTACTGAGAGGTGCCCGAATTGCGGGAAGTCCATATCGAAAAACGCGGAGTATTGCCGGCATTGCGGATGCCCTGCGGCGTCGGCGTGGAGCAACTGCCACTCGTGTGGAGTCTCTGTGGGTGCGGATTCGAAGTATTGCTGGAAGTGCGGCGCGGAGCAGAGCGCGGAGATGCGGAAGGCGTTCTACGGGGACCGGTGGCACCGGTCGGCGGTGGATTTCGCGATCCGGGTGCAACTGAACACGCCGGAGCGGTGCCTGCACCACGGGCTGCAGGTGGAGGAGGGGACTCTGGCGTTGTTGTTCCAGAACGGGGAGTTCAAGGGCATCCTCGAGGCGGGTTACCACACCTTCGACAATTTTTTGCTGAGGCTGGCGGGGTTGGACAAGGGGAAGGAGGCGCATGCGGTGTTGCTGGATGCGGGGGCGGCGGATGTGGATTTCGTGGTGGAGGGGGTGCGTGTGGCGGAGCAGGTGCCGGTGGATGTGCGGTTGAGGCTGCTCTTCAAGGTGGCGGATGCGCGGGAGTTTGCGCGGAGGTTTCTGGGCGAGGCATCGCCGACTTTCACGACGCGGGACCTGACGGCGAGGTTCGAGGCGGATGTGCGGGAAGCGTTGCAGGAGATGCTGGCCGGGCGTGCGGCGGACGAGTTGATGTGCGAGTTGAGGGTGAGGCAGTTGGTGGAGGGGGAGCTGGTGGCGCGGTTGGCACCGGTGCTGGCGAGGGAGGGGCTGGCGATCGAGGGGGTGAGGCTGGCGGATTTCGGCGGGGCGGCGGTGGAGACAATCCGGGCGAAGCTCGGGGAGATGGCGAGCCTGAACCGCGAGGCGGAGGTGAACCGGCGGCTGGAGGATGCCCTGCGCGAGGAGAAGATCGCGGCTTTCCGGGACGAGCAGGAGCTGCAGGATTATTACGAGCGGGTGACGGCGGAATACGGGTTGAAGAGTTTCGAGCGGGAGGCTGAGAAGAAGAGGTTTGTGGCGGCGGCGGACCACCGCGACCGGTTGGAGGGATTGCGCACGGACTACGAGGCGCGGCGGGCGGAGATTTCGAATAGGCTGGACGAGCAGAAACTCAAGCAGGAGGGGGAAATCCTGGCGGTTCGGCACGAGGTCGAGCAATCGGCGGTGAGGTTTGAGGAGGATTTGAGGCAGCAGAAGGCGAGGTTTGAGACCGGGCAGGAGCAGCAGGTAGTGCAATCGCGCACGGATCTGGAGGTGGCGAGGCAGGGCTTGCAGGCTCTGCGTGAGGTGAGGGAGGCGAAGATCGAGGCGCGGCGGAAGGAGGAGGAGTTGGAGCTGCATGCAGAGAGGGAGCGATTGCGGATGCGAGGGGATGCGAGCCTCCAGGCGCTGCTGGCCACGACCGGAGGGGAGCAGGCGGATCGTCTTCTGAAACTGGCGGAGCTGGAGATGCGCAAGGGGTTGGATGCGGAGCAGGCGCTGGCGCTGGTGGCCGAGAAGTCGCCGGAGATCGCGGGCGCGGTGGCTGAGGCGCTGAAGGCGAAATACTCGGCCGCGCGCGGGAATTCCTAAGGAGGGGACATGGGAGCGATCCAAATTTCGAGAGTTGTTGGTTTCGGGACGAAGCCGCCGCAGGTGTTTTTGGATTCGCCCGTGCATTTGGGGACGGCGCAGGGATGCGGGGTGAAGTTCGATGCGGTGTTCGATCGCGGGGTGCAGCCCCGGCATGCTTCTCTGGAGCGGCGGGGGAATGCTTGGGTCATCAAAGACTGTGGAACGGCCGAGGGAACCTGGGTGGATGGGCGGCGCGTGGAGGGCGAATGGCCGTTGGCGGGAGAGGTGGAGGTCTCGCTGGGGCGGACCGGGCCGAAGTTGAAAATGGGGCCGGTGGCGGAGTCCGTGCCGCCGTCGAAAACGCCTGCACCCCCGGTGGTGGCTGGCATCCCTGCCGAATCGATTCTCCAGGCGGGCGGGGTGGCGCCCGGGGGCAAGTGGCGTGCAATGTGGATCGGCGGGGGTGTGGCGGCGGGTGTTTTGATTTTGGGCGCGAGCGGTATTTTCTTCTACTTTCGCAGCCAGGAAAGGCCCACTTTCCATCAGGCTCTGAATGGGCCTGCACCCATTTTCGAGGATGGCCAACAGGTCGCCGACATTGAGGTGTCTGCCGGCTCGAGTGCCGAGGAAACTGCGAGTGCAAAAAAGGGGGCGGTCTCCATACCGGAAGATCTGAGGGGAAAGGTGGAGGACCTCAAATCAAAAGGCTATCAGAAGGCTTTGAGGGAATTTTGGGCGGCGAAAGGCACGCGCTCACCGTATGTGCGGGCCATTCTTGCCAATGAGGATCTTTGGCTGGCGAAGCAATTGCGATGGATCGAGCAACTTGAAAAAAGCGACGGGGTGACCACCGGGCAGGGGATGGATTTTCCGGGTGCTTTTGTGCCTGAGAGTTTTTACCCGGATGCGCAGTTCTTGGGCGTTCCGGTGGGCCCTGCGGAGGTTTCGCGACTTGTGGCGGGCGCCGTGGTGCAGAATCCCCCAGTGAACTCCGCCGTGGCCAGTTTATCCAATTTTGCCGAGCGCGGAAGCCAATTTGCAAAGCGTTCCGCGCTCCTGCATAGATTCCGTAGTTATTCCAATGCCGGCAAGGACGAGGAGGGTCCAGAGCAGGGGTCGCCCTCATCGCCGCATGCGTATGCGTTGCTTGTGGGTATCAATGGGTTCGAGGAAAACTCGGCGAATCTTTCGGGTTGCAGGAATGATGTGGGTGCGCAAGCCAAAGTGCTGGCGACGCAGGGGATATTTCTACCCGAGAATATCCACTTGATGACGGATGTGCGAAAGGGAACCCGCGACTACCCCAGCAAGGAGAATGTGGTGAAGGCCCTCGGCGGGATTATAGAAAAAGCTGGGCCCAAAGACATCCTTTACATTGCGTTTTCGACCCACGGGGGGATGAACGAGGCGGGCACCGATGCCGCTCTTTTGATGGCGGATATGGAGGAGTTGCACGGCAAGGAACTTCAGAGGATCCTCTCCCAAGCCAAGGCCAAGAATGTCGTGATCGCGATGGATGCCTGCCACACGGGAGGGATGCCGGGGATCGGCGCGGCCCAATTTTCCGGCAAAGCCAAGCGGGCGGCATCGCTTCCCGAGTCCTTCTACGAGATGCTTGGACAATCCCGGGGCCATGTGGTGATCCGCGCCTGCCGTGCCGACCAAACCACGCCCGATGTGAATACGCTGGGTCACGGGATTCTCACGGCGATGATGGTGGCGGGAATGACAGGCGATGCCGATGCGAACCAAGACGGGATCGTGACCCTGAGCGAATTGCGTATCTATTTGACCACAACCATACCCGTCATTTCCAAGAATGCCGACGGGGAGGCACTCGAGCCGACTTTCACAAGCGGGGCGTTCGGCGAGGCTGGGGATTTGCCCCTGACGGTGGTGGAGACCGAGCAGGCCCCGAATGAGGATGAGATAAAGAAAAAAGTGAAAAGATTATAAGGTTATGGCGAGGCTAATGATTAGGCAGAAAAAATCTCCCACGAGGGGAGCCAAGTGTGGCAGGAAGATGGGGATGATGAAGTGGTTTTTTCCAGCAGGTGTGATGGCGTGTTGTGTGGGGTGTATCGTGCTTCTGTTTGCTGGGTGCGAGACGACGGGGGGAGGCGGGAGGCAAAACAGCGCGGAGGCACCGCCGGACCCGGCATTGGCGGGGGCGACGAAGGAGAATCCGTATGTGAATTCGCTGGGGATGAAGTTCGTGCCGGTGCCCGGGACGAATATTTTGATGCAGACGACGGAGGTGACGGTGGACCAATGGAGTGCATTTGGGCGTGGATACAACGCGCCGGATTTTGCGCAAGGCGGGGACCATCCCGCGGTGAATGTGAGCTGGGAGGATGCGAAAGCGTATTGCGCGTGGTTGAGCGCGAAGGAAGGCAAGAAGTATCGGCTGCCAACGGATCACGAGTGGAGCTGCGCGGTGGGGATCGGGCATCTGGAGAATCCGGCAGCGAGTCCCGAGAGCAAGAGTGGAAAGATTGCCGGAGTGTATCCGTGGGGGAGTGGGAAGCCGAGTGGGAGGGCAGGGAATTACATGGGGCAGGAGTGGAACAACGCAGCGGGAGTCGCGGCGTTCAAAAGAATGTTTCCTGCGTTGACCAGCGGGTGGACATTGATACCCGAGTATAATGACGGGCATCTATTCACCGCGCCGGTGGGCAGCTATGCGGGCAACAGCCAAGGGATCTACGATCTTGGGGGGAATGTGTTGGAGTGGTGCGAGGATAGATACAATTCCTCCTCGTCCTGGCGAGTGCTGCGCGGCGGTTCGTGGGGCAATGGTTACCGCGAGCTTCTGCAGTCGTCGTTTCGCCGCTACTTCACGCCTGGTCTCCGCAATGACATCGTTGGGTTTCGTGTGGTGTTGGCGGGTTCCGGGGGCTAGGTGTTTAGGCTTTATCCTTTTAGCCCTGCGAAGCAGGGGCGGAAAAATCTATTTTTTATCCCGTAAAGAGTTTTTTAGACAGGAGGTCAGATTCGAAGCATAGCGTAGAACGACTGCCGAAGGCAGCCCAAATGGTGAGC
>JALQZP010000098.1 GCA_023258235.1 Terrimicrobiaceae bacterium | reverse complement strand
AAACCGAGCATCTCGAAATCGAAGGCCGGCTTCTGAATACAAAGGTGAAGGTGGCTGTGACTGTCGCGGGAGAATCACCACAATGCGGCGACCGAGTCAAAATCAGAGGCATTCTGGAGCCCATCGCGGCGCCGCGAAACCCCGGTCAATTCGATGCACGGCGGGTGATGGCGTTGCGCGGGGTTACTTGCGAGATCAAAACGTCCGCCGGTGAGGGATATGCGATTCTCGATCGGGCTGCGGGGTTCGCCCTGCTTCGCGCCGCCGATTCGTGCAGCAAGTGGATGGAGTCAACGCTCCGTGAGGGCATCTCGGGAGATCCTGTCGTGTGCGATTTGCTCGTGGGCATGGTCCTGGGGGCGACATCGGATATCCCGGATACGTTGCAGGACCAGTTTCGCGAAACAGGGACTTTCCATCTTTTTTCCGTGTCTGGCCTTCACGTGGGCATGATTGCATTGATCCTCTGGCAGGCGCTCCGTTTGGCGGGCGCGGGTCGTCGCACGGCGGTCATGGTGATTATTCCGGCGCTTTTTTTCTACGCCCTCGTCACGGGATGGAAGCCCTCCAGCATTCGCGCGGCGGCGATGTCGTCGATTTTTTTGTTGGGCATGATTTCGTGGCGACAGCCGATGGCGATCAATTCCCTCTGTGCGGCCGGGTTTCTCATTCTTGTCCAGTCCACAAACGAACTCTTCAACCCCGGCTTCCAACTTTCTTTTGTGGTCGTGGCCGGAATCCTTCTTTTCGCTCTTCCCATCCGTGATTGTTTGCGGAAAAAAGTTCAGCCCGATCCGTTCATTCCCGTGCCGCTTTGGACTCGCTGGCAAAGGTGGAGCCACTCCTGCGGCGAGGGATTGGCGGATGCCGTTTCGGTTTCCCTCGCGGCGTGGGTAGGCTCGCTGCCTCTCACGATTTACTATTTCCACATGGTCTCGCTTTCCGCCCTGCTGGCGAACCTCGTCATTATTCCGCTGGCTTTCGCCATCATGGCCACGGCCGTCTTCGCCCTGATTGGCGGGTTGATCAGCGCCGCTGTGGCGGCCGTTTTCAACAATGCCAACCTAGCTCTTATCAAAGTCCTCCTCCTGATCGTGCAAGCCGCAGCGGCCCTTCCGGGATCGAGTATTCCCATCGGGTTCCCGGATCGCTCGCCGACGGCGATCACCATCTTTGACTTTGCGGACGGGGGGGCGGTCGCGGTGGAGTCGGAGCATCGGCTGTGGCTTCTGGATTGCGGTTCGGCGAGGAATTTTAAAAACACCATTCTGCCTTGGATGCGCGAGCGGGGGAGGGATTCGGTTGACGGCTTCATCCTCTCGCACGGGGATGCGCAACGCATGGGAGGGGCAATGGATTTGCTCGATGCCGGTCGGCCGCCGCTCATGGTGGATTCACCGCTGAGCGATCGCTCTCGCTCCCGAAAGCAGCTTCATGAATGGCTGCAGAAATCGGGAATCCCAAAGTCCATCCACTTTGCCGGGGATGAAGTCGCCATCACTCCCGCAGTCAAATGGAGGATCCTGCACCCGTCACTTGGGTATGGCGCAGGAGCTGCCGATGACAAGGCTCTCGTTGTTCGTCTGGACACGATGCCGGCACGCATTCTTTTTCTGTCCGACTCCGGTCCAGACACATTCCGGCACCTTCTGGGAACCCGACCGGATGAACTCGCTGCGGATATCCTTGTGCTGGGGCATCATCATTCCGGCATTTCGCCCGATGCCGCCTTTCTCGATGCGGTCAGGCCCTCGCTCATTGTTGTTTCGCGGCAAAGCGAGTTTCGAGGCCGTGGGCAGATCGACCCCGACTGGGTCAACCTCCTTCATGATCGAGGAATCACCCTTTTCCGGCAGGATGAAACCGGTGCCGTCCATATTCGCGTTTCACACGCCGGCTACGAGGCGGAGGGATTTTTGAGCGGCCAAAAATTTCCCGAGTAAAACCGGGGAACGGTCGTCACGCAATGCGAACGCGCGTTCCCACCGTGATCAAGTCGAAAAGCTCGACGATGTCGGCATTGCGAAGCCTCACGCACCCATGGCTCGCCGGCGTGCCAATGAGGTCTTCCCGGTTGGTGCCGTGAAAATAAATGTAGCGGTTCTTGGTGTTCGCATTTTCCTCGTCCGTGCCATCAAGCCAGAGAATGCGGCTGAGAATCGCGTCATGGTCACCGCCCGGCTCGGCAATGCGACCGCTCGGTTGGCGGCTTTTGAATTCAGTCCAAAGCGGTGCTCCTTCGCCAATTTTTTCAGCCACAAGGAAATTTCCGGTGGGCGTTCTATTACTGCCGGGCTCAAAGCCAATACCGAACTTGGATGTGGATGCGGGCCAAGACTTGACCGCTTGGCCATTTGTTAGAAGATAAACGCACTGCTCCCCTATATCGACGAGGATCTCACGGTCCCCGGGACTTTGAGGCGCACCCAATTCAGTAACCATATTCTACAATACTATGTCGAAATCCTATCGAGTCGCAATCGTTGGTGCGTCTGGAGCTGTCGGAGTCGAAATGCTTCGCGTCATGGAACGCCGCAACTTCCCGGTATCCAGCCTTCGCCTCTTGGCCTCGCCGCGCTCCTCGGGCAAGACCCTGACCTTCCGTGGAGAATCCCACACGATCAAGCCGCTTAATATGAATTCGTTTGAGGATATCGACATTGCGATCTTCAGCGCCGGCGGCACGATATCGCGCGACTTCGCTCCGGAGGCGGTTCGAAACGGGGCTGTTGTGGTGGACAATTCCTCTGCCTTTCGCATGCACGCGGACGTGCCGCTTGTTGTTCCCGAAATCAATGGCTCCGACGTCAAAAACCACAAGGGGATTCTGGCCAATCCGAATTGCACCACCGCAATCACCCTTCTGGCCCTCAATCCGCTCCATCGCCAATTCGGATTGAAGCGGATTTTCGCCTCCAGCTACCAGGCCGTCTCGGGAGCCGGTGCCCGTGCAATCGACGAACTGCGCCATCAGACCGATGCCGTGGCGAAGCACAAGCCGATCCTCAAGGAGATCTTCCCTCACCAGATCGCATTCAATGTGATCCCTCAAGTCGATTCCTTCCTCGACACCGGCTACACGAAAGAGGAAATGAAAATGCAAAACGAGGGTCGCCGGATCATGCATTTGCCTCAGTTCAAAGCTTCCGTCACCTGTGTGAGAACCCCCGTTTATCGTGCCCACTCGGTGGCCGTGAGTGCCGAATTTGAAAAACCCGTGAATCTCGAGGATGCCCGCGCCGCACTCTCGAAAGCCCCCGGCCTCCAATTTCTCGCCGATGGCTACCCGATGCCTCTCGATTCCGCAGGAAAGGACGATTGCTTCGCCGGTCGCCTTCGCCTTGATTGCGCCTTGGAAAATGGTCTCGCTTTCTGGGTTTGCGGCGATCAGTTGCTCAAAGGAGCCGCTCTCAATGCGATTCAAATCGCGGAACTGCTCTAGCGCTCTCGCACCCCGAAATTGACATCTTGCGCATCCTCGCGCGTTGACTACCTTTTCCCGTGATGGCGGACGGTCGCTCTGCGTATGCCGCAAGGCTGCGTGGAGAGGAAAGTCCGGACACCATAAGGCAGCATGCCGTGGAGAACACGCGGGAAGCCGTGGCGAAAGCTGCGGTTGACGGAAAGTGTCACAGAAAACAAACCGCCGGGGCGCGCAAGCGTGTCGGCAAGGGTGAAAAGGCGGGGTAAGAGCCCACCGCCCCGAGCGCAAGCAAGGGGGCACGAAAAACCCCATGTGGTGCAAGACAGAACAGGAGAGGATCGGGTCGCCTGCCCGCTTCGCCGCGCAAGCGGCGGGACTCTCCGGGTATTGGTCGCAGCCCGCAAGGGCTGCCTCCCGCCGCAAGGCGCGGGGCAAGACAAATGACCGTCCACGCCGGTGGCGCAAGCTACCGGCCGGACAGAATCCGGCTTACAGCCATCCCCAAGCGGGGGCACCTCAGAAATGAGGTGTCCCCGTCCTTTTTTGCCAAAAGTGCTCGGGATTATCTTTCCTTTTGAAGCCGAACCATCCATCATCCGATGGTTCTCTCCACACCTAATAAAACTATGCCTGTTATCGCAAAAGGACTCGAAGGAATCGTAGCCAACTCAACCCGCCTCAGCGAAGTGCTCGGTCAAGAGGGGGTACTCATTTACGGTGGCTACAACATCAACGAACTGGCCGGCAAGGCCACCTACGAAGAGGTTGTTCATCTCCTCTGGCATGGGGAGTTGCCGAACCGCGCGCAGCTCGACGCACTCTCCCGCAAGCTCCGCTCCGCCCGCGAACTTCCCGCCCAGGTTGTTGATTTCCTCCGCTCCGTTCCGAAGGAATCCGGTCCGATGGATGTGATTCGTACGGCCGTTTCAATGCTCGGGCTCTACGACAAGAACCCGAAGGACGAGAGCCCTGCGGCAAACTATGAACGCGCTGTCAGTATTACGGCGAAGATCGGAGTTATTGCCGCTTATTTTCACCGTGCCCGCAAGGGTCTGGAACTCCCCGCCGTTCGCACCGACCTCGGTGAGGCCGCCCATTTTCTCTACCTCCTCAATGGCGTCGAGCCGACGGCCGAAGCCACGCGCACACTCGATGTCGCCTATGTCCTCCATGCCGACCACGGCATGAATGCCTCGACCTTCTCGGCCCGTGTCACCATCGCCACGCTCTCGGACATGTATTCCGCCATCACCTCGGCGATCGGAACCCTCAAAGGCCCGCTCCATGGCGGCGCGAACGAAGGTGTGATTCACATGCTTCAGGAAATCGGCAGCGAGGAAAATGTCGACGCCTGGGTCGAAAATGCGCTGGAGCAGAAGAAAAAAATCATGGGCATCGGCCACCGTGTTTACAAAGTCCTCGATCCCCGCGCTCCGCACCTCCGCGAAATGGCGATCGTCTTGAGCAACCAACTCGGCGAACCCAAGTGGATCCGCATGAGTGAACGCATCGCCACCATCATGCGCGAGCGCAAGAACCTCAATGCCAATGTCGATTTCTACTCCGCGACCGTTTACTATTCGATGGGAATCCCGACCGATATGTTCACTCCCGTCTTCGCTATCGCCCGTGCATCGGGATGGACCGGCCACGTGATGGAACAACTCGCCGACAACCGCCTTTACCGGCCGCTCAGCGAATACACCGGTCCCGCTGTCGGCAAGGTTTACACTCCCGTCGATCAGCGTCCATGACCCCCCGCCTGAGGGCACGCAGACTCGAGCGTTCGTTTCGCATCGGAGGTTCTCAGATTCCCGTATTGCGAGGCATTGATCTGGACATTGTCGCCGGAGAGTCTGTCTTCCTTTGTGGAGCCAGTGGCGCCGGCAAGACCACCCTTCTCTACACCCTCGCCGGCTTGGAAACCCCCGAGTCCGGAACGGTCGAGTTTGAGGGCCAATCGCTCTACAGCCTTTCAGGGAACGCCCTCGCCCGCCTTAGGAACCAGCACATGGGCTTTGTTTTTCAATCCTACTTCCTGCTTCCCGAGCTCACCGCGCTGGAGAACGCCCTTGTTCCGGCGATGATTCGCGGCGTCTCCGCGCAGGCTCGGGCCACCGAACTTCTCGAGCGAGTGGGCCTTCGCGACCGCATGCACCATCTTCCTGCGGAACTCAGCGGGGGCGAGCAACAGCGCGTTGCCATCGCCCGCTCGCTGATCAACGATCCCTCCATTCTTTTTGCCGATGAGCCCACAGGCAATCTGGACTCGAAAAATGGCGAGGTCATCATGGCCCTTCTTCTCGATCTCGCGCGTGATGGCGGACGCACTCTCGTTGTGGTGACGCACGATGACCACCTCGCACGGCGCGGCGACCGCACCGTGCGCATCGTGGATGGTCGCCTCGATAGCCACTGACTATGCCGCTCGACTACCCGGCTCCATTCAACAATCTCACCCGCGAACTCCGACGCCTTCCGGGCATCGGCCCTCGAAGCGCGGAACGTATCGCCCTGTGGCTGCTCAGCCACAAGGATGCGCGTCCAACCGAACTTGCCCGCGCCACCACACTCGCGGCATCGGGCCTCCATTCGTGTTCCAAGTGTGGATTTTTCGCCGTCGAAGAACTCTGCGAGATTTGTCAGCAGCCCTCCCGTCAAGGACGCGAAATCTGCGTTATTGAGCAAGCCACCGATATCCTTCCGCTCGAGCGCAGCGGGGCCATCACCGGCCTCTACCATGCGTTGGGTGGTCGTCTCGCTCCGCTTGACCATGTTGGCCCCAACGACCTTCGCATCGACAGCCTCATCGAACGCATTCGTTTGGAATCCCCCACCGAGATCATCCTCGCCCTGAGCGCCGATGTCGAAGGGGAGGCCACCACCAACTATCTCATCGAAGTCCTCGCTCCTTTGGAGGTTCGAACCACCCGTATCGCCCACGGCCTTCCCGCTGGCGGAGGACTCGAACACGCCGACCAGCTCACCCTCCAGCGTGCCCTCACCGGACGCCGTCCGGCCTGAAAATAAATCCCGTTTTTTCAAACAGCCCCTTGCGCTTTGAAAAAGGGAGGTTACTTTGTAATTCCCAAAAATGGGGGCGTAAAGGTTTCGACTTGAAGTGAGAAGCCCGGCTCGCATGTCGAGGATGATTCGTTGGCCTCGTAAAAAATCGGATCAAACAAAATAAATGCAGATTACGAAGATCTCGCTCTCGCGGCTTAATTAGCCACGACGCACTCCAGCCAACGCCTGCTAGGCTGGAGTGTGACGACAGCAGGCTGGCCCGAGCGGGAGCAACCGCCGCCCCGGGTGAATCGATTACGTGGATGCTTTGGGGAGGGAAGCGTGACGGTTCGCCCGCCCTCTCCGAGATTAAAGACCGTCTAAACATGTAGAAGGTTGTGTGGATTGCCTTAAGGACACGGGTTCGACTCCCGTCGCCTCCACCTCTCTGTGTATGAGAGGGACTGTTGCCTCGATCTGGATGCTTGGAAACCGATCCCTTCCGGAAAACCCGATGGGCCAAGTTCCACGGTCGTGTTTTGCCATTTCCCTTGGGAGCATTCGAGTATAAGAATCGGCCCATGTCAGACGCCCAGCATCTTGCCGATCGCGCTGCCCGCGCCCAAAAAATCATAGCCTCACCTGACGACTACAAAGTATGCGAGGGGTGCGAGTCCATCGTTGCGAAGCGTGCAATCACTTGCCCGAATTGCCATGGATATCGTTTTGATGATTCTTCCGAACGGGTTGTGGAACAGGCTACCCACTTGGCCACGCGTCCTCAGCAAAGTGTCACGGCCTCGGATTTGACGTAGCCCTTCGGTTCCCTTTTATCCCGAAACCGGCTTTTTAAAAAGGTCGTTTTGAGCGGAGAGGCAGATGCACAGTGGTGGTGTGAACAAAACCGACACCGCCAACCCCGCACAAAACGATACATTTAAATTCACGCCTCTTTTCGGTTCTGGCGAGATCAAATTGCAGACCACGCCAAAGGCGGTGACGCCATTTGCTGGGATGGCTTCGTTTTTCGCGTGGCTGGGGGCATTGGGATTTGCGAAGCGGGTTGCAGAGGTGATGCCCTTTGAGTATCGCTCGCCCAATGCGATCGCTCCGGAGCAGACGCTCTTGGCATTTATGAGCGCGGTGGTGGTGGGAGCGAGTCGGTTTGCGCATGCGGGGTGGTTGCGGCACGACAAGGCGTTCCATGCGCTGTTGGGTGTGGAGAGGTTTCCTGGCGAAGATGCGATTCGGAGATTTTTTCACCGCTTCACGCAGGCGAGAATCGAGGTG
>JALQZP010000097.1 GCA_023258235.1 Terrimicrobiaceae bacterium | reverse complement strand
AGAAGGTGCGGGCGCTTTTTCTTGAACCAATCGTAGCGCTTTTTCAGAAGCGGGAATTTCATCGCCGTTTCGTGATCGAAGCTTTCGACGGCGAAAAGCGGCGTGAGCCCGGCAACCGAACGGGTTTTCAGGTGGGCCGAAGAACCGTCGGGGCGGCGGAGCACATCGTAGTAGAAGCCATCCTCTTCGTCCCAGAGCGAGAAACCACCTGCGCCGGGCGCGTTGATGGCTGCGGCGAGGTAGATGAAATCGTTGAGGAACTTGTCTGCAATGTCCTCATACTCGGGGGAGTCTTTTGCGAGTTCGATCGCGATGTTGAGCATGCTCAGGCAGAACTGCGCCATCCACGCCGTGCCGTCGCTTTGAGCGATCCGCGAGCCGTCTGGGAGCGGGTAGCGGCGGTCGAACACCCCGATGTTGTCGAGCCCGAGGAAACCGCCCTCGAAAACATTGTCGCCGGTCTGGTCGACGCGGTTCGCCCACCAACCATAGTTCAGCAGGAGTTTGTTGAAGGCTTTCTTGAGATAGATGGTGTCGCCCTTGCCGGTCATGCCGCGCTCGATCGAATAAATCCGCCATGCCGCCCAGCCGCCGATTGGCGGGTTGGCATCGGAGAGGGCCCATTCATAGGCCGGTTGTTGTGCGCTGGGCGAGGTGTAGCGCTCGCCTTGGAGAAGCATGTTCTGACGTTTCGCTGTGGCGGGATCGGACACTGCGAAGGCGACGGTTTGGAACATCAAATCCCATGCGCAGAAGTAGGGATACTCCCATGAGTCCGGCATCGAAATGACATCGTTGGCGTAAAGCTCGCGCCAGAAAACATTGCGGCCCTTCCAGCGCTCGGCAGGCGGCTTGGGCATCGTGGGATCACCTTCCAGCCAGCGAGTGACTTGGTAGCAGTAGAATTTTTTGCACCAATAAAGCCCCGCCAGCGCGCTTCGCATCACGAGCAGGAGATCCGGCGAAATGCCCGGGTTGAAATTCGTCAACGCCTGCAAGTGTTCGTCCTCGCGTTGCTTGAAAAGCGCGTCGAATGTCGCTCCGAAAGGCTCTGGCTTGGGAGGACGGCACAGCCGCAGGCGGATTGTCCACTCCTCCCCGGATTGCAGCGTGTGGCGGTAAACTGCTGCGGCCTTGGTGCCGATCTTGGCGGAGTTGATGGCATCCGCGCGGTCCTCGACGATGTAGTCGTGGAAGGCATCCTTCACATGTGCGGCCTTGTTCGGGATATTGTAGAGGCGGCTAAGGTTGGTTTCGTTTTCGGTGAAAATCCACTCAGCCGTGGCGTCGGCGTAGAGGTGGTATTCCGGAAGGTCGCCGCAATTCGCGACCACTGCCTGACCACCCGGCAGCAAGTGCATTTCGGGTTTGTTTTCAACCCCCTCGTCCCAAACCCAAGTGTTGCGGAACCACAGGGTGGGCAGCACGGTCAGCGGCGCGGCGTCAGGCCCGCGGTTGATGATGCGCAGTCGGATGGCGATGTCGTCGGGTGAGGATTTGGCGTATTCGACGAAAATGTCAAAATAGCGGCTGCCATTGAAAACGC
The DNA here is from genome assembly GCA_023258235.1 of Terrimicrobiaceae bacterium. Classification (GTDB taxonomy): domain Bacteria; phylum Verrucomicrobiota; class Verrucomicrobiia; order Chthoniobacterales; family Terrimicrobiaceae; genus UBA967. Next base: position 6,249 of record JALQZP010000097.1, on the reverse strand, counting down.
CGGTGTCTACCAACTCGTATTCCGGATCCAGACGCGAGCGGCGGGCATTTTCCTCGATGAGATGGCCATAAGGAAACTCGGCCTGCGGATATTTGTAGAGGCCACGCATAAAGGAATGCGTGGGGGTGTTGTCGATGTGGTAGAAGTAGTCCTTGATGTCCTCGCCGTGGTTGCCCTGCGGGTTGGAGAGTCCGAACGCACGCTCCTTGAGGATCGGATCCTTGCCATTCCAAAAGGCCGGGGCGAAGCACAGCAAGCCGTGATTATCGGATATCCCCAGCAAACCGTCCTCACCCCACCGGTAGATCCTCGAACGGGCGTGATCGTGCGGAAAGGAAGTCCAGGCATCGCCATCGGCCGAGTAATCCTCGCGCACCGTGCCCCACTGCCGGTCACTGAGATAGGGCCCCCACAAATTCCAATCCTCCGTGCCGGAGTCGCGGGCTTGCATACGGAGGTATTCGGGATCGGTGGGCATGGAATGGAGAAGGTTGGAGGTGAATTCAATGATGCCGGGGATTACGATAAAAAGGAAATCGCTTTTTCCCCGCTGAACCGGTCGGGCATCGGATGATCAGGAAGGCTTTGGAAAGGAAGACCCTGTCAGCCCTTGAGTGGATGCCCTGCAAGAGCGTCGAAAGCTTTGCGCTGGGCGGGGGTCAGGACATCCTTGTAAGCCTTGGTCTGTTTGGTTCGATAGTCACGGAGGAGATGGATTCGTTGGGATTGTGGAATCCGCCCTTCCTCATAGGAGCGGTTCGTCGCGGCAACGAAGTCCAGTCCCTTGAGTCGGATTTTTTCGATGGCGATGACCTGCTTTGCGTCGAGGGCGAGTGTCTTTTGAATCTTCGGAGAAACCAAAATGGTATAGCCAAGGGCCTGATTTTGAATCTCGTGGAAGCGAACGGATTGGGCTGGAGTGAGCACCGCAAGCGCGCAGGCATTGTTGCGATCGATGAGTGAACACAGCTTCTGATCGGCTTTGATCCGCGCTTCACGGGACGCATCGTCTTTTTGAGTCAGCGCGCGGGACTTCGACCGCAACTCGCTGCGAAGCGCGTTGAGCCGGGCTTTTTGCTTGTCGGTGAGAGCGAGATCCTCTCTCACGCTCTCCACGCCGAGAAGGATGGAAACCGAGCCGGGGTAGTCCGTGGCGCGCGTGGTGGCGTGCAGGGGTGCAGCGGCCAGAAGAACGGCCAAGAGGACAACAACGTATTTCGGTTTCATGTTTGGGAGAGTCAGGTTCTAGAAGCTTTTGGCGACGATTTTTTCGAGTTGAACGATGTCCGCCGCGAACTTCCGGATACCGTCGGAAAGCTTGTCCGTGGCCATCGCGTCCTCATTGAGCATCCAGCGGAATGTCTTTTCGTCGAGATCGATTTTTTCAATGTTCGCGCCGGCCGCTTGGGCGGGATCCAGTTTGCGGGTGAGCGGTGCGTTGGAATCCTGCAGATTTTTGAGGAGGTCGGGGCTGATTGTGAGCAGGTCGCATCCGGCGAGTTCGGTGATCTGGCTGCTGTTCCGGAAACTCGCTCCCATCACTTGGGTTTGGTAGCCGAACTTTTTGTAGTAGGTGTAGATTTTTTGGACCGACTGGACACCGGGATCCTCGGCGCCGACGTATTCCTTGCCGGTGGTGGATTTGTAGTAATCGTAAATGCGCCCGACGAACGGGGAGATCAGGCGGGCGTTCGCTTGGGCACAGGCGATGGCTTGCGGGAGAGCGAAGAGCAGGGTGAGATTGCAGTTGATGCCTTCTTTTTGACAAATCGCGGCGGCTTGGGCGCCTTCCCATGTCGATGCGATTTTGATGAGCACGCGTTCGCGGGGTGTGCCCTGCTTCTCGTAGAGACCGATGAGGTAACGCGCCTTTTCGACCGTCCCTTCAACGTCGAAGGAGAGCCTGGCATCGACTTCAGTGGAAACGCGGCCGGGAACAATGGAGAGAATCTCGCGTCCGAATGCGATGAGGAGATCGTCGATGACCTTGCGGTGCAAGGCGCCACCGGAGAGCGTGCTGGAGCGGTTATCAGCAACGGCCTTCTCGAGGAGCGGCTTGTACTCGGGTTGCTGAACAGCCTTGTAGATCAAGGTGGGATTCGTTGTTGCATCTTCCGGCGTGTAGGCGCGGATGCTTTCAAAGTCTCCGGTGTCAGCGACAACGGTGGTGAATTGCTTGAGTTGGTCGAGAGAGTTGGTCTGGCTCATAAAAAATCGAAAATTCGGAGTTGAGACTGAGGGCGCAGGGGCGGAAATGCAAATGCAAATGCTCGGGCGCCCTGCCCTCCTGTTGCACGATTACACGGCCGCAGCTGCTTTTTTGGCTCGGGGTACCTTAGTTGACTTCGGCGTTTTGGTGGCGCGAGTGGCCATTTTTTTGGCGGCGGCGGGCTTGCGTTCGCGCTCCTCGAATTCAAAGCCGACTTTGTCTTTTTCGAGCTTGAGGAAGGCGGAAAACGGCCGCCCTTTTTTCGAGATGAAGCGGTGGATGAGGTCGGTCTTGCCCTCGGTGATGAGCTTTTCGACCTGCTCGCGCGGGATTTCCTTTTGGCAAAGGGTCTTTCCCATACGGAACTTGCACGCGCCCGTATTCGAGCACACCCATGCGGTTCCGCTGTCGTGAATGGTTCCCGACTTGCATGAGGGACACGAACCGATGGAGGGAAGTTCAGAAAAATTCAGATTGGCGATGGAATCTGCGGTATCCCCGAAGTCGAAGGATTGCTTCCCCTCGGCATCGAGTTTCACAATTGCGGCAAAGGGACGACCCAACTTGCTGCGAAAGCCTTCGAGCGGACCGATGCGACCCAACTCGAGGAGGGACTGCACTTCCTCGCGCTCGAATGTGCGTCCGGCCATGTTTTTCCAGACAATGGCGCCGCATTTCGCTCCGCATTCGAAGGCCTTGAAGGATTCGACGTAGCCGATGTGACCGCACTTCGGACATTGAACATCCAGATCCTGAAACGATCCGCCGATGGCATCGCCTTCGAATGTTTTGGCCTTGGTGACGATGTCCTCGGTGAAGCCACGGATTTCCTCCATGAATTTAATACGATCCAGCGCGCCTTGCTCCATTTGCTTGAGCTTGAATTCCCATTCGCCTGTCATTTCCGGGGAAGTGAGCGACTGGATGCCGAGGCCGCGAAGGAGCGTGATGAGCGCAAGGCCCTTCGAGGTGGTGATGATGTCGCGCCCTTGGCGGACAATATAGCCGTCGAGGATGAGGCCTTCGATGATCTGCGCGCGGGTCGCCGGAGTGCCGAGTCCGCGCTGGCTCATGGCCTCGCGGAGTTCCTCGTCATCAACCAGCTTTCCCGCCCCTTCCATCGCGGAAAGGAGCGTGGATTCATTGAAGCGGGCGGGCGGCTTGGTCTCGTTCTCCTTGATTTCCAGCGCTTCGGTCTTCGCCTTTTCGCCTTGGCCGATCGGAACAACGGTTTGATCATCCTCGGCGGCGGCCTGCTTGCCATAGACAGCCAACCAACCGGGTTCGATGAGGATTTTTCCATCCGTTTTGAAAGCCTCGCCCTCCACGCGGGTGATGCGGGTGGTGACCTCAAATTGGGCGGCGGGATAGAACACCGCGACGAAGCGGCGGGCAACCATGTCGTAAACTTTCAGCTCAAAATCATCGAGCGCCTTGGGTGAAACACCCGTCGGAATGATGGCATGGTGGTCGGTGACCTTGGCGTTGTTGAAAACACGGCGGTTGAGGTTCACCCAACCCGATTGCAGCGCCTTGCGACCGTGCGCGGCAAGGTCCTCGATTTCGAGCTTGCCCATCACGTTTTTCACGTTGCCGAGGTTGTCCTCCGGCATGTAGCGCGAATCGGTACGCGGGTAGGTGAGAACCTTGTATTTTTCGTAGAGGGCTTGGGCGATCTGGAGCGTGCGCTTCGCACTCAGGCCGAAACGCGAGTTCGCTTCACGCTGGAGGGTCGTCAGGTCGTAAAGTTGCGGAGAGATCTGCGTGGCGGGCTTTTTTTCCTCGGTGATAACGCCCGGTTTGCCGGTGCATTTGGCGACGATCGCTTCGGCGCTCGCACGCTCCCAGAGGCGCTCGGCCTTGGCGTCCTCATCGGCCCCCTTTTTGAATTTTTCATCGAACCACCGCCCGCGATAAACTCCGGCTGCGACTCCGAAATCTCCGAAAACCTCAAAGTAGGGACGTGGCTTGAAAGCCCGAATTTTCTCTTCCCGCTCGGCCAGGATGGCCAGAGTGGGCGTCTGCACGCGTCCGACCGGTGTGAGCTGGAATCCGCCCCCCTTCGAGTTGAAGGCGGTCATGGCGCGGGTGGCATTGATTCCTACCAACCAATCACTTTCGCTGCGGCAAATGGCAGCGTCTGTGAGCGGGATCATTTCTTTGCCGGCACGGAGGTGGGCGAATCCCTCCCGGATGGCCTCAGGTGTCATGCTCTGCAACCAAAGGCGGCGGGTCGGTTTTTTGGATCCAGCGAGCTGGATGACGTAGTGGAAAATCAACTCCCCCTCGCGACCGGCGTCGCACGCATTGACAACATCTCCGATATCGGCTCGCTTGAGCAAACGCTTGATCAAATTGAAACGGGAGAGTGTCTTTTCCTTCGCCTTGAGGTCGAAATGGTCGGGAACAATCGGGAGATTGGCAAAACTCCACTTGCCGCGCTTTTTATCCATCTCGTTGGGAAGGCAAAGCTCGACAAGGTGACCGATCGCCGAAGTGATCACGGTGTCGTCGCTTTCAAAAAAATCGTCTTTTTTGGTGAATTTGCCGAGTGCTTTGGCGAGGTCGTTGGCGACAGACGGCTTTTCTGCGATGACAAGAGTTTTCGGCATGGGAAGTTAGGAAATTTTGACGAAATGCCCGCCGGGTCGCGAGCGAACCAGCTTTTTCATTTCAAGGGCGAGCAAAGTAGAAGACACGATGTGAATTGGCAACCCGCAACTTTCGACCAAGGCGTCGATATGGATTTCATCATCTTGCATCGCAGCATGTATCGTGGCTTCATGCCCGGTGAGTTCCGGCGGCGGCGGACGCGAAAGCGCCGGCTTTTCGGCAAAAAGCAGCCCCATATCATCGAGCACGTCAGCGGCAGAAGTCACGAGTTTCGCGCCTTGCTGGATGAGGCGGTTGGACCCGATGGCCGTGGGATTGTCGATGCGACCGGGCACAGCGTAAATCGACCTCCCCTGCTCCCCCGCTTGATTCGCGCTGATCAAGGCCCCGCTCTGCGCCCCCGCCTCGACGACCAGCACGCCAAAGGAACAGCCGCTGATGATCCGGTTGCGCATCGGAAATGTCTGACGATCCGCTTTGACTTGCATCGAAAATTCGGTGATGACCGCGCCGGCCGTGGCGATTTTTTCGGCGAGCGGTTGATTTTCTGGTGGGTAAATCGAGAGCAAACCACTGCCGATTACGGCAATCGTCCGCCCCTTCGCGGCGAGGGCACCCTGATGTGCGGCCGTGTCGATGCCTCGGGCCAGACCGCTCACGACCGTTACACCGGAATACGCCAACTGGTAGGAAATCTTTTTGGCACAGTCGTTCGCGTAATGACTGGGCTTTCGTGTCCCGATCACGCCGATCGCATGTCGGTCGCGGTCCTGAAGATCGCCCATGATATAGAGTACCGTCGGGGGATCATGGATCTCACGAAGCAATGCCGGGTAATCCGGTGATGCCAACGTAATGACTTTGGCTCCAAATTCCTTCACCAGACGAAGCTCGTCAGCCAGATTCACGCGACTCTCCCAATCCCGGAGCGACTTGGCTGCTTCCGGCCCCATGCCCTCCACCGATTGGAGAGCTGTCATGCTAGCGGAGAGCACCGCCAGCGGGGAACCGAAAGCCGCCAGCAATCGACGAATCCGAACAGGCCCGATCCTCGGCACCATATTCAAGGCAATAAAGGCTTCCGCTTCCGTCATAAGTGGCGGGAGTTAAAACCGGATCCCCCACAAACCCAAGGAAAAACTCCGCAAACATCAAGAATCGCGTTGACTGTTCGGTCAGGATCACCCTTCGCCGCACCCTCTTGGTTGCCTTCCCGCAAAAACACCGCCGAATTCAATTCCAGCGAGAAACCTGCCTTCGGCGCCTCTATTAAATCCAGCATCAACCTCTCCGCGCAAAACGACCTCCGTTATGGGGTTCAAGGGGATGGGCGACACGGACTACAAATATCCCGATGGCGCTCCTGTCCATAGATGAAATTCTGAAAAACCTGTCGGATTTTATGAAAAGAAATCTCGAAGGGAGTT
>JALQZP010000096.1 GCA_023258235.1 Terrimicrobiaceae bacterium | reverse complement strand
TGATTCTTTATCCCACTTATGTGAGTCGCCGCACAGGGTTGCCAACGACACCGGAAACTGTCCTAGAAGAGTTGAAGGAATGGAGGCGGAATGGGCCTAGTGAACCGCACTGGGCGAGGTCAATGCGCAGGTGGCTCTTGTCATTCATGAAATACTGAACCATGTCCCCTCGCCTCCATTTGAGATATCAAGCCAGATTATGAGTTTTCAACCAGTCAAAGCCAACTCCGATGCGATTGCCTCGCATTGGTTGCTTGGTTTGTGGAAAGCCCGCCGGAACATTTTGGCGCCATTCAGCGAGGCGGAGTTCAGTAGAAAACTTTTCGAATTTCGAATCCTCCGGCAGCGATACATCGTCTGCAACGCGCCAGAATACGTGCGTGAAACCTTCATCGAGAAGCACGACAATTTTGACCGGAAGAGCCCCCAGCAAAAGACTGCCCTCGAGCCGATCCTAGGGGACGGGTTGTTTGCAAGCGATGGGGAGTTGTGGAAAGAGCGGCGTGAGGCATGCGCTCCGGCGCTTCGCTCCGAGTTGTTGCCGATGTTTGTGCCTCTCATGGTGGAGACGGCGATGGAGGTGAGAACCTCTTGGGAAGCCCACCCGAAAGACAAGCCGATTGATATCCTTCACGAAATGGCCAAAATGACTGCCCGAATCATCGGTAGAACGGTCTTTGGTGATGATGTGCCTGAAGACGAGGCCGCCCAAACGGTGCGAGGGTTTTCAAAGTATCAAAAAACAGTTGAACAAATGAGCCTGGCCGATTGCTGCGGGCTGCCTGTGCTGAAAATATTCACCAACCCCTACAAGCGTTGGAAGACGCATCGCTCGGCACGAGAGGTGCAAGAAGTCATCGACAGGATCATCGAACGAAGTGCGACCAACGGCGCCGCCCAGCCGCATAGCTTGTTGGACCTCTTTTTTCAACACGATCCCGCCAACGGAAAGTGCCCGATGTCGAAAAATGCGGCTCGGAACGAGTCGATTGTGATGTTCATGGCGGGCCACGAGACGACAGCGAATACATTGGCTTGGGCATGGTATCTTCTGGATGGAAAACCTGAGGCCAGGAGGAAGCTCCAACAGGAAATTAAAAGCGTGTTGGATGGCAGGCTGCCGACTATGGATGATGTGCCAGAGCTGGTCTACACAAAGGCGGTGATTGAGGAGACATTGCGCCTGTATCCGCCGGTGCCAATTTTATCGCGCCATGCCAGACGCGATGACCGTGTGGGAAGTAAATCAATCGATCCAGGAACAATTATTGTGGCGATTCCATGGCTTCTACAGCGTCACAAATTGTATTGGGACAAGCCGGACGAGTTTGTTCCGGAGCGTTTTCTGCCCGACCAGCCACGGCCCAACAAATGCCTGTATTTTCCTTTCAGTGTCGGGCCAAGGGTGTGTTTGGGTCTTCGCTTTGGCCTGACCGAGTCGATCCTGTGCCTCGCAATTCTTTCCCAAAAATTCGCTCCCCGTCTCAAGCCTGGCCATCGAGTTGAAATCGATTGTCGATTGACACTGCGACCCGGTGACCGACTGCCGATGATTCTCGATCCCGCATGAGTGACCACGATTTGACGTGGGTCGAGCGCATCCAATGGCGGGTGCATCTTCTCTTCAGGAAAATGCCTATTCCTGTTGCATCTGGTGCGGGAGCGGTAATTGGCCGCATGGCGATGCATTGGCATTTGTTGAACCGAAGAAAGTGGGTTCAGCGTTTCCATGCGAACTGGCGGATGTTGTTCGGGGAGGCGAGCACGAGGGAAATCAACAAATGCTTGCTGCGTTACGGTGAGTACACCGGCCGGACCTATGGGGAATATGCAGTGAATGAGCGTTTTTTCAAAAGCCCTTATCTGCGTTTCACCGGGCTTGAACATTTTGAAAACCTGCCGCGCCCACCGATTCTTCTGACCGCCCACACGGGGAACTACGAGCTTGCCGCAAGCTGTCTTGCGTTCAATGGAACCCCGGTTTCAACGATCTCCGATTTGTCCCTTGCGACAATCGACCGCCGGGTCGCAGTGGAGTCCCGCAAACGATGCTTTGCCCATGCTCCCGGAGGCCACATGATCGAGGCGGGCCCATCCACCATGCGCCATGTGGTCGAAGAGATGAAACACGGACGGGTCATCGTGGTGTATTGTGACGAGTGGAAGGACGGATTGTTATGGGGGCCAGCGTTGGGCCGCAGTGTTCCGATGAAAGGCAATCGTGTGCTGGCGGCAAAGCTGGCGTTGAAATTCAACGCGCCAATCGTGCCGACACGCATTCGCAGGGAAAACGGATGTCGCTTGCACTCGATTGTGGAGCCGCCGCTCTACATTCCAGACCGTGACAGCTGCTCGTTGGATGAGTTGGCTGCAAACATTGATGCCAAAGTCGAGGCTTGGGTGAGGGAGGATTTTGATCAATGGTATTGGGCTCCAAAATTGGTGATGGAGCGGCAATTTCCTGCATGACATTTCGAAACACATTGAAGGAGCGCGGAGCGGGGTTTCTGTTGCTATGCGCGATGGTTCCAATGGCCGTCTTGGGTTACCTGATCATGGTGACGCACGGACTCTTCGGTAAAACCGCCCGGGCCCGCGGCGCGGTGCGTGCCTTGGATCATTTTGTGAATGCGGCGGTCTTCAACGGGTATCCTTGGGAGTCCCTCTCATCACACGCGTGGAGAGAGCGAGAACAGCGATGGGCTGCAATGGTGGTGCGCTTTTTAGATCATTTCCAAAAGGACCACTGCCAACGGGCAAACAAGCGGGAGCAGCCTGTGGTTGATCTGGTCCTTGAGAAAGGCCTGCACCACCAGACAATCAAGTAATGTCGCAGACCAGCCCCATACCGCGTGTGAAAACGCGGAGAGTTCATTATTTTTCGGGCTTTGATCCGCGGGGGGCGGCGTTCTACCACAGGCTATACCGCGAGGAGGCCGGGAAACAGTCGGTCCACAACAATGCCCAGCTTATTGTTGGACCAAGACAAAGGCGGAACGATTTGGTGAGCGCGTGGGAAGTGACCAGTGAATTGAACGGGGAGCAAACATGCACGGATTACCAATTCATGCATTGGGATGATCTGGCCCGCGCCAATTGGCAGCGGAGCCCGTGGTTGCTTTGGGCGGGAGGGCTTGGGCCGTGGATGAAGCTATTTGTCTGTGGATACTGGATGAGGGTTCGCTCTGTTTCCAAGCCGGCTTCATTGAGTGGCGCCTTTCCAGCAGCTTTGTTTCTTGTCTTTGTGTTGTTGGCGGTCTTGGTTGGAATCGGCATCGGTTTTTTGGCTTCTCTTTCGGGGCTGGGAATTTGGTTTTCCCTGGCGCTGGGAGGAGTGGCTAACGTACTTGTCTTGAGGGGGGGCTTTGCCGCATCAGAAAAGCTCGGGGGGCACTGGATTCTGCGAACCATTCTTTTTGTTAGAAGTTGGGCAATGGGACATCAGCGGCCGCTTGATCGACGGTTCGACGCATTCGCAAGGCATGTGATCGAGGAACAGCGGCGCATCCCGGTGGACGAGGTTCTTTTGATTGGTCACAGCATCGGGAGTATCGTGGCGGTGGATGTCGCGGCGCGTCTGTCTGCCAAGTCGGCTTCGGAACATGACAGGGTGAAATTGCTAACACTGGGTCATTGCATCCCCATGCTCAGCTTTCTGCCCGAAGCCAAAGAATTCCGCGAGTCGTTGAAAGTCCTCGCCGCGCGCGAATCCATTCCGTGGACGGATGTGACAATTCCCCCCGATCCTCTGTGCTTTTACGGGCTCGACCCAGTGGAGGTGTTTGGGGAGATTTCGCTAGGCCAGCGAGGGCCGCGCATGGCTGTTGCCCGTGTCTTTCGAATGTTCAAGCAGGAGACATATTCCAAGATGCGCTGGAACAAACTCCGTTTGCACTTCCAATATCTCATGGCCAGCGAATTGCCCGCCGACTACGACTATTTTTTGACGACTGCCGGGCCGTTACCCTTGGACGAGTCACTTGAACGCTGTGAAACCCCATCTTCCCATGTCTGACTCTTCCGCTCAGGAATCCAACAATGACTCCAGGCAGGAATCCAACTGTCCGTTTGCCGCATTCATCCCGCCGTATCCCAGGCCGCACAAGACCAAGAGTTCATTTTTACTGAGGTTTTTTCGCGGATGGCACTCTTGGCTGCATGTGCTTTTCGAGAAAAGCTACTCCATGCAAATGGGGGAAATCCGACAACCTGGGGGCACTGTTTTCATGGTGAACGAACCCAAGTGGGTTCGGCATGTGTTGGTCGAAGAGGCGGCATCTTTTCCGAAGCATGAGTTGATGCACGAACTACTTGAGCCCTTGTTGGGCGTGAGCATCTTCACCACAAACGGGGAGCTGTGGGAGCGCCAGCGAAGGTTGGTGGACCAAGCGTTCAGCCTCGCAAAGGTGCAGGGTGTTTTTCCAAAAATGCAATCCGCAGTTTCTTCCATGCTGCATCGCCTCGACAAGATGGCCGATGGAAGAGACCAGGAGATCGACGGTGAAATGACTTATGTGACCGCAGACGTGATGTTCCGTGCCATTTTATCCGAGCCGCTCACGGCGGATGATGCCCGTTGCATCTATGAATCGTTTCTGGATTTTCAGAAACACGCCCAGCGCGCTTCCTTGCTTATGATGTACCGGCTGTGGGCATGGCCCATGCGCCTTGCTTGCAAAAAATCCGCAGGGAAAATTCGTCGGGTCCTTTCCAGAATTATTGCTCGTCGCTATGAATTGGTTGCAAAGGAGGGAGCCGCTGCGCCCGAGGATATCTTGAGTGGTTTGATGCAGGCCGTGGATCCAGTGCTGAAAAACAAATTCGAGTACTTGGAGACAGTGGATCAGGTCTGCATGTTGTTTCTTGCAGGCCATGAAACATCCGCCAGCACATTGGCCTGGTCGCTTTATTTGCTGTCCCGTTGTCCCGAAGTGCAGGAGAGAATGGTCGCCGAAATCCGGGAACACGCTCCAGATGGTGAATTGACTTTTAGCGCAATCCGAAAACTCCGGTTGGTTTCAAACGTGTTTCGTGAATCGTTGAGGCTTTACCCACCGGTTGGTTTTTTTGTAAGAACCTCGACGCAGGATACCGTGATGCGCGACAAAAAGATTCCTAAGGGATCGCCTATATTGATATCACCTTGGTTGATCCATCGTCATCGAACGTTGTGGGATAGGTCCGACGAGTTCGACCCGGACAGGTTCGACACACCGGAAGGAAAAGAGTCGAGCAAATGTGCCTACATTCCCTTCAGTGCGGGCCCGCGTGTATGTGTCGGCAAGGCCTTCGCTATTCAAGAAGCGCTTTTAATTTTGGCATCGATCGTCCAGCGTTATCGTATCGAGGCATCCGCACAGCATATACCAAGGCCGGTGGGGCGTGTCACGGTGAGATCCGATAATGGAATACGGGTTAGGCTAAAGCGCAGGGAGCTTTGACCCAACCATAGGTCGAGTAAAATTCTTTTTTTCAAATGATAAAGCTCTTGGATTTGGCTGGAACCACTCATCACAATGTCTTGCTGCTGCAAGGTCCTGTCGGGCCTTTTTTTCGTTATCTCGCGTCAGACCTCCGTCGAGAAGGTTGTCGGATTTTCAAAGTCAATTTTAATGGGGGAGACTGGCTTTTTTATCCGACAAACGCTGTGAACTTCCGCTCTCCGATTGGCGAATGGTCTGATTTTTGTGAGCGCTTCATCAAAGAGAAAAATATCGATCTTGTGCTTTTATTCGGCGACTGTCGGCCCATCCACCAAAAGGCCCATGCTGTTGCAACAAAGTTGGGTGTTGAGGTGGGCGTTTTTGAGGAAGGCTATGTTCGTCCGAATTATGTGACCCTCGAACGCTTTGGAGTGAATGCGAATTCCTCGTTGTTCCAGAAAACGAAAGAGTTGATCAGCGAACAGAGCGGCGGGTTGCCCTCGCCGCAAATTGTGCCCTCCCCTTTTTGGCATGCAATGGTGTGGGCTATGCTCTATAATTCGGCTGCTACAGCACTGAGTGGTTTTTTTGGCGACAACAAGCACCACCGCGATTTGCATATTTTTGATGGAATCAAATGGTTGAGGTCATTTTTCAGGAAACTGCTCTACCGCATAAAAGAGCGAAAGATTTATTTTCGCATCACAAAGGAGTTTGCCGGACGATACTTTTTGGTGCCATTGCAAGTAAATAATGACGCTCAAATCCATGAACATTCACCATTTCATAGCAATCAGGAATTTATCAAAGAAGTGATAATTTCATTCAGCGCCCATGCTCCGCAGGATTCTTTTTTGGTGATCAAGCAGCATCCGTTGGATCGGGGATACAATAACTACGGCCCATTCATTCAACATTTGTCGGCTTCGCTCGGAATTCGGGAGCGAATTTTTTTTATACATGATTTTTGTCTTCCGACTCTTTTAGGTTGCTCTTGCGGAGTTGTAGTAATCAACAGCACAGTAGGCCTTTCTGCCTTGCATCATAAAAAGCCACTCATCGCTCTTGGTGATGCCATTTACTCAAGACGGGAGCTTACCTTTCAAGGAACGTTAAACGACTTTTGGAATAATGCGAAATCCTCTTCGATCGAAGATTATAGAATATTTCTATCGCATATAATACAGACCACCCAAATTAATGGGAATTTTTATCGGCGATTACCAATTATGGATTATTGCTCCGGATTGGCATGGAAATAGCAATATCATGAATCGCCTCGAGAGTCGCTTTGAATCTTCGTGTGAGTTAGTCTTTATTTGCATCGCCATCGCATTATTACCTGTGTGGTTTCCATGCCTGGTTGCTTGGGTTCTTTTCGATCCCTTCTATCGACTCCGTCTTTTTAAAAAATGGATCCGCTCGCGGGGAAGTTGAATATCTCAGCAAAATCGGTCTTGAAGTGGTCGGGGCATTGGGCCAGCGGAGTGTGAAGTAGCAGGGATTAACTGGATTGGGGTTTCGCGCTACATAGAAGCGCAGAAAGAGAAGAGAGCCTCCCGGTGGAAACGCCGGGGGGCTTTTTCATGCCCACTTGCACATTCCCGCAAAGGAAACCAGCGTCGATTTGATTCCCCTCCCCGATCAAAAATCGTAAGCGTTGCCCCGCATCCCTGTTGTTTTGCGGGGGTTTCATGGATGGCGTAATAGTGGAGTGCTCCCCGAAAACTGAGCCAGAAGTTATGAGAGAAAGCGGCGCGGAGCGCCGTAGAAACTCTCATGAAAAAGAAAAGACATACACCGGAAGAAATCATCAAAAAGCTGCGTGAGGCCGAGGGGTTGATCGCGGCAGGCAAAGGAGCCGAGGATGCGGTGCGAGGCATTGGCGTGAGCATGGCGACCTACCAGCGATGGAAGAGTCGATATGGAGGCATGAAAAAGGACGCGCTCAAGCGGCTGCGGGAACTAGAAAAAGAGAATGCGCGCCTGAAGCGAGCCGTGGCCGACCTGACGCTCGACAAGGCGATCTTGAAGGAAATCGCGGAGGGAACCGACCGAAGGGAGATAGACTGCGCGCCAGCGCAGCCCGAAGGGTGAGGCGCAGCCGAATCAAAATGGTAGGCCCGGCCCGGAAACGCGAAGCTGTGGTGCATGTGCGCCAGAGTCTCGAAGTGAGCGAGCGCCGGTGGAGTGCCCCATGCCAATTACATCTCCAATACAAATGACTACGGGACGCTCCTTGCAATGCTCACGTAGAAAAGATTTTTCCCAAAGCAGACTACGCTGTCCACAACAAGCTCTTGTTTGGTTTTTCCATTCCCAGCCGTCAAGATTGGTCACATTCGTTTGATACCACGTCGGGCTCAGCCTACGCGCCCTTCGGGCTGCCTTCGATAGGTGGCAGTTCCGCACAATGCCTGCTGAACAACTTGGTAGCCGCCCAAGGCTTTTTACTTGTTAACGCTTTCGATGAGCGAAACAGATTGGCCATGGGTCTTGCCTAGTTTAGAGAGGAAAATGGCGAGTTTGCGTTAGCAGAATTGAATAGATGTTATCACTGCGATGATTGAAACGCCACTCCGATTCTTTGAGGTGAATGAGGAATTTTTC
>JALQZP010000095.1 GCA_023258235.1 Terrimicrobiaceae bacterium | reverse complement strand
CCTTAAACTTATGCGGAGTGACTTCTCCAAGAGTATCTGCAGCTATTTTGAAGCAATGCGAATTATTCATTGGGCATGACAGCGGACCCATGCATCTTGCCGCCTGCGTTGGAACTACTTGTGTGGCTGTTTTTTCTGCGCGCAACCTGCCACGACAGTGGTTTCCGCGAGGTGAAAATCATCAAATCATCTATCATAAGACTGATTGCGCGGGTTGCGGACTTGAGGTTTGCATAAAACAAAAAAAGAAATGCATAATGGGCATCTCTGTTGACGAGGTATTCAATGCCGTTTCTGAGGTATTAAATCAAAAAAGATGATTTAAAATGTGCGGTATAATAGGATGCATAAATAAGAAAAGACAGCCATCGGCATTGTCATTAGAGCCGATATCACACCGAGGCCCAGACGGGTCAGGTGAGTGGAAATCTCCGAAAGGTGATTGCTGGCTAGGCCAAGTGCGTCTTTCCATTATTGAGCTATCAGCAGCTGGTGCGCAGCCGATGGTTAGTTGCAGCGGGCGGAGTATTATAGTTTTTAATGGGGAGATTTACAACCATCTGGAGATTCGCTCCCGATTGGATGGTATTACTTGGCGTGGACATTCGGATACAGAGACCCTATTGGAAGCTTGGGAGCGCTATGGAGAGGGTTGCTTAGGACTTCTTAGAGGTATGTTTGCGTTTGCTGTCTACGACACTCTTACCGGAAGTCTTCACCTCGCTCGTGATCGCACAGGTATAAAACCTCTTTATTATCGTCTGGATAGCGGAAATTTCTTTTTCGCTTCTGAGGCGCGCGCATTGTTGGGGGGAAATCACCCGCGCCTATCGGGGACCGCATTGGCAAATTATCTAGCTACTGGCCATCTACCCAGCAACGGATGCATCGGTGATAGTATAGAAATTTTTCCTCCAGCCAGTTTGTTACATATTGATTGCAGCGGTGAATTTCATTGGGAAAAATGGTGGAGATTGCCTTCAATTAAGCAATCTCCCCGCTCTCGAATTTCCGCCATGGAGGCGAAGGCGGGAGTCCGCACCCTTATAGAAAAAGCGGTCGATGAACATTTATTATCGGATGTGCCTGTCGGTGCATTTCTAAGCGGCGGAATTGATTCTTCGATCATTTGTTTGTGTGCTGCCAAGCGTTTGGGCAAATCCTTGCACACTTTCACTGTGGGCTTTCAAGATGCAGATCTTGATGAGCGGCCTGTTGCTAGGCTCGTGGCCGATCAAGGCGGTTCCAATCATACGGAAATTGAAGTAGGCGCCAAAGAATGCCAAGAGTGGGCCATGGAGGCCGTGGGTGCCATGGATCTGCCCTCCGTTGATGCACTCAACACTTACATTGTTGCAAAAGCAGTTAAACAGACCGGCATAAAAGTCGCCCTCTCCGGATTAGGCGGGGACGAGTTGTTCTGCGGTTACCCTAGTTTTTCTGATGTTCCTTGGCTCTCGCTCCTTGCAAAGCTTCCGCCTAAGGTGGCCACTGCCTTGATTTCCGTTCTTCCCTGCAGTGTCAGAGAAAAGCTAGCTGGGGCGACTTCATTTGATGCCTTCACCTTGGCATTGCTCCGCCGTCGGTGGTGGAGCGATGAAGCGCTAATATTTGCTGGACTGAAAGAATCAGTTAGCTGGCCCTTGGCGGATTCAACTTTTCAGGATAATATCCAAGCCATATCCGCTGCGGAAATTATTGGCTACATGGAGCCTATGCTACTACGCGACAGTGACCAAATGAGCATGTCGGTCGGTTTGGAAATCCGGGTCCCGCTACTGGACTGCCGAATTGTGGAATATGCTTTAAGTCTTCCTGCATCAGTGAAACGTGGAAGCCCGGCTAAGCGGCTTTTGATTGATGCCTTCTCCGATTTGCTCCCGCGCGAATGTTGGGATCGCCCCAAGCGAGGATTCGTGCTTCCCATGCAAAAATGGATGAACGGCCCACTTCATGACTTTTGCCGTCATGGTCTATCCTCCGCTGCAAAATTCCTAAACCCCGCTTTTGTCGAGCAAGCCTATCAAGATTTCAAAAAAGAAAAAATCCACTGGACCCGTCTGTGGCAAATCTCAGTGCTCGGTCATTACCTTGATCGAAAATCATGAGGATTCTGAGAGTGACATCCTCCATGAACCCGTCTCATGGAGGTCCTCCTCAAGGTATTCGGGCTTCAATTCAAGCCATGGCGTCTATGGGCATCAAAAACGAAGTGGCATGCTGTGACGCACCGAGCGCACCGTGGATGAAGCGTGACGAATTTCCAATCCACGCTCTCGGACCCGGACGATTCAGTTTTTCTTACACTCGCAGGTTAACACCCTGGCTCAAAAACAATATGGACCGATTTGATGCGATCGTGCTCCATGGAATGTGGCAATGGCCTGGATTGGCGCTTTTGCGATCAGCAATTCCACGATTTTTTTTGATGCCCCACGGCATGCTCGACCCGTGGTTCCAGCGCGATTCCTCGCGTAGGGCAAAAGCCGTTCGAAATTGGTTCTACTGGTGGCTGGCCGAACGGCATATAGTAAATCGCGCATCGGGTGTTTTATTCACCTGCGAGGAGGAGATGCGGTTGGCACGAATAACCTTTGGGGGCTACCATCCTCGAACAGAAATCAATGTCGGGTATGGAATCGGACCGGCACCGGATTTTACCAATAAAATGCGGTCTGACTTTGCAGAAAAATTGCCAAACTTGGATGGGAGGCCTTATCTGCTTTTCCTCGGGAGAATCCATCCGAAAATGGGTGTCGATTTGCTAATCCGTGCCTACGAGGAAATAATTGAAGCGCACATACAAAAGGACGCTTTGCCTGATTTGGTCATAGCCGGCCCAGGTTGGGAGTCTGCATTTGGAAAACAAGTCCGCGAACAGATTAACAAAGCCAACTCTGAAATTCCTGCAGGAAGCTCTCCTCATATTCACATGGTCGGCATGTTGGAGGGCAATGCCAAGTGGGGTGCGCTTTATGGCTGCGAGGCATTTATCCTGCCATCCCACCAAGAAAACTTCGGAATCGCCGTTGTTGAGGCACTGGCATGCGGTCGTCCCGTTCTAATTTCAAACAAAGTGAATATCTGGCGGGAGATTTCGGAAAACGGCGCGGGGTTGGTAGAAGATGACACTATCATTGGAACTTCGCGTCTCATTCAGCGCTTCTCCCAAGGGGAATTAGCAGCGACAAGAGGTAAGCGATTTCGAGATTGCTTCGTTCATCATTTTGGAATCGAGAAAGCAACAAAAAATCTTTTGACAGCCCTTCAAGCAAGTTGAGTTCTAAATAGCAATGACCCGAATGCGACTGGATTTATTTGATGCTTCGCGGAATCTGGACCGAGGCCGTCCCGCTTGGTTTGAAGCTGCTTGGTATCTGGTAAAAATAGTTTTCTTTCTGAGCGCGATGCCTTGGCCGTCCTCTGTTAAATGCAAACTTCTGCGAGCTTTTGGAGCAAAGATCGGGAGCAGGGTGGTCATCAAGCCGCGCGTGAATGTGCATTTTCCGTGGCGTTTTGAGGTCGGAGATCACTCCTGGATCGGGGAGGAAGTTTTTATTTTGAACTTTGAGCCCGTTCAGATTGGAAGCCATGCCTGCGTCTCGCAGCGCGCATTTCTGTGCACGGGCAATCATGATTTTCGTGATGAACATTTTTCGTTTCGTAGCGCGCCCATTCGAATTCGAGACGGCGCATGGGTTGGTGGTGCGGTTTTTGTGGGGCCGGGTGTCGAGATCGGGGATGAAACGGTCGTAACGGCTGGTTCGGTGGTTTTAAAGAGTCTCCCCGCGGGAATGGTTTGCGGGGGCAACCCAGCACTACCTCACTCGCCTCGCTGGAGGGATTCCAAGTAAGGGTGCTGGCTTTTTTATTCAGCGTTATTTCGCTCGTGGGATTGGCGTATGTGCTTGTTGGAGTATTTTGGTGTGCGTTGACAAAATCCCCTCTGATGGCCGAAGTTTGTTGGATACCCTCATGGCTGGGAAAGTGGGCCGACGCGTATCCCGTCTTTCGGAATTTTCCGGCTTTCGCGTTATTTTCCTTCATTTCATCGCTGGTGCTTTCGAGTTCCAAGAGTATCCAGCGGACCGTCCCCCCTCTCACGATTGTAATCATTTCATGGCTTGGCGTTTCATTGCTTGGAGTCGGATTGGAATTCGCCCAGCTCTGGATTCCCACAAGATCCTTTGATCTTTCGGACATAGCTTGGACGCTGGCGGGAGCATTTACCGGGGCTTTTTTGGCCTTACTCCCGTTGCTCCTCGCCTTTCAAAAACCGGGGGATGATTGATCTTCCGAAGCGCAGGTTTCTCGGGATTGAAATTGCTGAAATTTCGATCCAGCAAGCCGTCGAGGCGTCTTTTTCAGGCGGCTTGGTTCTGGCACCCTCCGGTCCGGGTTTGTGCGATTTGGCTTGGGATTCTGACTACCGGAAGGCGCTCGAAAAATCGGACATGAACCTCGCCGATAGCGGCCTGGCAATTTTATTGATGGGATTGTTGGGCCTTGGAAAGCTACCAAGAACTTCCGGCCTTGGGTTTCTCGAGGCTCTACTGGAGCGACCGGAATTGAAAAGACCCGGCGCGACATTTTGGGTCATGCCCTCTCTAGACTCCATGCGCCAAAATCTCAATTGGCTACAATCCCACGGCCTCCACGTTCACGAGACAGATTGCCACATCGCTCCTCAGTATCCCAAAACCGGGGCTGTCCGCGACGACGCCTTACTAGACCGCCTACAAATCGCAACGCCACCCTTTGTATTTATCTGCACTGGCAGTGGAACACAGGAAAAGCTCGGACTCTGGCTGAAGGATAATTTGATTGGCAACCCAACCATCAGTTGCATTGGAGCTGCGATTGGATTTCTCAGTGGAGACCAGGTGAGGATTCCCGCCTGGGCCGATCGCCTGTGTCTCGGCTGGCTTTTTAGATGTCTTTCATCACCGCGAAAATTCATTCCTAGATACTTTGCTGCCATGCGACTTGTTTCTCTCGCGATTCGATACCGAGACAAACCTCCACCACTTCGCGCTTCGTAGTTGAAGTTTAAAAAAAGCGGACCAGAGCGGTCCGCTTTTTTTATGCCTCAATAAGCCGAGTTTTTAGGAAACAATAACTGCCACGCCGTCTGGGCCACGATCAGGAGATCGATCATCGGCGAGTAATTTTCGATGTATTCCAAATCGCTCTCGATGCGACGCACCACATCCGCGTCGGTTTTAGCCTCACCGCGCATTCCGCGAACTTGGGCGAGTCCGGTCAATCCGGGTTTTACAATCGCCCTCACATGGAAGGCCTCCAGCAAGCGCTCCCACTGACTATTGTGCTCTTGGAGGTGAGGCCGCGGACCCACCACGCTCATTTCGCCGCGCAGGACATTGAGAAACTGGGGAATCTCGTCGAGCGAGGTTTTGCGAAGCCAGAGCCCAAAAGGATAAATCCGACCATCTCCTTGAGTTGCTTGTCGCGTATCCTTTTCCGCCCCCGTGTGCATGGTGCGGAATTTGAAAATCCGGAACTCCTGGCCAGCGAGACCGGCTCGGGGTTGGCGAAAGAAAATCGGACCGGGAGATTGGAATCTTTGAAAAATCCAAACCAATAAACAAAGCCACGGCATGATCAGGAAAACCGCCACGGCAGCCACTAGCAGATCGAAAATTCGCTTGATCGCCCTGTAGAGGGGGCTTTCCAAGGGCTCTCGGCGGAAATGCACGAAGTTCAAACCGTCCACTTCGGCGTTCCAAGCTCGGGCTCCAAAGCGTGATTCCAGATCATCCCAGAAAACAAGTCGCGCCCCTCGGCCCTCGGCGAGGCTCAAAAGTTGAGCGATCTCGGCATGATCTCTTGCAGGTTCAAGGCACATTAGGACATCAGGTTTGAGTTGTTTGAAAATCGAATCCAATTCCTCCGGTGCCCCAAGCCTCGAAAATTTCACTCTAGGGATTTGCAACTCCTCAGGGGAAACAAGTCCCGCAATCGAAATACCCATCCTCTGCTGCCTGAGCAGCCATTCCCCGAGACGATCGGGTTTTTCCAAACGGGATTGCCTGGTCATCAAAAGAAACCTTTGCCTTTTATTTTTTGAAAAAACCAAGCGCAGGAGAAGATGAGGCATCGCGAGATTCGTCAGCGCCAGCGTGGCGTAGAGCAAAGGAATCCAAGAAAAGAGAAAAATACGGGAGATATCTTTGTCCTTCGTCGCTACCAGAAAAACCGTCATCACTGTTCCAACAAACAAGGTTTGTCGACCGGCCAGTTTTAATCGTCCCCGAAAAAGCCCGGAAAGGACGAGTGCGTCATTGGACGCCCTATAAGTCGCCCGCACTAGCAAAGCCGCAACAGCCAACCCGCCATAAATAAGGTAACCGAAAAAACCTCCAACCAACTCAAAACCTAGCCATATATCTACGGTTAAATACCAGGCAGTAAAAACACATAAAACAGCCGCTCCTTGCACCAATGCGTGAATTGCTACGGCGCCCTTATGCCTTTCCAAAATCATGACACTCTCTCTTTAAGGTAGCCACTTAGCCTATGCATTTCAGGGTGGCATCATGCATTAAAGCGATGATGGTGCAAGCGACGATGTCTTGGCTTCGGCAATCCCCAGCACAACCCAGCAATCGCAAGCGTGAATAGCTGTAGCGAGGCAATCTGGAGCGGAAAATCCATCATTGCATGAAACAATACTCCAGCCAGAGCTAGGGCCCCAGCAGCGGCAAGCAGAGACTCCTCTGATCGGCCACAAGCCGCAACTAAAGCCTTTAAAAAACCGCCACCCAGCACAACCAACCAAGCGGATGCACCTGCCCATCCCCATTCCATCGGAGTTTGCAGCGCATCGGAATGGGCCTTGTCCCATCGGCCAACGAGATCGCTACCAAGGGCCGCGCGATAAATTTCGAAAATTTTTTCGAAAGTGCCAGGACCGAACCCCAACCAACCCGCATCGGGCAACGGCCCCCTCACGATGATTTCATAGGTTTGCAGTCGACCATCTGTCGCTCCTGTTTTCAAAACACCCACCAAATTCTCCCAACGATTGACTGTTTTTTCCAAACCAAATGAAGCCGCAACGCCAACAACCACGAGAATAGAAAGAACCACAAGCATCCAAATTCTGACGCCACCGGATTGAAATCCATTTATTCCAAACCACACCGCCAGCGCAAGAATCAGCAAAAGGCAAATCACATTCGCAGCTTTGGAGACATTCACGAAACCGGCCGCCGCAGTCACAAACGCTCCGAGGCACCAGACCACCTTTCCCGCCTCCGCTCCATCGGTCCTCAGCGCCCGCACTGCCAGCGCCACCTGCAAAGGCAACACGAGATTGATGAACGCGCCGGCATTCGCATGGTAGCGATAAACCGCAAAAAATGTCGGCCCTCGGAAAGTCTCAAGTCCCCAAAAAATATCCTGCGCTCCGGTGAACCTCTGCGCCAGACCAAGAACGACAATACTCAAACCAGTTCCCGCAAGCGTCACCCATAACCGCTCGCGCCATTCCGGCATTGTGGTCATGTCGCAGGCGATGCAAAAGGCCCCAAGCAGCCCGACTGTAAGCCACAAGGATGGCATCACCATCGCGACATCCCAGAACCCAGGCCAGCTTGGCATTGGCTGGGTGCGATCCACAAAAACACCCACCCATTCGAGAAATTGCCGGCGCGCGTTCCACGCCATGAAGCCGCCTTGCGCCAGTAAGAAAACCACTGCAGTAAACGCCACCGCAGGCACTCTCGGCAGCGACCGCCTGCATAACGCACCGATCAGAAAAAGCCCCGTGTTCGCCAGCAGCAACCAAGTCACCCACTCGCGAGTCCAATCCCGCGTGCCGCCGTAAAGCCACGCCCCAATCACAATGTTCACCAGAAAAAACCAGCGCGCTATTGCAAGGGGAAATTCCGTGAACTTCACAAACCAATAGAACTACTCGCCCCGAAGGAGTCGCTCAAGCGCAGGCACGCAGCGTGTATTCAAATCAAGCTCCTCGACAACGCGCCGCCGCGCTGCCTCGCGTAATCGCGAAAACTTCTCCGGCTTGGCAAGTGCCTCGCAGACTCGATCGGCGAGGCCTTTGACATCGAAGAAATCAACGAGCAGGCCATTTTTTTCATGCTCCAGAAAT
>JALQZP010000094.1 GCA_023258235.1 Terrimicrobiaceae bacterium | reverse complement strand
ACTACCATTGGCTCAAAGGAGTAAAAGCAGTGAATCAATTTTACAGAAACGACAGGAGGATCGCTTAGATGGGTCGCACGGATAAATTGAGTTTCCTCAATTTCTGCAATCAACTCCATCGTGGTGTCCAATTTGGTCAATTAGCCTAAATTCAGGCTGAACGAGGTTTTCGCGACTGAATTTAAGCCAAAGGTCAAACATTACGTATCGGCGCCCCGCCTCTTGCGACTTGCTTTATGGGAAAAGCGTGCAATGAAATACTTGTATGGAACACCCCCTCAAAAAAGACGAGTTGAACGACGCTGTCAAAATCCTCCCTGGCTGGGATTATGTCGAGGGGCGGCTTCGTTCGGAGTTTCAATTCAAAAACTTCATCCAGGCATTCTCCTTCATGACTGCCGTAGCTCTGGAAGCGGAGAAAATGAACCATCATCCGGATTGGTCGAACACATTCAACGTGGTTCGCATCAGCCTTGTCTCACACGATTCCGATTGCGTCACAGACATGGACATTCTTCTCGCGCGAAAGATTCAGCAACTCGCTGCCGTCTACAAAGACTAAATCCATCCTGCGGCGAGGAATTCCGCTGCGCCATCCGCGCAACGATCACGCAACACGCTTCAGAATTTCATCAACGCACGATACAGATCACGGGCACAAAAAAACCCGTTCCGCCGTTAAGCGGAACGGGTCTCTTCCACAACCCTTTCGGGTTGATGCGGAGGGGAAATTAGATCGCGGCTTTGAAAGCTTTGCCGGGAACGAACTTCACAGTCTTGGAAGCCTTGATTTTGATTTTAGCACCGGTCTTGGGATTCACACCGGCACGGGCTTTGCGGTTGCTGATTTTGAAAGTACCGAATCCAATGAGTTGGACGGTCTTTGTTTTTTTGACTCCAAGCTTGATGCCATCGATGACGGCGTTTACTGCGCGCTCGGCATCCGCTTTGGTGGAGTCGAGTGATTTTTGGACTGCTACTGTGAGTTCAACTTTGTTCATGTTTTGTGGGTTTTGTATTTGTTGTTGTCGTTAAAACGGCGAACGATTCAAAGACCAGCAAATTCGGCATGGCCTGTCAAGCGAAGCTCAATTTATTTGATGGATCCCGTCAATTGGACTCATCGGCCGCGACAGGCTCGGCGGCAGGAACGGAAGACTCTTCTTTCTCCAGAACTTTTGCCGCAGGCTCGTTTTCCGACTCCTTCGAGTTCGCTTTTTTGGGATTGATGATTTCGCGAAAGGCTTTCCCGACTAGCGGAGCCGCATGGGAACCACCATGCACCGACTGGTCGTTCGGCTCGCCTTCATAGAGCGCGGTGAAGGCGTAGCGCGGCTCGCCAGCAGGCATGAATCCTGTGAACCAAGCCGCGATACGCTGCCGATCGGTTGGCCCCCATTGTGCAGTGCCGGTCTTTCCTGCGACGTCGATCCCCTTGACTTGGGCACCGTGCGCGGTGCCTTGGCCATCACTCGTTACCGCTACAAGCGCCTTGCGCAACTCTTCCCGGACGAGCGGCGAAATAGGAATCTCCTCGCGAATGCGATCCGGGTAGGCCGCGATGACCTTGTTGTCAATCGTCTGCACTTGCAGCACAAGTCGGGCCTGATGCACCGTTCCGCCATTCGCGATGACGGACATGGCCTGCGTCATTTGAAGCGGGCTGATGAGGATGTCACCTTGGCCGATGGACATGTTCGCGACATCGCCGCCTTTGATTGTCCTCTTGTGCACGCGCTGCATGTAGTCGTCATCGGGAATATTGCCTACGGACTCGGCCCGGAGCGGGATGCCGGTGCGACGACCAAGTCCGAGTTGCGTCGCATATTGGATGATGGGTTCGGATCCGATCTTGAGTCCCGCTTGATAAAACCAGGTGTTGCAGGATTGCGTGAGGGCCTCTTTGAAATTCAATCGACCGGCATCAACCTTCTTCCAGTTTTTGAACACATGGTTTCCAACCGCCAACTCCCGGGGGCAGGAAAAGATCTCATCGGTTTTGATCAGTCCGGAATTCAGGGCGGCGAGGCCCACAAAGGTTTTGAAAGTCGAGCCCGGTGGATAGGCGGAGCGGAACGCCCGCGGCACAAGAGGATCGGCGGGGTCGTTGGAATAGGCTGAAAAAACACTCTGCTTGACGGTAGGAACAAAGTCGTTGGGATTGAATGCGGGATAGGAAACCATCGCCAGAATTTCTCCACTGTTGGGATCCATCACAACCATCGCTCCACGTTTCGCATTTTTGGCGAGGGTTTTCTCGCACGTTTCCTGGATATTCATATCCAATGTGGTGATGACATTGTATCCCGGCACCGGCTGCCGCGCGATACGCTCGGAGGATTTTTTCCCATCCGGACCGAATGTGATTTGGAGGAGGCCGGGTTGACCGCGAAGCTCCTTGTCGAAAATCTGCTCAAGCCCTTCCCTCCCCTCGCTCTCCGGAAAAATGAGATCGTTGTTCTCGATGGGTCTGGCGGAGAGTGGCGCTTGCGGACCCGTGTAGCCAACGATGTGAGCGGCGAGCGGTCCGCCGGGATAGAAGCGGACATAGGTCTGCCTCAACACCTGATCGGGCGGCATGTTTTTTTGGAGACTGGTGATTTCGCGGGGCAAGAGATCCTCGGCGATATCCAGCGGAAGAACTCCTCGATTCTTATAGTGGTTGAGAATCGTGGCATCGGGCACTTTGATATCCCGATTGATGAGGCTGCTTGAGAGCGCGAGCTGGCGGCGGGCGAAGGAAACGATCTTCTCGTCTGTCCAGTCCAACGGCGTGGGAAAAATAATGGCGAGATTATAGCTCACGCGATTTTGTGCGAGAGGAAGACCATTGCGGTCTGTGATTTGACCACGGGGGGCCGGGATGAGCAGCGAAAACGTGCGGGCTTGTTTTTGCGTCTCCCATGAGGGCTTCGGGTTTTCCACGATGCCCGTATTGTCGATCATTGTATCCCTGGCCATGAGGAGGGCGGGAAAAAGGAGGAACAAGGCGCACTTGCAAAATTTCATCATCACACAATAGCAAATGCGTTTTTATTCTCGAATGGAAAAAACTTTTAAGATTGCGCTCCAGCGGATGCCAAACCAAGGTCTGCGCCATGTCACTCGGCTTCTTCAAGGCCCTGATCCAAGCACCGACCACGGTCGGCGCTATTTGGCCGTCATCACCCTGGCTTGCGAAGGCCATGGTTAGCACCTCTTCCATCCAATCCGCATTGAGCGTGGTTGAATTGGGACCGGGCACTGGCGCATTCACCGGCCATATCCTAGAAAGCCTTGCACCGGGGGCCCAATTCACAGCCATAGAGAAAAGCCCGGATCTGGCACGGTCGGTTTCGCGCAAATTTCCACGCGCTAAAATCATAGAAGGTTGCGCCACCGAGCTTCAAAACCACCTCGACTCGGAAAACATCCCCCGACCGGGTGCGATTTTGTCCGGGTTGCCGTGGGCGGTTTTCGACCAAGCCCTGCAATGCTCGATCCTGGATCAAATTCACGGGGCTCTTGTCGAAGGAGGCGTTTTTACCACATTTGCTTATTACGGACCGCATCGCCTAAGGTCAGGGCGACGCTTCCGGGCGAATCTGGAACGCATCTTTAAAGATGTCCGGCGAACCCCCGTGGTGATGCAGAATTTTCCCCCAGCCTTTATTTACTACTGCCGCCGATAATTCTCGGAGGAGAGAAAAGTTTCGAGCCTTTCCATCGGGAGGCCGATGACATTCGAAAGAGATCCCTCAACCTTGGCAATGATCCTGCCGTTGTCATCCTGGGCGGCATACGCTCCGGCTTTATCGAGCGGGTGGATGTCCTTCAAATAAGCGTCGATCTCGTTTTCATCGAGAGCATGGAATGTGACCATGGACACCTCTGCAAACTCTTGCGACCCCTCGCCTACACGGCCCACGACGACCCCAGTGACCACTTGGTGCGTGCGACCAGACAAAATCGCGAGCATTTTTGCAGCCTCCACAAAATCCACTGGCTTCCCGTAAAAGCGCCCGTCCAGCCAAACCACGGTATCCGCGGCGACCACGATTTCGTCAGGGTATTGAGGTGCGATGGCGTTCCACTTGCGCTTGGCGTTGATGAGAGCCAGCGCTCCCGGCCCCTCGTTGCACGAATCCAACTCCTCGATATCCGATGCGGCGATCCGGACATCGTACCCCGCCCGCGAAAGAAGATCGCGTCGACGCGGGGAGGCGGATGCCAAAATGAGACGCGGACGAGTCAAGACACCCATCCGATAAGCCCCTACTGAACAGCGTCGTATTCTCCCCGGATTCCTTCGAGCCGCTTGCGCATCGCGCGGGAGGATTCCGGGCGGGAACTGATTTTGGAGGTGATGCCCCAGATGATCGGCACAAGAGCGGCAACGCCCAATCCGACGAGGGCAATGCCAGCATTGCGGCGGGCATTTTGACCAATACTTTCGGCCACCAGAAAACCAGCACCAAGTCCGATTGCGACCTGCGAAAACCCGACTATCCCGGATACCGGAAGGTTCTCGCCAAATTTGTCCAGAGAGAGTTGTGACATGATCGTTGAAGCTTATCTCAAGATATGTGACTTTCAATCACAAATGAAAAAAGCCCTTGGCATTGATCTCGGTGAAGCCCGCGTCGGCGTGGCGGTCAGCGACGACTTGGGAATGCTCGCCCACCCGCTCGAAACCATTCCTGTAAAAACGAGCGATGTGAAAAAACGGATCCTCGCTCTGGCTGCCGAACGCGGGGCGCAAACAATCATTGTCGGAATGCCTCGCAATATGGACGGCACCTACGGCCCCGCCGCCACAAAAGCGAAGGAGTTTATCGAGGCATTGAGGGCTTCCTCGGACTGCAAGGTCATCGCTTGGGATGAAAGACTCACCACCGTATCCGCCCAGCGATCCCTCCACGAGGCCGGCAAGAACTCAAAAAAACAAAGACAGGTCATCGATCAGGTGGCCGCCCAGATCATCCTTCAGGGCTGGCTGGACTCGGTATGAGATTAAAACTCGAAATCGCCTACCATGGAGGTGCCTTCGAGGGCTGGCAAAGCCAAGCGGCGGGTAACACCATACAGGATCACCTTGAGCGCGCCTTTGAAGCTTTGTGCGGCAACCGGGTCGTGGTGCACGGAGCTGGCCGAACGGATTCGGGCGTCCATGCCGCGGCGCAGTGCGCCCATGTCGATGTGGATGAGGATCGACTTCCACTGCGGGCTTGGACACCGGCTTTGAACGCCCACTTGCCCGAAGACATTCGCGTGATCGAGGTCAGTGCCGCCTCAGGAGACTTCCATGCCCGATTTTCGGCGAAGGGAAAAATCTACCGCTACACAGTTTGGAATCATCCCGTGATGAATCCGCTCCTGCGCGATCGCGCATGGCATGTGCCCGGCAACGTCGATCCGATCTACCTTCGCGAGGCTTGCGCGCTTTTCACCGGCCGCCATGACTTCGCTGCTTTTTCCCTTCGACGCACGAAAGAGCCCGAGCAGACGGTTCGGACGATCACATCCATCCATGCGGAAATTCACGGCCCGCAAATCCAGCTGACTTTCGAGGGAGAGGGGTTTCTCCACAAAATGGTTCGAATGCTCTCCGCCGCCGTCATCCGCCACGCCATCGGCAAAGTCGGGCTTCAGGATTTGAAAACCAGCCTCCAAAATGGTGCCCCCACTTTTGGCCTCGTGGCCCCGGCTTGCGGTCTCAGCCTCGCTGGCGTTCTTTACGAGGACTCAAACTCCCATTTGGAAAATGTTGCCGCCTGGCCAAAATAGGCGCCTGCGTCATCCGTCACATTCCAAACGGTGGCCTGCTTGATTCGGAATCGCCGCCCCGTTCTGGAAATTCGTATCCCTGTATAATCGTCAATGAATCCTGTCGCCCTGACCTGACGTAAAAATTCCGCCCTCTGGGCCTGATGAACCGGTTCGGCGGTTTCCCTCGAAGGCGTTCGAGTGAGGGTGTCCCAATCCATTTCCCACAAACCCAGAGCGGTCCTGTTACCATAGTTCAGGATCTGTTCGGCCTCGGCGCCCCCGGACACCACCACAAAGGGAGCATCAAAAAGCCGCCGGGCGTCGAGCTTCCTATCCCCGCTGGGCTCGATCAGGTGCCGACCTGTGCGCTCATGGTAGGAGCGAATCAATAACGCGCCATGCTCCACAAGAAAAGGCCCCTTGCTACTCCAAATATTCATAGCGGAGCCTTATCCGACTTCACGACCGCTGGCGATCCACGATTTCGCCAATCCCCTATCGCGGCTTGAGTTTCCCAGGGGATTAAGCTCGAATGCCAGGCATGAAACAATTGCTGCGCGAAGTTCCAGATGGTCCGCCCGCCCTCGGCCCCTACTCCCTTGGTGTGATCACAGAGGGAAAATTTGTATTTGTGTCGGGTATGACGCCATGGGATCCGGCCACGGGCAAAATCGAGCGCGGTACAATCGCCCGCCAGACGGAACTCGTCTTGGAAAACATCAAAAAAGTCCTGGCGGCCGCCCGGGTGGGCTTTGAAAGTGTGGTCAGTTCGCGTGTCTACCTCTCCAACCTCACACCCGAAAATTTTCAGGAAATGAACGCCGTTTATATCCGCTACTTCGGAGATTCAAATCCGGCACGCGCGACGATCGGCGCCCAACTTCTGGGATTCGACGTCGAGATCGAATGTGTCGCGAATATTTTAAGTTGACGCAGGCCAATCACCCACTAACCTCCCCAACTCACTTCACGATTTTATGAAACGCACATACCAGCCTTCCAAGCGCACGCGCAAACAACAATTCGGTTTCCGCGCCCGCATGAAGACCAAGGCAGGCAGGGCCATCCTGAGCCGACGCCGCCAGCAGGGCCGCAAACGCCTCCTTCCAAAAGGTGTCGAAGTCCACTTCGCCAGACACACCCAGGCCTAAGAACGGCCGCCTGCGTTTTCCCAAATCCGCCCGACTTCGCAATAGCGGAGATTTCACGCGAGTTCGGGACCAGGGAAAAGCATCCCAATCCCGCCTCCTGCGTGTTGGGATTCTTCGCTCCGATGACGTGGTTTCCGCCCGCATTGGCATTATCACATCCCGTCGTGTGGGAGGCGCTGTGATCCGAAGCAAGGTTCGCCGACGCCTTCGAGAGATTGTCAGAGTCTGTCGCGAGTCCATGTCACCCGGAGCCAGTGTGGTGATTGTCGCCAAGTCCGCCGCAGCCACAGCCACCTTCGAAGAATTGAAGTCCGAATGGTTGCTTCTCGCCCGACGCCTTTCTATCTTGCCGTCCTCCGAATGAAATTTCTGCTTACATCCGTGATCCGGTTCTACCAACTCGCTCTCTCTCCTTTGTTACAGGTGCTTTGCGGGCCCGGTTGCGG
Organism: Terrimicrobiaceae bacterium; assembly: GCA_023258235.1. Classification (GTDB taxonomy): domain Bacteria; phylum Verrucomicrobiota; class Verrucomicrobiia; order Chthoniobacterales; family Terrimicrobiaceae; genus UBA967. Next base: position 895 of record JALQZP010000094.1, on the reverse strand, counting down.
TTGCAGATACACTCCCTCCTGTTCACACTATTTCCTCGAGGCCCTGCGCACGCACAGCACGATGCAGGGAACCTTCCTCGGGATCCGCCGCATTTTCCGGTGTCACCCCTGGGGCGGATGTGGTTACGACCCCGTTCCGCCCGCTTTCAAGCCTCTTACTTAGAATAAATTCATGGACCGTAAATCTTGGATCGCCATCGCTCTCTCTGTTGCCGGCCTTTTCGCTTGGCAATGGTATGTAAGCAAATATTACAAACCCCAACTTGCCAAAGCCACCGCAGCGGCAGCAGCAGCATCGGAACCACGAGGAGGAACGCGATCTTGAGGGGCGACCTCGACTCCCACCGCACCATCAGCCCCTTCCATCCCAGGAACGCCACGGGGATCAGCAGGACGTAAACCCCCATCAGGTACCGTCCATGGATGCTCGGCGAGGCCACTGAGGTCTTCGAACCCAACGCGAGCAAGACCAACGCCGCGAAGAGCCCACCCAACGTCATCGCCAATCGGCCGAGTCGACCCCACGTGCGTCGCTCCGAGATCCGCCAGAGCAACACCGCCAGACCGCACACCAGGAGCGTCGTCACGAACTGCCGCACCCAACTGGGCATCAACGTGTCGAGGTACCCGTCCAACTGCCAGAACAGGGTCGACGTCATGTAGTCGGCATCCCCCGGGCCCCACGACGAAAAGAACGAGGCCAACACGCTCCGGACATATGCCCACGGCAACGGCGCCGGATCCGGCGGCGCCGGCAACCCGATCTGGGGCAACAATCGCTCCTGACCCGGCAGATACTCCCAACCCGGCACGGCCTCCATCAACCTCCCCAGATGCGGCGCAGGCGTGAAGGCGTTCCACGCCATCCCCAACAGCATCGCCAACGCCACCATCT
>JALQZP010000093.1 GCA_023258235.1 Terrimicrobiaceae bacterium | reverse complement strand
GGCCGAAGAGCAAGCAACCATGCTCGCCTTTTTTGATAGCCACATACCGAGGGCCCATGGCACGAATGGCTTTCCCGGCCTTAATGAGACTCGTCTCGCCTGTGAATTGGCGCGCTTCCCCATCATTGAGGATGAGCATATCCACACGGGCGACGAGTTTGGTGAGTGACTCTTTGGCGATATTGATCCAGAGATCCATTGTATCCGCGATCACAAAACGTGGTTGGGTGACTTGGTTCAGAACATGGTGTTGAAGATCGGGAGCGATGTTCGCCAGAAGAACAAAAGCGGTATCGTGGTATTCCTTCGGAAGCGTCGGCGTGAAATGCTCGAAGACATTGAGTGCAATGGACAGCGTCTCCCGGGTATTCATGTCCCACATGTATTCGCCGGACCAGCGGAAGGTCTCACCGGGAACGATCTGAAGCCCCTTCAAATCAATGCCTCTGCCGCAAAACAGATCGATATGCTCTTTCGGGAAATCCTCGCCCACAATGCCGACCAGATTCACCGGACCGAAATTCGAAGCGGAAACCGCACCATAGGAAGCGGAGCCACCCAGCAGGTTTTTGTGCTCAGCGAGCTGCGTTTTGATGTCATCCAACCCAATGGAACCAACGATAAGAACGGACATAGGCGAGAGAACATGCGTTTTGCAGTTCAGGCATTCCAGCAAAAAATAACCACCGCCGCGTTTCTCGGGTTGGAAGTTTTAGATAAACGGCAAGATGGGAAAATTTCGATGCAGAATCGGTTCCACCGGGGCCTTGAGCCACTTCGACAACACCGTCGCATAGACACTCCGAAAATCGACACCATGGATCAGGTCGCCATTATTGAGCTTGGTCAAGCTGGGCGCACTTCCGAAGATGCCGGGCTTGACGGCCCCACCCGTCACAAAAAGCGGGGCGGCGGCACCATGGTCCGTCCCTCCGCTGCCATTCTCGGCCACGCGGCGACCGAATTCACTGAATGTCATCATCATTACACGGTCAAAATTCCCTTGAGACTTCAGATCGGCAACAAAAGCGGCGACCGAAGCATCCAAATCGCGCATCAATCGCTCGTGCGCACCGACCTGGTTGCTGTGGGTGTCGTAGCCGCCCTGGGCGACATAATAAACCCGCGTCGGCATTCCTCCACCAATGAGGCGGGCAACGAGGTTGAGAGAGTTTGCGAGATTGCCGGCGGGGTAGGCAACAGAGGAGCGGGAGCGCTTTGTGATATCGAGAACCTTGTCGGAAGACATAACGGCATCGAGCGCGGTGCGCTGAAGAAAATCCAACGTCTCGCCCCCTCCCGAATTGGATCCATGGAGCATGCCAATACTTCCCCCGTCCATCGATTCGACGTCATTGACCGAGCGGAAAAACTCATCGGCGGCATCGGGAATAGCCGATTGCTTGAGGTCGAAGCGAAACTGCTCAGGTCTGGAAAAAGAAATCCCGCGGGGCTCTTTCGCCGCGAACGCCTGTGGAGCCTGATTGCCGATGCTGACTCCCACAGCGGGATCTTCGCCCTGACAACAGGAATCAAAGTAGCGCCCCAGCCAGCCTTGTGATTCGCTTTTATTGGAATCGACCGCCGTTTGCCAGATCTCCGTGGAGCGAAAATGCGACCGGTTGGGATTCGGATAACCGACCCCTTGGATCACGGAAAGGTGACCCTCATCATAGAGAGACTTCAATCCGCGGAGATTCGGATTCAACCCGAGATAATCCGTAAGATGGTGTGTTTTGGACTTCGGAATCGCGATCGAGGGACGCGCGCGGTAATAGGCATCATCCCCGTGCGGAACCAAGGTATTCAATCCATCATTCCCACCCGCAAGCTGGAGAATGACCAGGATCGGCCCGTCTTTTCCCGTTGCTGTCTGTATGAGCGAGTCGGCTGCGTGCGCGTCCATCGCGAGGAAAGTGCGCTCAAGGAAAGCTGGCACCGTCCAGGAAAGGGCGCCACCGAGGAGGGATGTGCGGAGAAATTGCCGACGTGTGTGAAGGGTTGGGTTCATGTGAGTTGATATTCCGGCGTGCTCATAACGAGATGGAGTAACTCGCGGCGGGCCGTCGCCCCCGATCCGTTCGCAATAAGAAAATCTTTCGCCTTTTGTCGAAGCGAATCCGGCATTCGCGATTGGAAGATCGTCGATTCAATGGCCTCGCAAGCCTCTTCTGGCGTGGCCTCACGCGGGATAATCCGGTCGATGTCGGGTGGGGTTACCGGCGAGTTCTCGCCGGAACGCCGCGCTTTCACGATTTGCCCGGCGGTATTGTATCTGAGCAAAAGCGTGGCCGAGCTGATCCATGCCCGCCCGCCATCCCACCCCTTCACATTCGGAGGCGCAAAGAGAACCTGCCCGAGTTGACGGAGAACATTGTCCGAGAGTCTCCCGTTAGGAAGAGGAATATCGAGGATTTTGCATGTCTGAACGAGCCACTGCACCGGGCTCTTGATCTGGCGGCGGACGACTTGATCCGAGTAGAACTCCCGACTGACAAAAATCTTTTTTAAAAGAGCCCCTGTGTGGAGCTGTTCTTTACGGTAGCAACCCGCGAGCTCACCAAGCAGGGCGGGACTTGGGGTGCCCCCCGCATAGAAATTCCAGATTTTTCCTGCGAGGAACTCTGCGCAACGCGGTTGGGCGGTCAACTCCTCGACCACATCATCCCCTTTGAGCGGGCCCGAGCGACCAAAGAACTTTTTATTTCCCGTGTCGGCGAACCTTGTTGCCAGTTGAAATTTCCCCGTTGCCGAATTTGTTCGATAGCCAGCGAAGGCCCGTGCGGCCTCGCGGATATCCATCTCCGTATAATTCCCCTCGCCCAAGGTGAAGAGTTCCATCAATTCGCGCGCAAAGTTTTCATTGGGGCTGCGTGCCGTGCTGGTATTAAGATCAAGATAACGGATCATCGCCGCATCCCTTGTCATTTCCTTCGCAAACGGCGTGAAGTTTCCAAGGGCATGCGCCCTCAGCGTTTCGTTTTGCTGCCAGATGAGATACGGCTCCTTCACTTTGACCACGCTGGTCGCCCAGTGCCCGTGCCAGAAAAGGACCGCCTTTTCCCGAACCGGATTTGGTGTCGCGCGCATGCGCTGCAGCCACCAGAAACGAAGCCCATCAATCTGCTCGCGCTCCGCTTCCTTTAACATTTTTTTCCTTTGCATCTGTTCCTGCGGAGCGAGTTTCTTCAACTCCCGACGCACTCGCGCATTTTCTGCAGGTGTAGAAAGTGGCGGAATCGGATACAAATCCAACTCCTCCCCTGCCGAGACAAGGTGATCCACTGCGGCCATGTGACCGAGTTCGTGAAGCTTGCTGATCTCCTCCAACGACCCTCCGAATCCCGCTCTGTTCAACAAATGCGCCGCCGCCTCCGGCGTCCATCGCGATTGCTCCAAGGGTTCCAACATATATCAGATAAACCCTGCCAGGTCTGAAAAGTTGCGTTTATTTTTAAACGCGCCCAAAACCCCCCGAAGAATATTGCTCTTCCGCAACGGGGTGCTAGAGAGGACTCGCCCGCCACATCATGATAACTATCACCATTGAGAATCTGGTCAAAAAATTCGGCGATATGGTGGCCCTTAACGGCATTTCACTCAAAATCGAACCCGGCGAGTTGTTTTTTCTTTTGGGTCCCAGTGGATGCGGAAAAACGACCCTCCTCCGCCACATCGCCGGATTTTATCTGCCGGACGCCGGTCGCATTCTTTTTGGCGATGAGGATGTGACCCATCTCCCACCGCACAAGCGCAACACGGGAATGATGTTTCAAAGCTACGCGCTCTGGCCTCATATGACCGTGGCAAAAAATGTGGCTTTCGGTCTCGAGGAAAAGCGCGTTCCCTCCGCTGAGATCAAGCAACGGGTCCGCACTGCCCTCGAATCCGTGCAAATGGAGGAATACGGAGATCGCAAAATCGCCCAACTCTCGGGTGGTCAACAACAGCGCATCGCCCTCGCCCGCGCCCTGGTGGTGCGTCCCCGCTGCCTTCTGCTCGATGAACCCCTCTCGAATCTCGATGCCCGGCTCCGCTTGGAAATGCGAACCGAGATTCGACGCGTCTGCAAGGAATTCGGCCTCACGGCGATCTATGTCACCCATGATCAAAAGGAGGCCCTCTCGATCTCGGATCGCATGGCCATATTGGAAGGCGGACGCATCGCGCAGATCGGATCGCCAGAGGATGTCTACCGCCGCCCCCGAACGAAAGCCGTGGCCGATTTTATTGGAGAAACCAATTTTATCAGTGGTCGCCTCCGTTCGCTCACTGGAGCCACAGCACTTGTCGAGACGGGTTTGGGCATGTTTGAAGGTCGACTGGCGGATCCAGATTGGAAGCCCGTCTCCGGCGACAGCATCGTTCTCTCGGTCCGCCCCGAGAGCTGGGAATTGAAAACCAAACCCGCCGTGTGCAATTCCGTTTCAGGTAAAATCGGCGAGTCCACTTACCTCGGCGAGGTCGCCCAATACCGCTTCGCCGCCGCGCTGCAGCACCTCAAAATCCTCGAACTCAATCCGCGTCCCTCCACACGCTCGGCGGGCCACGAGTTACATGCCTATGCGGCCCCCGAGGACGTTGTTGCTATTCGTCCCTGATGGCCATGCAAACCGCGAATGCGTCCATCGGCCTGCGATTATCGCTCGTTCTCGCCACGCTTCTGCTCGTGATCGCCTTTCCCTTTGCACTCAAGCCACGTGAAAACCTGCTGGCAGCGGCGGATGACACCGTCGTCATTATTTCTCCGCACAACGAAGCCGTTCGTCACGAGTTCACGCTCGCCTTCGCCAACCATTACAAAAGCAAAACCGGCCGCACTGTTCGCATCGACTGGCGATTACCGGGAGGCACGAGCGAAATCTCCCGTTATCTCGCTGGAGAATACCTTGCCGCCTTTGAAAGAGTCTGGATCGCAAACGGCAAGCCCTGGTCGCAGCAAGTCGCCGCATCTTTTGATAATCCCCATATCACACCTTCGCCAAACGCCGCCGGGGATTCCCTTGAACAAGCCGTGCGCCGTGCTTTTTTGGAATCGAACACCACCTGCGGCATTGATCTCTTTTTTGGCGGCGGAGCCTACGACTTCGATCAACAGGCTGCCGCCGGTCGACTCGTTGCCTCCGATGTTTTAAAAACCCATCCCGACTGGTTTTTACCCGACTCCATTCCGCAAGACGTGTCTGGCGAGACATTCTACGATCCCGCTGGACGCTGGATCGGAACATGCCTTTCCTCGTTCGGTATCTGCTACAACAGCGACTCGCTCCACCGCCTTGGCATTGAGCGCATGCCGGCATCTTGGACAGATCTCACAAACCCGCTTTTTTTCAAACAGGTCGCACTTGCCGATCCGACCAAAAGCGGATCCGCCGCCAAATCGTTTGAAATGGTAATCCAACAAAAAATGCAGGAACTTTTCTCGAGTGCCGGTGCCGAAAGTGACGCCATCCTCGCGCTTGGCTGGACGCAGGGACTTCAAATCATCCAAGCCGCTTCCGCAAACGCCCGCTATTTTACCGACTCCGCGCCGAAAATACCGCTCGACGTCTCCCTCGGCGATGCCGCCATCGGAATGTGCATTGATTTCTACGGACGCTTCCAAAGCGAGTCCGTGAAAATCGGGAACACGCCCTCGCGCCTCCAGTATTTCACACCGGCGGGCGGGTCCTCCATCGGGGTGGATCCCATTGGGCTCTTGCGTGGGGCCCCGCATCGCGCCGTTGCGGAGGAATTCATCGCTTTCGTCCTCTCACTGGAAGGCCAGAAACTCTGGAACTTCAAAGTTGGCACTCCGGGAGGTCCCAAAAAATACGCCCTCCGCCGTCTGCCCATCCGCAAAGAACTTTATGCGGCGGAATACACTTCACTCCGCTCCGATCCCGAAGTGATGCCCTACGAGGAAGCCAAGCTTTTCACTTACCACCCGGCTTGGACCGCGTCGCTGATCCGGACACTGGGTTTCATTATTCGCATCACCTGTCTCGACCTCCACCGCGAACAGGCGGAAGCTTGGCGCGAGCTGGTGAAAGCGGGCTTCCCGCGCAAGGCCTACAAAACCTTCACCGACCTCAGCGCGGTGGACTACCAAGCCGCCCGCCGCCTCATCAAACCGACCCTCGCCTCGCCCAACCGCCTCGATGAAGTCCGCCTCGCCAAGCAACTGTCCGATATTTTTCGACACCAGTATGAGGAGGCGGCAAAGTTGGCAAAGGAGGGGAAATGAATCTCCCGCGAAGGCACGAAGCCGCGAAGATACAGAGGAGAATAAAATATCTTTTTCTTCCTTGCCGCTCAAAAATCCCACGCATGAAAAACTTCCCAGACGCTCAGACCACCAGACCCTCCTCCCCATCTTCTTCCCTTCGCGCCTCCGTGCCTTCGCGGGAGACCCCTTTTTCCATTTCACCTCAATCCAATATCCCGCAAAGGGGCGAAGCTCCGAAGGATTGGAATGAGAATGAAATCTCCGGAGAGGTTGTCGATGCGGCTTTAGAAATACACAGAGAACTTGGTCCAGGGTTACTCGAATCGGTTTACGAGATTATTTTGGCGGATGAATTAAAACACAGAGGGATGTCCGTAGAGCGACAGAAGGTGGTTCCCATCACTTATCGTGGAAGAAAATTCGTTGAAGGCTTCCGAGCTGATCTCCTGATCGAGAATAAGGTCTGCATAGAAATCAAAAGCGTGGAATGCCTTTCAAAAACAGACCCCAAGCAACTTCGAACCTATCTTCGCCTTCTCAATATGAAAGTGGGTCTTCTTATCAACTTTAACGCGCCGCTTCTCAAAGACGGCATCAAGCGAATCGTCAACGGACTTGAAGACGATCCCTACAATTCAAACCTCCGCGCCAAAATCCCCAATGGATAATTTCCCGCGAAGCCGCGAAGCCGCTAAGATAAAGAAGAGAATAAAACCCTCTCCTCCGTCTTTTACCTGCTCCAACCAAAATCTCTCCCCCTCCTTTCTTTTTTCTCCCCTTCGCGCCTCCGTGCCTTCGCAGGAGACCCAATAAAATGTCCCATTCCCTTTCCAAATTTGTCTTTTTCCTCACCGCCGTTTTTTTCGGTCTCTTTTTTGTATGGCCCATCATTGAAACCCTTCGTGGAGCTTTCATTGGTTCGGATGGTCGCTTCACTTTTGATTACATCAGCGAGGTCTTTCGCAATCCGCTTTACCTTGAGGGACTCTGGAACTCTCTCCAAATGGGGCTCTGGAGCACACTCCTAGCGGGAATCATAGCCATCCCATTGGCCTGGATCAGTGACCGTTTTTTGTTTCCCGCAAAATCCCTCCTCAACGGGCTCGTGCTCGTTCCCATGATCCTGCCTCCCTTTGTGGGAGCCATCGGAATCAAGCAAATCCTCGGACAGCAAGGAGCCCTCAATGCCCTTCTTGAAGCGAGTGGCCTGATGGATCCCAACCATCCCATCGACTGGTTGGGCGAGGGACGGCTCTGGGGAATCATAATCCTCAACGCGCTCCATCTCTACCCTGTCCTCTATCTCAACGTCATCGCCGCCTTGGCCAACGTCGATCCCGCTATGGAGGAAGCGGCCGTCAACCTTGGCTGCACCGGATTTCGCAAATTCCGCCGAATCACCCTGCCTCTCATCATGCCGGGCATCTTCGCCGGGGGGATTATTATTTTCATATGGTCGTTCACCGAACTCGGCGTTCCTCTGATGTTTGATTTCACCCGTGTCACCTCTGTTCAGATTTTCCAAGGCATCAAGGATATCGGCGGAAACCCGCTCCCTTTCGCGCTGGTCGTCGTCCTCTTGGCATCCACTGTCCTGCTCTACGCCATGAGTCGTGTTTTTCTTTGGCCAAAATTCCCATGCCATGATGGCCAAGGCAACCAGCCAAGGCGGGCCCCGCAAACCGGGCAGCTTTCTCGCATGGCTTTGCACCTCGTTATTTTTCGTTGTCACCCTTCTCGCCATACTTCCTCACATCGGCGTCGTCATGGTTGCCTTTTCGAGCGACTGGTATCACTCGATCCTTCCAAATGGATGGACTATGGCCCATTTCGAGTCCGCTCTTGGCCACAACCTCACTCTGCCCTCGATCCAAAACAGCCTTAAATACGCGTGCCTGGCGACCCTTTTGGATCTCATCCTTGGCGTTGCCATCGCCTACGTTGTCACCCGAACCCGGCTACCCGGGCGACAAATCCTCGATTCCATCGCGATGCTCCCGCTCGCCGTTCCCGGCTTGGTGCTGGCTTTCGGCTACCTTGCTATGACACAGGAAGGTCAACTTTTTGCCGCCCTCAACCCCACGATCGACCCGCTCGTGATCTT
>JALQZP010000092.1 GCA_023258235.1 Terrimicrobiaceae bacterium | reverse complement strand
CGAAGTGGCCGTAGGAGGCCGTGGGACGGTAGATCGGGCGCTTCAGGTCGAGCATCTCGATGATCCCGCGAGGACGCAGGTCGAAATGCTCGCGGATCAGCGTGATCACTTCGTGGTCCGCGAGCTTGCCGGTGCCGAAGGTGTTCACCGAGATCGAGGTGGGCTCGGCCACGCCGATCGCGTAGGACACCTGGATCTCGCAGCGCTCCGCGATGCCGGCGGCGACGATGTTCTTGGCCACGTAACGCGCCGCGTAGGCTGCCGAGCGGTCCACCTTCGAGGGATCCTTGCCCGAAAACGCCCCGCCGCCGTGACGCGCCATGCCGCCGTAGCTGTCGACGATGATCTTGCGGCCGGTGAGGCCGCAGTCGCCGTGAGGGCCACCCACCACGAACCGCCCCGTGGGGTTGATGTGGTAGGTGATGTTCGACGTGTCGAGGTTCTTGGGGAGCAGAGGCTTGATGATCTTCTCGACGATGAACTTCCGGATGTCCTCGTTCGACACGTGCGGAGCATGCTGCGTGGAGACCACGATCGTGTCGAGGCGCACCGGCTTGTCGTCCTCGTACTCGACCGTCACCTGGCTCTTGGAGTCGGGACGCAGCCAGTCGACAACCCCCTTCTGGCGGACATCGGTCAGACGATTGATGATCCTGTGGGCGTAGGCGATCGGCACGGGCATCAGCTCTTCGGTCTGATTGCAGGCATAGCCAAACATCAAACCCTGGTCGCCTGCTCCGTCGCGGTCGACACCCATGGCGATGTCGCCGCTCTGCGAGTGCAGCGCGACAAACACCCGGACCGACTCGGCACTGAAGCCCATGTCCGATCCGACGTAACCAATGTCATGCACGACGTCCCGGACCAACGATAAATGGGTGCGCAAGCCTTGCTCGGTGGTGGGATCGCCTTCGTGAAGGAGCGACCAATAGTTGATGTGGATTTTCAGCGTTGGTGCGGTAGGCATATCGATATTTTCGTTTTTAGAATGCGTCGTTGGCGATGTGAGCGTGGGGCACGCCGGGGTCGGTTAACATTTCGAACAGGCCTTGATCACCATCGTCGAACCGCAAAGGTGGAACTCGACCTCAGCGATAAGAGAGCGATGCGGTAGTGAGGTTCGGGTGGTTCTTATTTTTTGCCTCGGTTGGGGAAAGTGAGTTCAGCGATGCCGGATTTGTCGAGGTCGCCGAAACCTTCAGCAACCATGCGGTCGTATTGCTTCTTGGTGGCCTCGGCGAGAGGAAGGTTGAGGCCCTTTTCGTGGGCGAGGGAGAGGGCGATGCCACTGTCCTTCGCCGCGTGGGCGCCGGAGAAAAAGCAGGAGTGGTCGCGGTTCTGCATATCCTCGCCATCGGTTTTGAGAACGCGGGAGTCCGCACCGGTTTGCGAAAAAACCTCTCGCAGCATGGTGAGATCCAGTCCAAGGGAGGCTCCGAGTCCCAAGCCTTCGGCGAGTCCGGCGGTATTGATATTCATGACCATATTGACGAGCGCCTTCACTTGCGCGGCCTTGCCGGAGGCTCCGATGTGGCGGAGCGAGACGCTGAGGTCTTTGAGGATCGGTTCGGCTCGCTGGAAGGCCGCATCCGTGCCTCCGGTCATGAGATACAATGTTCCTTCGCGGGCTTGGGTGATGCTTGACGCCATGCAGGCTTCGAGCGATTCGGCGCCGGCCTTTTGCGCGAGGACCTCGACATCGAGGTGAACCTGCGGCGAGACGGTGGCGCAGTTGATGAAAAGTTTGCCCTTGGCTCCGACAAGAAGGCTGTCGCCCTGTTCCGCGAAAATCGCCCGCATGGCCTTGTCATCGGTCACGACAGTCACAATCACGCTGGCGAGTTCATTCACGCGGGCCAGTGTTTTGGCAGGCTCGGCTCCGATTTCGGCGCCCAACTCCACAGCGAGAGGAGCGTGGTTGTCGAAGACAGCGGTGACATTGTATCCTTGATCTTTGAGACGGCGGGCCATATTGGCGCCCATGCGGCCGACTCCAACGAATGCGATGGTTTCTTTCATAGATTTTTAAGCGGTAAAAAAGGGATTGGCGTGTTTTTGTTCGCCAACGGTAGTGAGTGGACCATGGCCGGAGCAAACGATCGTGGCGTCCGGAAGAGTCAGAATTTGCTCACGGTTGTTGTGCAGCGCATCGGCGTAGGAGACCATGCCCCCGCCCATGGAACCTGCAAACATGGAGTCTCCCACGATGGCGACAGGTTTCGAGAGGCCTTGGATGAAAAAAGTCACTCCGCCGGCGGCATGGCCGCTCGTGAGGCGGGTTTCCACCGAGAGTTTTCCGATTTGGAAAGCGCGGCCGGGGCTGAACGACTCGGCGTTCGGGAGCGGTTCCTTCTCGCAGACCCAAGCATGCGCGCCGGTTTTTTCGATCAAGCGATCCAAATCAAAAATATGGTCGGTGTGAATGTGGGTGATGAAAATTTGTTTCACCTTGAGCCCGTGGCTTGCTGCAAAATCCAGCATCGGCTGACTATCGGCCCCGGTGTCAAAAATCGCCGCCTCTTTCGTCGAGGGATCCCATACGAGAAAGGAATTCACTGTCATGTCGTCGAAGACGGAATTGAAGTGAGCGAGGCCCTCGATGTCATTCACAGGGGCCGCCGTGTAGCGGCCTTGTGCCAAGGCCAAAAGCGCATTGGCTCCCAGACCGAGAGCAGAAGCCACTTTGCCAAGGGCGACCTCATCCAATGTGCCGGCCTTGAGATTTTCGATCTCAGAAACCGTTGCTCCCGACTTGGCCGAGAGCGCCTCATCGCTGAGGGAATGGCCGCGCTGGGCCTTTCCAATGATGTCACTAAAGCTATCTTCCAATGGTATACTGATCGGCATGATTTTTTAAGGCGCTATTCCTATCAGACGAGGTTTTTTTGTAAACTTCCAAACAACCTACAAAATGGACGACTCATAACTTCCGACACGGTGAGTATGGCTGTAGAATGTGGCTCTGTTGTTGCGGCAGAAGCCTGCCAAAGTGATGCCCCAGCGTTCGCTCATCTCCACGGCTAGAGAGGAGGGCGCGGAAATAGCTGATAAGATGGGAATGCCCGCGCGGGCGCATTTTTGAACGATCTCGAAGGAGACGCGACCACTGACAGTGAGGACATCCGCAAGGACGAGCAGGTTGTTCTCGAGTAGGAATCCGATGACTTTATCCACCGCGTTGTGGCGTCCGATATCCTCAAAGATGCACAGCACATCGCCGTGGGCTGTTGCGGCGCTAGCAGCGTGACACCCTCCAGTGCCATCGAACTGGCTTTGTCGCCGGCGTGCGTTTTCATGAATGGTTTTAAGGGCGGAGGCGCTGATTGATGCGACTTTGGAAACCGGCGTGACACCCTCGAACATTTTCTCCATCGATTCCTTTCCGCAGAGTCCGCAGGAGGAAGTGGAGGCCAGACGTCGGTTGGCCGGAGCCACAGCGGAGTCGGTCAGTTCGACTCTGGCAAAGGTTCCGAGAGGAGTTTCCTCCTGTTCATAATTGCGGAAGGGGGCGTCGTTCACCGCTTCGGAGTGGAGCAGGCCCCGAACAAGGAACCGCTCGGCTCCGGGAGTCTGCATCGTCATCGAAAACAGCGCGCCATTCACAAGGATCTGCAATGGGCGCTCGACGGTGAGGCAGTCCACCACGGGCGAAGTTTGCTCGTCCTCTTGGCGGATGGCGTGGAATTTGCGGGTGGGAGGATCAATCGCCTCAAGCTCGGCCTCGCCGCATGCGATGGCTCCATCCTCAAGAATCCGGCAACGCAAACCGCCGCGCCCCACGAGAAACGCATTCGCTCCGGGGGCGACAGCTTCATCCATCCAGTAGCAGGGCTTGCACTCCTCGACTCCTTCGAAAAGCACGCTCCCGAGACGAAATTGGCGTCCGATAAGGTTGTTCAAATCAACTCCCGAGATGAGGACATTTCGGCGCAGAGTGGAGCAATCGAGCGATGTCAGGCCGAGGACATCGCACATCTCCGAAACCACCTCGCGCGAGAGGAAAGTGATCTGGGTTTTTCCGCCGGGCTGTTCATTGTAGTAGCGGTCTCCGAGGATGCCCTTTTCCGCATGGCATTCGGCCGTCTTGACGCGAAGGATCTCATTATTTTGGCGGCCTTGGCCGTGGCGGCCTTTGAAATCATGTCCGCTGGAGATCCAGATATCGTGAAGTGTGACGCGCATGGTTGTTGCTTCAGTGGGGGGAGGCGCAGCGGCATCCCTCAATCCATTCGCCGTGGCCGTCGGTATAAGTTTCACGTTTCCAAATGGGAACTTGCAGTTTGATCGCATCGATCAATTCCCTGCAGGCGGCGAAGGCCTCTTCGCGGTGAGCAGCGGCAGCCCCGACCCAAACGGCGAGATCGCCCGGCTTCAGGTCTCCAACCGCGTGGATCGCGGCGGCACGAACGCCGAATTTGCGCGAAATCTCCTCAACGAGACGACGGCCCTCTTTTCGCGCCAATTCCAAATAAGCCTCATAGTGTAGTCCCACGACCTTGCGGCCTTCGTGATGGTTGCGGACACGGCCTTCGAAAAAAACAAATCCCCCGCAATCCGGCGCTGTGAGGGACTCACGCAAGGACTCATAGTCGATGGGGTGGGATTCAATGTGAAACGACATGGATCAACCTCCCGAAAAGGGCTTCAGAAAAACCACCTTGTCGCCTGAGCGAAGGGGATGGTCGGGTTGGGCGAATTCGTCATTCACTGCAATCCTCACATGACCGCGAAGACCATTCAGACTTTGGTGACTGGCAAACTCTTCCAAAAAAGCGCCCGCTGTTGGCGCGGAGGTGACGGCGGTTTCCTCGCGGCGACCGCGCTCTTCGGCCAGCGCGCCGAACCAGCCGATGTGGATCTGCTTTTCTCCCGTAACAGCCGCTATGTCTTCTGGCGTATTCATGTTCTCGAGGGCGCGGCGGCATGATGGCGGCAACTCGAGAAGGGTCGTGTGCTCTTCAATCATGATGTGACGCGGACACAGATGATTTCGCTCCGCGTGCCTTCGAAGAGTAGCCCGCGAGCCGGGTTCGTAAATCGCACAGAGTGGTTCGGGCAATCCATCTGTTGCGCTGGCGTAGGCGATAAAATCGGCTCCCTCCCTCCGCGCGTGGATGAGTTTGCGGAGAACCTCCGGGGTTACAAAAGGCAGGTCGCAAGCCATCACCAACCAAGCGGCATAGGGCTCCCGCTCGAAAGCCGCAAGGATGCCGGCAAGAGGACCGGAGATGCTTGGATTGTCGCGAACGATTTCCAGATGCTCACAACCCTCGGGAGCTGCCTGTCCTTCACGCAGCGAGAGGAAGACTTTTTGACAAAAAGGCAAAAGCCCTTGAACAGCCCGCTGGCCTTGATTCAACCCATCCGCGCCAATGACCATCGACGCCTTGTTGCGACCCATGCGGGTGCTACGCCCTCCAGCCAGTAACAAGCCAAAAAGCGGAGACTTCATGCGTTGGTCTGGTAGTCGCTTTTACCACCCTGTTTCTCGACGAGACGGACATGGCGTATTTCCATCGCATGTGAAAACACCTTGCACATGTCGTAAACAGTGAGCGCCGCCACGGTCGCTGCAGTGAGGGCCTCCATTTCGACGCCGGTTTTATAGGTCACTTTCGCCTCGGCTGTGATTTTAAGAAGCCCTCCTATATCCGCTTGAATGGAAATGTGGATGCCCTCAAGCGGGAGGGGATGGCAGAATGGTATGAGGCTCGAAGTTTGTTTGGCCGCCATAGTGCCGGCGATGATCGCGGTGTGGAAAACTGGGCCTTTCGGAGCTTGGATCTCGCCCTCGATCAAGCGCGAGGCAACCTCGGGAGGGAGCCACATTTCAGCCAAGGCCGTCGCGGTCCGGCGGCTGTATGCCTTTGCAGAAACATCGACCATTGCTGGATTATTGGCCTCGTCCAGATGACTCCAATTGGCTTGTGTTTTGGTTTCAGACGAATTCATGCAATCCAAGGAAAATAGCGGGCGCTTGAGTGGGCCGCAAATCTTTCATCCACTTGGACAAAACCGGTCGAGCCGAGCAATCCCGCAAAGTCGCCTGAATTCGCGGTTGGCAGGGCTTGAGTTGTTCCATCTCCACAGTCGGTGACAGGGAGAAAAAGCGTCAATCCTTCAGGCCTAGCGAAGTCCCCGCCCACCATTCGGACCTGCGGCGGAACGAGCCCTTCGCCGCTCCAGTGGCGTAGAGCTGGGATGACATAGCGATACAGGCAGACGAGCGCGGAAACGGGATTACCCGGCAATCCAAAAACCACAGGCCCGCTTGGCACTTTCCAAACAGCCATAGGCTTGCCAGGTCGTTGCGCAACGCCGTGTAAGATTTCCTCTCCACCCAAAACGCTGATGATGTCTGGAACAAGGTCGCGCCTGCCTTTGGAGACGCCTCCAGTAATCACCACAATATCGCTCGCTGAAAAAACCTTTTGCAGCAAAGTGCACAGGTCCTCTGCTTCGTCCGGCGCATGCGCGATTTCCATTGTAGGATGACCAGCCAATTGAAGCGAGGCGGCGAGAGTTGGAGCATTAGTTTGACGAATCTTTCCCAGCGTCGGTTTTTCACCGATGCCCACCAACTCGTCGCCCGTACCAATCACGGAAATCCGCGCTCGGCTGGTCACTCGCAGTGACCCGTATCCGCATGCCGCTGCCACACTCGTTTCAACAGCGCCAATCTTCACGCCACTCTTCATCAGAACCTCCCCTGCCCGGTGATCCGATCCTTGGCGGTGAATGAAGCTACCCTCTCGAGGCGCGACGTCACCCCGCAAGATCGCACGTCCCCCTTCGATATCATACCACTCGACCGGCAAAATGCAGTTGCTTCCGATCGGGAGCACTGCACCGGTCATGACTTCAATGGCCGATGAAGGAGACAGTGAGAGCGACTTCGGCGGTTCCCCGGCGGGGGACGTTCCTGTAATCTCAAAAGAACGGTGTCCCTTTTCAAAATCCGAAAACCTCACGGCGATGCCATCCATCATGACCCGGTCAAATGGGGGAAAATCCTGATCTGCTCGAATTTCCTCGCGTAAAATCCGGCCCGCCGCGCCAAGCAAAGGCAACTCCTCGCAGGGAAATCCCTCTCGAAGTCGCAGAATTCGGCCTTCCGCCTCGGCGGGGGTGATTAGTGTTTTCATGCGTTTGTGCCACATATAGCCTTTGGAACACTTGGTTTGAACAACAATCCCACTACATTCTCAGACGAGCAGGATCCGGTTCTCAAAGACCTTTTAGCCCGTCCGTTGAGAGACCTCCGCATCTCGCTCACCGATCAATGCAACCTCCGTTGCACCTATTGCATGCCCGCTGAGATTTTTGATCAGGACCATGCGTATCTTCAAAAAGACCAGCTCATTCGGCTTGAAGAATTGGAACGGCTCATTGGGGCATTCGTTCGCTGCGGAGTCAGGAAAATCCGGCTCACTGGCGGTGAACCGCTTCTGCGTCGCGGCATGGTTGAATTTCTCGGCTGTTTGAAAAAGTTTTCAGAAATCGAGGACCTAGCCCTAACCACAAACGGTCTTCTCTTGCCAACCTTTGCATCTGGACTCGCGGAGGCCGGCCTGCACCGAGTCACAGTAAGTCTTGATGCGTTGGACCCCGATATTTTTGCGCGTATGAACGGACGCGGGAAACATCCGGATCAAGTTCTCAATGGCATTGAGGCGGCAAAAAGCGCTGGGCTCCGTGTCAAAGTCAACATGGTCGTGCAGCGGGGAGTGAATGATTCGCAAGTCCTACCCATGGCGCTTCATTTCAAAGCTGCCGGAATTCCCCTGCGGTTCATCGAATTCATGGACGTGGGAAATCACAACCATTGGGATTCTGGAATGGTCGTCAGCGGAGAGGAAATACTCACGCGGCTTGCTGCAGAGACGACTTTTGAAGCTGTGCCGCCTGCGCATTTTGGCGAAGTCGCCAACCGCTTCCGTTACATGGACGATGGTGTGGAATTTGGAATCATCACTTCCATCTCGGCGCCCTTTTGCAGGAGTTGCACACGGGCCCGGTTATCGGCGGACGGGAAATTGTTCACCTGTCTTTTTGCCAGCAAGGGCCATGATCTACTCGGCGCGATGCGGGCAGGCAATCCTGATGACGAGGCGCTCTATCAAATGGTCGCCGCCCTCTGGCGAACGAGGGATGACAGGTATTCCGAACTCCGCTCTGCCGTTGGTATCAATACACCCACCAAGGTTGAGATGTCTTTCATCGGCGGATGAAGATGCATTGGCTATGATTCTCGCCTTTTTGTTTTTTTGCGTGGCGCTGATCTACTCCAGCGTCGGTTTTGCTGGTGGGTCGTCTTACATCGCCCTTCTGCAATGGCACGGAATGCCTGCCTCGGCACTTCCCCTCCTCTCGCTCACATGCAATCTGATCGTCTC
>JALQZP010000091.1 GCA_023258235.1 Terrimicrobiaceae bacterium | reverse complement strand
AATTTGGGTGGCATTTCCGCCCCCGCGACAAGGTCATCCAAACGCGGAACAACTACGATAAGGAGGTCTTCAACGGCGACATTGGCTTTGTGGAGGCTGTCGATGAGCTTGAGCGAGAAGTTTGCATCAACTTTGACGGGCGATGCGTTGTTTACGATTTCAATGAACTCGACGAGGTGTCGCTGGCCTATGCGATCACGATCCATAAGAGCCAGGGATCCGAGTTTCCCGTGGTGGTGATGCCGATGGCGATGCAGCAATTCCTGCTTCTCCAGCGCAATCTCATCTACACGGGCGTCACCCGTGGAAAGAGCATGGTCGTTCTCATTGGGCAAAAAAAAGCCCTTGAAACGGCTGTTCGAAATAAGAAAGCCGTTCAGCGCTATTCCGCTCTGGTTCAGCGGTTGCGCTCTTTGTGAAGTTCCATCAACTCCAGACGGGTGGTTTTACTTTATCGACAGATCGCCCCGCCTATGAAATGGGGTAGGGGATGCCTATCGATGCGATTCTTTTTGATTTGGATGACACCCTCATTGTGGATGAGGCTGTTTCCAAGGAAGCACTCCAATCCACTGCCCTGCTTGCAGCGAAACTGGCCGGCGCTGAGACTGCGACCTTCCTCAGCGACTGTAAGCGTTTCGGATTTTCACTTTGGAAAGACGGCCCGTGTTACGACTACGTCCGATCCATCGGTATCAGCTACCACGAGTGCCTCTGGGGAAAATTTGATGGCGACAAGCCGGAGTTGCTGAAGCTTCGGGAATGGGCCCATGCCTACCGGGTGAATGTCTTCAGTGCAGTGCTTCGCGCACAGAATATCACCGACGACGATTCGGCGGAAAAGCTCGCCCTTCATTTCAGTCAAGCTCGGCGGAAGCTTCAGCGACTCATGCCTGATGCGGTGGAAACGCTGACGCGCCTCAAGGCCACTCACAAGATCGCCCTCCTCACCAACGGGGCTCCGGATCTTCAGGGAGAAAAAATCGCAGCCTCTGGGTTGGCAGGCTTTTTTGATGCCATTGCCATTTCCGGAGTACATGGCATCGGAAAGCCGCGGGCGGAAATCTTCCATCTCCTCCTCGACGAGCTTCAGGTTGCGCCGAATCGCGCCGTGATGGTTGGCAATAGCTTGGAACGCGATATCGCGGGTGCTCTCAACGCACAGCTCGCCGCCGCGATCTGGATTCAAGTTCCGGGATCAGAGGAACTCGCCGATGTGAAGCCGCACCATGTGGTTCGTGGCCTGCACGAGATCCCTGCGATTGTTTCCGCTATGGCTTGATTGCGCGCGATCTCAGTTCTGGCGCGAGGGAAGATGCTCGATGCAGTATTCCTTTCCGTCGGCGGCGACACGGAATTCCGCGTCCGGATTCTTTTGCTCGGTCGCCCCGCAGGTTTCACAGTAATGCAGAGATTCGCTTGTGGAGAGTGCCGCTTTTTTAAACTTGGTTTGGCGCTGGATATTTTTTCTGTCCACCATGCGGTTGCGGAAAAATACGGGACCGAAGAAAAGCAAGTAGTTTCCAAGGCACATCACCACCATCATCTTGAGGGGAAGTTCTCCAAATACCAGATACCCGAGAGGGCCGATGAGGCTGAAAAGGGCCACCCATTTGATCTTCACTGGAAGGATGAGAAACAACGCGATTTCAAAATCCGGCATTAGGGTCGCCACAGCCAGAAAGAGCGACAAATTCAGAAAAAAATTGCCGCCAGAGGCACCAAAAATAAACGCCGAAGCGATGCAAAGCACCATGCCGCTGAAGTAATACAAATTCAGCCGGAATGTTCCCCATGTCTCCTCGAGCATGTCTCCGATCCACCAAGTGAACATGAGGTAGAAAATGATCCAAAACATACCGGTTGTTTCAGGAATAAAAATCCACGAAACGAGACGCCAAATTTCGCCATGCAGGACGGCTGTTCGATCCAGTCTCAATGCGTCGATGTACGCCGGGTGAATCGTAAGCAGGATGAAGACAAGGGCGTTCAATGCCACGACATAGCGTATCAGCCCCTGGACGGCATAAGGCCCAAGCCACTTTTCCAATTTGTCAGTCATTTTCATTTGAGGCATTTTGCACAGCCAGTTTTTTTGTCAGGCTGGCATTATAGGTCAATGCCGCTTCTTTGGCCCATGCTGGAAAATCCTCGGCCACTGGAGCGGTGAAGGAAACCCTCTTTCCACTCTCGGGGTGCGTGATGGTGAGCTTCCAGGCATGCAGGAAGTGACGCTCATGAGATCCGCGACGACCATAGACGGGATCTCCCGTCACGGGTTGACCAAGGTGTTTCAAATGAACTCGGATTTGGTGGGTGCGTCCCGTGCGTGGACGGCATTCGACGAGGGCCTTGCCCTCATTGGAGGCGAGCACTCGGTAGTGGGTGAGTGCCTCGCGGCCACGCTCATCGACGGTCATTTTCTGGCGGTGGACCTTGTGGCGACCGATCGCAACATCGATTTTGCCATGGGGCATTCGAGGTATCCCATCCACCAGTGCCAGATAAGTTTTTTCCACGCCGCGCGAGGCGAATTCCTCCGCGATCAGTCTGTGGGCTTTTTCGGTCTTAGCCACCACGAGGCAACCGGATGTCTCCTTATCGAGTCGATGGACTATCCCGGGGCGCTCGACCCCGCCAACCACAGCGATGCCCTCGCAATGATGGAGAACCGCATTGGCTACTGTTCCCTGATGGTTCCCTGCGCCCGGATGGACGACCAATCCTGGAGGCTTATTGATCACAAGAAGGGACTCGTCCTCGAAAAGGATATCAAGAGCGATGTCTTGGGCCTGAAGAGGCGAGGGCTCGACAGCCGTCGGAGCGATTAGGACCACTTCATCGCCTGAACGCAGGGGTTGCGAGGGTTTTGCGGCTGCTCCATTAACCAAAACATGCTTTTCGCGAATAAATTCCTGCAGGCGTACACGCGAAAAATCGGGGCACATCCGACCAAGAAAACGATCCAGTCGTTCGTCGGTATCCTCAAATCCGACAGTAAATTTCTCTATTGTATCCATAAATTGATTTGAATTGCACAGACTGGCGCATACAGATTACCTAGCAGACATTACTCTTACTCATCCACACAGGATGGGTAAATACTTCTCCCAAAAATAGCGGCCTCCTAAATGTGACACCTGACGCACCGTCTCACTCAGATCTACTCGTAGAATCCTGCCCTGCTTGCCAAGCCTCTATCAATGTTACGGGAATTCCTCCCTGCACTGATGTGTGTTGTCCAGAGTGTGGTCAATCCTTCAAGGCACGGGCGCTATTCAATCACTTCCGCGTTCTTGCGCTGCTCGGACAAGGAGGCATGGGTACAGTTTACTCCGCCGTCGATGTCAATCTGGACCGCCCGGTTGCCCTCAAAGCCCTTAAAATCTCGCTCCAAGACAACCCTGTGGAATGCGAGAACCTGTCCAGGGAAGCCCGCACCACGGCGCTCGTCAACCATCCGCACGTTGTGAAGGTTTTCGATTTCGGTCAGGCCCAAGGGCAATTCTACCTCGCGATGGAATTGATCAGCGGTGGATCATTGGACGACCTTATCCAGGAAAGAAAAACAGTCTCGGAGGTCTTGGTGCTGAAGTTGGGTATCCAGATCGCTCAAGGACTCGATGCGGCACTTCAAAAAGGTCTCATCCATCGCGACATCAAGCCGGCGAATATTTTGTGCTCCGATCCACAGACATTCAAGTTGGTGGACTTCGGTCTCGCCACGGCCATGAACGATTCGCCGGTTTCCAGCGACGAGATCTGGGGCACGCCCTACTACATCGCTCCCGAGAAACTTGATGAAAAGCCCGAGGATTACCGAAGCGACATTTATAGTCTGGGAGGCACATTATTCCACGCTCTGGCCGGTCGTCCTCCCTACGATGCCAAGAGCCCTTCGCTTGTCGCGCTCAAGCAACTCAAAAGCCGCCCCGTGAGCATTCAGAGCTTCGCCCCGAATGTTTCCAACGAAACCGCCTATGTCATCAACCGCATGATGGCGAAGCTTCCACAAAAGCGGTATGACTCCTATTCCGAATTGATTGAGCATCTCAACTTCGCACTGGAAAAAGCGCTTCAGCGCGGATCATCTCCTCAGGGCAAAAAAGAAATCCCGATGCTGAAAGAAAAGACGAATCTCGATTGGATCGCGACCACATTCCAAATCCTGATTATCGTGATTATTATTGCAGTCTGCTACCTCTGTTTTTTCACAAATCTTTTTGCGGTAAAACAGTTTCACCAATAATCGGAGCCAGCTCGGCTGATCGGTCTCAAGTGCAGCATCTGTGTTGGTATTTTCCAAACCAACTGGTCCCGATCAGCGACCCCTTCTCGAATCGATCAGCGCCTGAGTTCCGTCGATATCACCGGCGTGGCTGTATTGCGAGGGTTTGCGTAGTCGAGAAGGAAGTCCCATCCATTTGTATTCGTGTCGGTATTCCTATCGCGCAGGATGCAGTAAAATCGATCGGGAGCTGGGGCGGGATAATCACCCTCGGATGCATTGGCTTGCCCGTATCCGACAAAATCCACCAGTGTGGATATTCCGACGGGGGATTGAGCAGTGATCGGTGTCGTCGACCTGATCAGAGCGACTTTGCCTTGGCGTCCACCCAAGTCGAAATTCGCACTCGCATCGGATTTAGGCAAGTTGCTGAAGCGTTTGTTGCCGGCGAGTCCTACGAGGTAATACCCGTGTGATGGAATCGATCCAGAAAGAGGAATAACAAACCAACTTGTGCTACCAGGTGCCGCAATCTGGAGTGACCATCCAGTCAGGCTCAAGGGGGAGGTTCCGGGATTATAGAGCTCGACAAAGTCGTGACTGTAATCAGCCCATGACCTCCCGCCGTCGGCATAAATCTGGCTGATCACTGCCGTATTTTTGGTCGGGAGAACTGTGAATATTTCACTGCCTTGGGCATTGACTCCTCCTGTCGAAACACTCACAGGGCCAGTGCTGGCGTTGCTTGGCACTCTGGCAATGACAAGGGTTGACGAATCCACGCTGAAAGTAGAAACACTAACCCCGTTGAATTTCACTCCACTCACAGCCGACAAATTGGTGCCCATTATGTAAATCTCCGCGCCGGGGGTTCCCGAGGAGGGGTAGATGCTGGAGATCGTAGGCGACTGTTGCGAAGACGTAATGACTACGGCGATGCTGGTCGACCTTGAGGACGCACCTTGGGAATCCGTCGCAACGGCACTGATGTTGTAGGTGCCAGCCTGTGATGGTGTCCATGTTGCCGTGTATGGAGCCGTGCTATCCGAGCTAATTAACGTGGATCCATTGTAGAAATCGACTTTCGCAACCACGCCGCGTGATCCGCTGGAGGTCAAGTCAGTGGCATCCGCCGTTATATTCACCGGGCTGCCAACGAGTGTGGAAAACCCATTGACTGGGCTTGTCAGGGCAACAGTTGGAGCAGGATTGGGCGTTGGCGTTGGCGTTGGCGTTGGCGTTGGCGTTGGCGTTGGCGTTGGCGTTGGCGTTGGCGTTGGCGTTGGCGTTGGCGTTGGCGTTGGCGTTGGCGTTGGGCCCGCTGCGGATCCGGTAATAACAAGCGAGTAAGTTTGATTGCTTGCAAGAGTGCCATCAACCGAGATGGTCGCGGTATAGGTGCCGGCGCGTGTAGGTGTGGCGATCAAAATCTGTTCGACATTGTCGACATTGTTTTTGCCTGTGGTGGCCGATGCGGACATCGAGGCCTGGGTCCATGTTCCGGTAAATGGCATCACAAAGGGCATATAGACGGTTCCGTCCGGGCCTGTGACTTTGATGTCGAGATTATTGACGAGATTGGGCGTCCGGCTGTGAACCGCTGTCTGAGCCTTTCCGGCGGGATCGGTCCAGCAAAGGGTGGCGCGAATGGGGCTTTTTCCGTCCCAAACAAACGATTGAGTGATGGTTTTGACTGTGTTCGTAAGGCTTTCCTCGAACAATTTGGGGGCCGTGGGGTTGGATTTTTGAGCAAGAATCACATCGCAGGCCGCTTTCACATTAAGCAATCCCCAGCCGAACTGATAATCCGGTCCGGGGCGGCCCAAGTCGTCTGCGGTGTGGATGAGCAGAGCCTTCAACAAGCTGGAGCGGGGTCTCGTGCCTCCGAATGACTTTTGATAAAGTTGATCCACGAGAGCCGCCGATCCAGCTGCAGAGGGCGTTGCCATACTCGTTCCGCTATAGGTACCATCATAGGCGGAGTCGCTTGAGGAAATGCAGGAATAGACACTGACGCCATTTGCAACGAGATCGGGCTTGATGCGACCGTCATCGCAAGGCCCCCAGCTTGAAAAATAGGCTATTGTGGCCGCGCTGATCGAACGGATGCCTCCCGAAACGGCGTCATTTACGGCTCCGACAGTGATGATGTTTTTTGCAAGAGCGTTGTAGGTGATCGACTGGTAGCCCCCGAGGCTCGTGAGTGTGTCTTGTTCATTGCCTGCGGCCCAGAAGGGAAGAAAGTAAGGCAGGGCGGCAGCCAAAGCGTCTGTGGTGCTGGCTTCGGTTTCATAGCGACCCATATCACCCGCTGCGGCGCCATATCCGTAGGAATGGTTGGAGATGGGCACGTTTGTTATATCCGTGGCCGTAGCTGCGCCGGAGGCGGTCATTTCTGCGTAGTCGTTGTCCCAATCGTAGGAGGAAACTGTAGCTTTGGGAGCCATGCCCTTGGCGTCGGCATTCAACCCGGACGCGGCGATTGTTCCAGCCACATGCGTCGAGTGGTCATCATTGGAAGCAGTGGGATTTTTCAATTCAATCCGGCCGGTGATTTCCCGGTGGGTGGATCGGATCGAACCGGCATCCCAGACACCGACTTTAATTCCTGTTCCGTCCAATCCATAGGGTGTCGCTTGGATCACGTTGGCTCCGCTGCTAATGGCGGCATTTTTGTTGTTTGTGACGCGATAGACGGGTCTCTCTCCATCGAAGGAATGCAATATTGAAACCTTCCCGTTGTGGCTCTCTATGCGAACAGGAATACCAAGGTTGTCCGCCCGTTCCAGAACCGCTGTCATGCGGGCGTCTTCGAGTTCTGACAACCGTGCCACGGCTTGTGCACGAACCTCCGGATCGCTGAGATTGATTCCATTCAAAACCTCAAACGGACTTTTGGCTGAGCGTATTTTTGATTCTACCTCACTCGCGGTGTTTGAGTTTGTGGATGTGCTCGGAGTTGTCGTAGGTGCCGTTGACGAGTCCGCCGGGGTGCGACTATCAAGAGGTGGAGTGGAAACGATGTGCGGT
Source organism: Terrimicrobiaceae bacterium (assembly GCA_023258235.1). GTDB lineage: Bacteria > Verrucomicrobiota > Verrucomicrobiia > Chthoniobacterales > Terrimicrobiaceae > UBA967. The sequence goes on along the minus strand of JALQZP010000091.1, from coordinate 1,156 downwards.
GTGCTTGCTGGAATGGCCAAACCGCTTGCGGGTGGAGCAACCCTCTGCTCACCTGATAAAGCGCTTGCCGGGGATTGAACGGATTTCGACGGCACTATGGGCTCGGATGCGGCGGGCAGAGTAGAGGACGCAATTTGTTGCTGGGACGCCCGATGCCCGGATGTATTCCAAACGACTCCTCCGAGCATCAGGAGCGCGGAGGCGACTGCGGCGAGTGTTTTTGTTTTTTTCATGGGAGGTGTTTTTTGTGATCAGGCAATTTTTGAACGTCAGGTCGGGTTCCGTTGTCCAACTCGACGACGAGTATTGCCAAGCATCAAGTGTGCCATTTGCAGAGGATGGTTGGGCTTCGCCGTGCCCGATGTGTTACGCTTCGCATTTGTTGGTTTGCCAGCCGTTCCGGTCTTACATATTTTGCGAGTCATATTATGGACTCCCCAAACACTTCGAAAAATCACGGCTGGATCGTTACGTTATCCGGTCTCGGCATCAATCTGGCGCTCGGTGTGCTCTACACCTGGAGCATGTTCAAGGAATCGATCGGCAAGGAATTCGGCTGGCAGGGCAGTCAACTCAACGATCCCTATGCGTTATGTTGCCTAGTTTTTGCTTTTGCGATGATTTTGGCGGGACGTTGCCAGGATAAGTTTGGACCACGAGTAACGGCTTCGATCGGCGGCTTGCTCGTTGGCGCTGGTATGGTGCTGATTTCGACTTCGAATAGCTATTTGGTTTGGTTGCTCGGATTCGGTGTGCTTGTCGGCATGGGAATCGGTTTTGGCTACTCGTCCGCAACTCCCCCCGCATTGAAATGGTTTCCGCCCGCCAAGACCGGCTTGGTGGCTGGGATTGTTGTTGCCGGTTTCGGGCTCGCGCCCGTTTATCTCGCCCCAGCCTCCCAATATGTGCTGGCTCAATTCGGTCTTCAAAAATCAATGCTCTTTTTTGGTTTGGCATTCACCGTGATTGTTTGCGGGCTTGCTCAGTTTCTCAAAAATCCACCGGCAGGATTCGGTGCTGCGAATCAACCTTCCTCGAGTGCGGTTCAGCCCCTTGCCAATAAGGATCTCACCGCCAGCGAGGTCCTTCGCCGTCCCATGTTTTATCTTTTGTGGGTTATCTATGCCATCGGCGCGGGATCCGGCCTCATGGTCAT
>JALQZP010000090.1 GCA_023258235.1 Terrimicrobiaceae bacterium | reverse complement strand
GGGCATTCCGTTCTACGGACGCGGTTGGAGCGGCGTTCCATCGACCAACAACGGCATAGAACAGCTCTCGACTGGTCTTCCTCAAGGGCGCTACGAAGCAGGGGTTTTCGATTACAAGGAAATCGTTGCAAAAATTCAGTCTCTACCATCGAGTTACCCCGTCTTTGAGGACATCAAAGCCGAAGCGAGCTTCATCTATGCGCCGTCCATTAACGGGCTGTGGATTTCATTCGATGACACAGAAATCGTGGGTCGCAAAGTTGATTACATTAAACAACTAGGCCTCGGTGGCGCGATGTTTTGGGAGTTGAGTGGCGACACGAAGGATTCAGCAACATCTCTTGTTGAAAAAATCAACAAGGGTCTCGTGAATTGATCCAATCCATTCAAGCGTGAAGGCCCGTTGCTGCTAGCTTGGCGAACATCATAATACATCAAGTTTCTTGATTTGACGAGAGGGGCACAGTGCGTCCTGCCTGCGTGGGGGATTCTGGAAGCACCACTTCGACAATCTGAGCTTCGGCTACCGCTCGAGCGTTCCGCCGGACTACTTCAGTGGGGTCATTGGGTTGCGCGTGGCCATGGACATCGGGGGCGACTTGGTGGAATACAAAAAACCCGTCGCCTCACACGGTGATGGCGACGGGCAGAATCGTTGAGTTTTTTTTGGAATCGGGATTACCGGATCTTCAGAAGTTCGACTTCAAAAATGAGGGTTTCATCGGGTCCGATGGCGCCACCTGCTCCGCGTGGACCATAGGCGAGATTCGAAGGGATGAAGAGTTTGATTTTGCCACCTTCTTTGCAGTATTGGAGGCCTTCGGTCCAACCGCGGATCACCCCGCTGAGCGGGAACTCGATGGGCTCATTCCGCTTGTAAGAACTGTCAAACTCCGTGCCATCGAGGAGGGTGCCGCGATAGTTGACCTTGACCGTATCCGAGGCCTTCGGTGAGCGGCCTTCGCCGGGAGTGAGGATGAGGTATTGAAGCCCGGTGGGGGTTTGTTGAACGCCGGGTTGTTTTGCGTTTTCGGCCAGGAAGGCCTTGCCTTTTTCGAGTGCGGATTGTGCCATGGTGTTTTGTGTTGAGAGAGTCGATGTGGCGATGATCGCCAGTGCGAGAGCTTTTTTGAACATGGCCGGCAGGCTATCGTCCCCGGTCCGCCTTGGCAAATCTCAATCCCGTTCGGGTTTGTTTTTTCGACGCGGAGTTCAGAAAACCACGCCAGCCAGAAAACCGAGAACCGTGGCATTCTGGACAGCGTCGGTACCGTTCGGGTGTGAGAAATACTGGAAGAAGGGTTGCACATACGACCAGCCATTGAGTTGGTAGCGGTATCCACCCTCGATCACGGCGGTGTAATCTTTGGAAGGGCTGCCGACGCCGCCTTGATAGGCGCCGTAGCCGATGGAAATGAGTGTCAAATCCTTGTCGCGTTGCGGAATCAATCCTGTGTAAACAAGCCCGCTCTGGAAGTAGAACGGAAAGTTGTTCTCCTTCGCATACCCTGGAGCAAAGCTAATCAAGTTGAACGTATCGAGTCCTTGTTTGGAAAGTGCGACCTCGGAGGGCTCCACGGCTTCCTTGAATGTCTTGCCGGAAACAACGGATTTTCCATCCGGGGGGGCGCTGCGCTCCATCTGCGGGGCCGCTTCGCGGAAGAGCATTTGATCGGCTTGAAAATAGAATCCGTAGCGGCCATTCGCGGGGGTGCCGTTCCATGATGTGGTCTGCCCCTCCGGGGTCCCGTAAAAGTAGCCGCCAAAAGCGTATTTGCCTGGCAACTTGGAGGGACCGAGTTTCGGGCTGTAACCGGTTTCCCCCATGTAAAAGAGCCCGTTTTTTCCGGTGTCGGGAGCGTATCCCTGATAGGCGAGCCCATGGTTGGTGGATGCGGTCGCTTCGGGATAGGAAAGGAAAATCCCGTTTTTGATGTAAACCTGATCGTGAAGTTTGAGATTCAGTGTGCCGCCCCAGGTCGAGAAACTGGAGGAGAACGGGATATTGCCGCCCACGCCCTTGGCGCTACTCACTGCGCTATTGAGGAAAAGTTTCGAGAGGGGTTGGTCGATAAACTCCTTCTGGGGCTGAAGCCAACCACCACGGAGAGTGAACATATCTTTAATTGGCAAAAATCCGGCAGAGGTGATTTCCATGCCGAATGAGAGAATGCGGAATTGCGTGCCGGATTGCCATGTGGTCGGAGCGAACATCGGGTTGGCTTCGATGAACTGGTTTGCATTCGATGAGGGGGCTGGATCCCGGAAACGGAAATTGCCAAAGGCGGTGATGCATTCGAGATTTTTGATGTTAAAAATCTTTCCGAAATTCGCCTCCGCGCCGAAATTGAGTTGTTCGTCCCAGAAGCCGCGTGCCCCTTTTTGGCTATCGATCACGCCGAGGTAGGCACCTTGGTAGTTGCCCGAAAGTTTAAAGCCGCCCTTTTCCGCAGCGGATCTCAGGTCGAAGAAGGAATTGCCCTCGCCCGCGAGGAGACCCTTGCCATTCCACCAATTCTCCACATCGGATGCGCCAACGAGTGCGGCGGGACTTTTTCTTGCACCGGGAAGAGAACCGCTCGTTCCACTCAGGACTTGGCCGCTTCCTGATTCGACCGGTTTGTTCTGGGCATGGGAGACACTGGAAATCGCGCCAACCAGAAGCGCCGTTATCGCTAAAGTGAAACGGAGTGAGGTTCGCTTCGTGGTTGTTCGTTTTTTCATGGGTTGGTATGAGGTGAGGGGGGGGATTTATAGTCACATCAGGACCTATCTGGCTATCGAATGTGACGAAATCGTAACATTCGTAAAATTGTTCCTCGTTCATGGTGATGGTCAGCTTTCCAGCGTTCCATGAATCATAAGGTCAACGACCCATTCTCAAAATTAGCTGCCTCAGGGATCATTGCCCGTTTTGCCGCTCTGGCTTTTGCTTTGAATGGGGGGGGCATCTGGAATGCGAATGCTCAGATGGACGAACCTCCGCCTTTGGCGGAAGTCGTGAAAGCCATCGATGCGGAAAGACCGGAGACATTTTATATTCGGGAGTTTCGGATCGTTGGGGTAAAAAAACTGCCTCAGGATGATGTGGATGCAGCAGTTTACAATCGCCTTGGCAAGGGGCGTACTCCGGAAGATGTCGAAGGAGCGCGAGTGGCACTCGAAAAGGCCTACCATGATAAGGGATATCAGACCGTTTCGGTCACTGTGCCCCCTCAAAGCGTATCCAGCGGGGTGATCGTCATGCAGGTTTCCGAGGTCACGGTCGGGCGCCTAACCGTCAAGGGGTCGCGATTTTTCGATATCGAGAAAATCAAAAAAATGGCTCCTTCGTTGACTGAGGGAAATGTGCCTAACTTTAATGATATACAACAAGATATCATGGGGCTGAACCAGCAGGGGGACTGCCAAATCACGCCTTCGCTAACAGCGGGCAAGATCCCAGGAACGGTGGATGTCGAGTTGACCGTGAAGGACAAATTTCCGCTTCACGGCAGCGTGGAAATCAATAATCGTTACAGCGCAAATACGACGCCACTCCGCTTGGATGCGGCTGTGCGCTACGACAATCTTTGGCAATGGGGTCACACGATTGGTGGCGCATTTCAGATCGCCCCGCAGAGACCCAGCGACGCCCTTATTTACTCTGGCTACTACATCGCTCGCACCCCCTCGATCAACTGGCTCTCGCTCATGCTCTCGGCGACCCGCCAAAACAGTGAGGTCTCGACTCTCGGCGGGTCAAGTTCCCTTGGCAATGGTGAGATTTATGGTGGGAGGTTTTTGGTAAACCTGCCCTCGAAAAAAGGGTTCTACCACTCTGCCAGCTTCGGCCTAGACTACAAAGATTTCGCGCAGGATTTGGTTGTTAATGAGCAAATTGTCTCCAGTCCGCTGACTTACTGGCCGTTCAGCCTGAACTACAACGCCAGCTCGATCGGTAAGCACTACCAGACCGAATTCAACGCGGGGGTGACCTTCGCTTTCCGCGGAACGGGAACCGAGGAGGCGATTGACTTCGATAATCGTCGCTACAATGCGAGCGCAAATTTTTTCTACTTGCGTGGTGGGATCGAGCACACGCAAAAGTTGGCGTGGGATTTCCAGCTTGTGGGAGGTTTGCAAGGTCAGGCTACAGCCAATCCCTTGGTCGATACCGAGCAGTTTAGCCTTGGTGGTCTCAGCACGGTGCGCGGGTATTTGGAGTCTAGTGTTGTGGGGGACAATGCCGTTTGCGGTACATTGGAGCTTAGGACCCCTTCCTTACTCGGGTGGCTTCCCGAGGGAAATGAGTGGCGATTTTTTGCATTCATTGATGCCGGCTACGCGATGCTAAACGACCCTCTTCCGGAGCAAGTAAATCAATTTACGCTCTGGAGCTTAGGCGTGGGAACATCGCTGCGCCTGATCGAGCATGTGAATGGGGAATTCCTCATCGGTATCCCCCAGGTCACTCAATCTCCGTCACAAGCCGGCCAACCATTGTTCACCTTCCGTGTCTCCCTAGAACTCTAACCGCATGCCATGAAAACAAACCCATTCATCCAAACATCACTCATCGCTCTTGCCGCGTTAATCGGCTCTCAAGCCGATTCCCAAGCTTGGTGGAATACAGCGTGGACGGCTCGCAAACCCATTACGATTGATACGACAAAAACCGGTTTCGAGATCGCTGGACCAGTCGGCACTGCAACGGTCCTCCTCCGTTTGCACCAGGGTAATTTCAACTTTGAATCTGCTAAGGAAGATGGGAGCGACCTGCGCTTCGTTGCCGAGGATGACAAGACCCCCCTCGAGCACCGCGTGGAAAAATGGGATGCCCTCATGAATGAAGGTTTCGTTTGGGTCAAGATCCCAGCGATCAAGCCCGGGGCGCAAAATAAAATCTGGCTCTACAGCGGAAATGCGGAATTGAAGGCAGAGGACAACGTTGATCCCAAAGCCGCCTACGACGCGGAGACCATTCTTGTCTATAACCTCAATACACCTACGCCCACCGATGCCACGAAAAATGCGAACAACGCGTCTTCTGGTGGGACGCTCTCGGAGGGCGCGCTCATTGGTTCTGGGATGAGACTCCTCGGCAACACGGCGATCAAGATTCCTGGTTCCTCGACCTTGAGTGCCGCACCTGGGCAACCTTTTAGTCTCTCGACTTGGGTTAAGCTGACCACGCTTACGGAGAAGGGAGTTCTTTTTGATTGGGATGCGGGTGACAACCAGTTCCAAGTCGGGTTCCAAAATGGCGTGCCCTATTTGCTGATTCGCAACGCGGGTTCTAAATCCCAGTCGACCGCAGGCGAGCCGGTCGCGGTCAATGTCTGGAAGCATCTGGCGGTGGTTTGCGATGGTTCGGCGACCACGCTATTCATCGACGGGAAGGAATACTCGAAAATCAGTCAAGGTCTTCCCGTGCTCAATTCGGCAGCGGTTCTCGGTGCCGATAAGGATGGCAAAAATGGAGCCGTGGGTGAGCTGGACGAATTGGAAATTTCAAAAACTGCTCGCACGAATGGCTGGGTGCAGTTTTCCTACGTCAGCCAAACCGGTAATGACTCCAGCACCAAGCTCATCGCCCATGGTGAGAGCGAGGGCGGCGAGAGTGGGGGACATAGCGGTGTCATGCAGCACCTAGCCCTCTTCGGCGATATTGCCCACAACATGATGTTCGATGGTTGGATGGCCATTGGGCTTTGCGTAATCATGATGATTGCGGGTTGGTCGGTGGCCGTTCTCAAATTCAGCAGCCTTGGCAAAATCAAAAAGGGCAACGCTGAGTTCCAGCGTCTCTGGAAGGACGTTGCGGCGGACCTCACCGAAATGGATCTCGACAATCCCAAGTCGGCTAAAACATTTGGGGGTAAGATTGGCAAAAAAGGTCTCGCTCTCCTTGCTGATTCCCCTCTGTATCATATCTATCATGTGGGTTCGGAGGAAATTCGCCATCGTCTGGGATTTGGCAAAAACAAAGGCCAGGGCCTCTCCGCCCGTTCTATCCAAGCGATTCGTGCTGCTTTGGATGCAGCGCTAGTCCACGAGCAGCACCGCCTTAGTAAAGGTCTCGTCTATCTCACTGTCAGTATCGCTGGCGGACCCTATGTCGGCCTGCTTGGAACCGTCGTTGGAGTTATGATCACATTTGCTATCATCGCCAAATCCGGAGAGGTCGATGTGAACTCGATCGCGCCCGGTATCGCGAGCGCACTTCTCGCGACAACGGTCGGTCTGCTCGTCGCTATTCCTGCTCTATTCATGTATAGCTTTCTCAATACGAGCATTAAAGGGGTTAGTGCCTCGATGCAGGTCTTCATTGACGAGTTTGTGGCGAAGGTTGCCGAGTTTTATCCGCCACCCGGCGAGAGCCAACGAACCGTTCCGATTCGCCAAGTCCGCACCCCTGAAGAGGCGGCCCGCAATGAAGAGTCCAATGGAAGCGAGTCGGCCGAGATTATGGCCGCCATCGCTTCAAAAAACGCCTGACCATGGACGCCGGCGACGACAAATCCTACGACGATATCAACGTCACCCCGATGGTGGACCTCTATCTGGTTTTGCTCCTGATTTTCATCATCATGACTACGGCGGGAGTTCAAGGCGTGAAGGTAGACTTGCCGAAGGGCAGTAAAGCGCCGGCAGTGGGGGGGCCCAAAGGCAAATCCATAACGGTGAACAACGAGGGAAAAATATTTTTGGATACGGTGCCAGTGACCCTTCCCGAACTCGAATCCAAGCTCACCGAGCATAAATCCAAAGTCCCCGAATTTCCAGTTGTGGTGCGGGGTGACCGCGCCACGCAGTATCAACTTGTGATGGATGTCCTCGACGTGCTCGGCAGGCTGGACATCAAACAAATCGGTCTCGCCACCGTAGGGCCCAAATAAAAAATCCGATGCGCGACGAAGACGACGAAGAGATCAGTTTCTTTGCGAAACACAAAACCAAGGTCATCGTGGGTGGTGTTCTTTTGGCGGGTCTTGTCGCGTATTTTGCGCTCGCACCCAAGCAGGCTCCTAAAAAGAAATCCTCGGTCAGCATGGTGAGTATATCGCTCCCTCCGCCCCCACCTCCGCCGCCCCCGCCGCCGCCACCACCACCGAAGGAGCCGCCACCTGAGCCTGAAACGGTAAAAGAAGAAAAATTCACACCCGAACAACCGCCGGAACCTGAGCCTCAAGCAGCTCCCGAACCTGCTCCACTGGGAACCAATATTGAAGGAAATGGACCCGATGCCTTCGGCTTATCCAAAGGCGGTGGAAATGGAATGATCGGCGGCACCGGGACGGGAAAAGGTAGTAAGGGGTCGAAATACGGAGCCTTTGCGGGGCAAGTCCAATCGAAGGTCGTTCAGTCGCTCCGCAATCACAAAAAAACAAAATCCGCGACGCTTAATGTCAAGGTGCGCCTCTGGGTGGACTCCACCGGTCGAGTCACCCGATCCACCCTCGAAGGCAGCGCGGGTGACCCCGCCACGGATGCCGCCATCACTCAAGAAATTTTAACCGGCCTGCAAATGCAGGGAGCGCCACCGGAAGGCATGCCCATGCCGATCGTTATGCGACTGCAAGCCACCCGACCCAATTAAATAAACCATGAGTATTCCCAATTTCACCCTTCGCCTTGCCATTGTGCCCTTGCTCGGCACCTTACTGACAGCCAAAGCGCAGGACTACACTGTTGCCCAGACCGGAAAATCGATCGTTTTCGACTACGTGCAAAACAACCCGCCACCGGAGCCTGCAGCAACTCCTGAACCAGCTCCGATACCCGAACCGCCCCCAGTACACAAAGCCACTCCTGAGCCGACGCCTGCACAGAAAACTCAAGCGGAAGAGGAGTTAACTCGGTCGTCCAAACCCACCAGCGTCGAGGCCCCACTCCCAACGGGAGGTGCAGCCACATCGACTCCGACCGGCAACGTGACCATCAATCTCATAAACAAACTCGTGAAGCGTGGCATTCTTGACGCGGATGAAGCGAAAGAAATGATCCGCCAAGCGGAGGCGGAAGCGGAGGCTGTTCGGTCCCAGTCCCAGTCCGACATGGTTGCCATCGCTCAAGCCGCCGCCGTTCAAGTTGTGGCGTCTTCCGCGCCTGCGGAAAGCGGTATCCCAGCCGCTTCCTCGGGGGACATTCGCGTGACCCACATCCCGCAACCCGTGAAGGATCAGATCAAGGAAGAGATCAAGCTCGAGCTCGCCACGGATAAGGTTTCCAACCAAATCTCCTCCGCCGTGCGTCTTCCCAAGTGGGTGGAGCGTGTGAAGCCCTTCTTGGATGTTCGCGTCCGTTACGCTGGCACCTATTTTCCGTTCGGCAACGAGGCGGGTGCATTCCCGAACTTCAATGCGATCAACAGCAGCGCGACGCCCTTCGACGCGAATGGCTCGAACTATTCATCGCAACTCAATGTTAATGAGAATCGGAATCA
>JALQZP010000008.1 GCA_023258235.1 Terrimicrobiaceae bacterium | reverse complement strand
TGCGGTTTCGCGGAGGATTCCTTCGGCCATTTGGCTGCGGCAGGAGTTTCCCGTGCAAAGGATGAGGATGGAAGGTTTCATCGGTGGCTTCGAGAAATAGAGTTCTGATACCAATTTCGGGAGCGCACACAGGCCTTGCAGACGGAAAGCATGACGGGAACTTCGACGAGAACACCGACAACGGTCGCCAATGCGGCGGGAGAGGCGGGGCCGAAGAGGGTGATCGCAACGGCTACCGCCAATTCAAAAAAGTTGCTGGCTCCGATGAGCGCCCCCGGGGTGGCAATATCGTGGCGGATTTGAAATCGCTTCATGAGCACGTAGGCGAGTCCGGAGTTGAAATACACTTGGATAAGGATCGGAACGGATAACAAAAGAACAGCAGTCCAATTTTGGATGATGTTGTCGGCCTGAAATGCAAATATCAGAGTGAGTGTGGAAAGCAGGGCGATGATGGTTACCGGACGAAAGATGGGAAGAAAGCGCGTCTCGAACCATTCGCGTCCGAGGGTTCGCAACAAGGCCTCCCGGCTCAACCCGCCAGCTGTGAGGGGGATGACGATAAAGGCCACTACCGAGGTGAGAAGAACTCCGCTTGGAATGTGAACGCCTGCGACCCCTGCCAGCAACATCACGATCGGCGCAAAAGCAAAAATCATGATCAAGTCATTGATGGCAACCTGTGCCAATGTGTAGGGGCCATCGCCATCGGTGAGGTAGCTCCAAACGAAGACCATTGCTGTGCAGGGAGCGGCGGAGAGAATGATCAAGCCGACGACATAGTTTTTAGCGGACTCCGTATCGATCCATCCCAGTACGTCGCCGAAGAGAGTTGTGATGAAAAGCCACCCAAGTCCGGCCATGCTCAGAGGCTTCACGATCCAATTCACAAAGAGCGTGATGAATAATCCGCCGGGCTTGGCAAAAACGCCTCGGATTCCGCCAAAGTCGATCTTCAGCATCATGGGATAAATCATCAGCCAAATCAAAATGGTGATAGGAACGTTAACGTGGGATTCTGTTCCGAATTCCCAAGTCCCGATGTGGCGCGTCAGATCCGGGAATAGGCGGCCCAACCCGAGACCGATAGCCATGCAGGTGAAGACCCAAATCGTCAGGTAGCGTTCAAAAAAATCGAGCTGTCTTCCTTTAGTGGGACTATCTTTGGATTTCATGGGTGGGCCCTAGCAACAGCCGGTTGTTCCGCATCCGCAACTTCTGCCCGATGACGGTCCGGATGAACTCGACTTGGTGAGCAAATTCCCTGCGACGATCACTCGGCGTACGGGCTTCCCGGTTTCCGGATGGTTGGTGAGGGCGGCATCGTGGATGGATTGTTTGATCTCAAAGCACTCCGGTGTTTCTTTTTCAGTAATGGTTTCGTAAACGTAGGTCGGCATCGGCTTGGGATGAGGTTGAGTTTAAGGAGTAAAAAATCGAGAGTGTCAGCTTAACGTTGGTTGATTGTTAATTTCTTAAATAGCCAAATTTTTATCTCAGCAACAGGGAGCGGTAGGCTTGCTTTTCAGAGCCATGAGATCAATCAAATCCACGCAGCGAAAAAACTCCAGAAGGCAAGGGCAGCGTAGGCGATAAAATTGGTTGAGGCCTCGCTTCTCTACTTCAAGCCAGCCGGATTTCTTCATTATAGAGAGATGTTTGGATACGGTAGACATATCCGATCCGACCAAGATTGTGAGGTCTTGCACGCAGCGCTCACCATCGCATAAGGCCTCAGCAATTCGAACCCGTGAAGGATGTGCTAGGGCTTTAATTATCCCAGCACGAACATCCGATCGTGTTATTTTATGCAGATTCATGAATGTATTAATGCTTGGCAATAATGCCAAGTAAAAGCAAAACCAAAAATGTGTTTTTTGGATTTGATCCGCCCTCGACAAAAGGGGCATGACGGCGGGGATCTCTATCCCTGCTTGATCGCTTGGGCGATGGGGGCGACGAAAGCAGTGATTTCGGCGTTGAGATTCGGATGGGTTCCGAATTCGCCGATCCGGCGGACGATGGCGCTGCCGACGACGACGGCGTCGCTTTCCTTGGCGACTTCGGCTGCTTGTTCGGGTGTGGAAATCCCGAATCCAACGGCGATGGGAAGGTTGGTGTGGGATTGGATTTCGCGAACTTGTGAGCCGATGCTGGCGGACAGGCTGGTTTGCTCGCCGGTGACACCTTCCCGGGAAACGTAGTAAATAAAACCTTCTGCGGATTTCGCAATCAAACCCATGCGTTCCGGTGGTGTCGTCGGAGCGATAAGCCGGATCGACAGCAAGTTGAGCGATTTCGAAAGTTCGGTATTTCTTGCAGCCTCATCGGGAGGGAGATCGAGGATCAGAACGCCGTCCGCACCGGCTGCGGAGGCATCCTCATGGAATTTGTCGAACCCATAGACATAAATCGGGTTCAGGTAGGTGAAGAGGACGATCGGGATCTGCGAGGTCGTTCGGATTTTTTTTACGGATTCAAGCACGCCTTTCACGCTGGCGCCGGCTGCAAGGGCGCGATTCGAGGCGGCTTGGATCGTCGCCCCGTCGGCAAGGGGGTCGGAAAACGGGATGCCGAGTTCGATGATGTCCACGCCCGAGTTTTCGAGAGTGGCGACCAGTGAGACGGTCGTGTCGAGTGTCGGATCGCCAGCCGTGATATAGGCGATGAAACCGCACTGTTTTGCGGCACGGAGGGATTGGAACTTGGTCTCGATACGGTTGGGCGTGCTCATGGTGATGGAATGGTTTCGTTGCCCCGGGTGATCCAGATGCCCAAAAGGGCGACATCGGCGGGAGTGACACCGCTGATGCGGGCCGCTTGGCCAAGGGTCTCGGGGCGGATTTGAGTGAGTTTCTGAACGGCCTCGGTGCGAAGTCCGTTGATCTTGGCGTAGTCCAGCCAATCCGGGATGGTTTTGTTCTCGTGCCTGGCGGAGCGCGCGATTTGCTCTTCCTGGCGGGTGAGATAGCCGGCGTATTTCAGATCGGTTTCGATTTGCTCCCAAACCGGAATCGGGAATTGCGAGAGGATTTCGGAGGAAATGGATTGCCAGGTGTTTTCGGGGCGCTTGAGCCAACGCTCGAGCGGAATCGTGTCCACCTTGAACTCCTTGAGTTTGCTCTTGAGGGTGGTGAATTGAGTGTGTTTTTCGCGGAAGCGGGAGGTGCGCTCGGGATCGGCGAGACCGAGTTCGATTGCTTTGCCCGTGAGTCGGAGGTCGGCATTGTCCTGTCGCAGGAGGAGGCGGTATTCCGCCCGGCTGGTGAACATGCGGTAGGGTTCCGGTGTGCCGCGAGTGACAAGATCGTCCAGTAAAACGCCGATGTAGCCTTCATGGCGTGCGATCGTGAGGGCCGTGCGACCGAGGCACTTCAGGGCGGCGTTTGCGCCTGCCACCAGGCCTTGTGCAGCGGCCTCTTCATAGCCCGAAGTTCCGTTGATTTGACCAGCAAAGTAAAGCCCCGGCATACGCTTGGTTTCGAGCGTGGTGTGTAATTGCGTGGGTGGGCAGTAATCATATTCCACCGCGTAGCCGGGACGCAAAATCTCGGCATTCTCGAGTCCCGGAACACTGCGCATGAACGCGTATTGAACATCGAACGGCAGGCTGGTGGAAACGCCGTTGACATAGATTTCATCGCTGTGGCGGCCTTCCGGTTCCAAGAAAAGTTGGTGTTGGTTTTTTTCCGCAAACTTCACCACCTTGTCTTCAATGCTCGGGCAGTAGCGCGGGCCGACACCTTCGATGACTCCAGAATAAAGAGGGGATTTATGGAGGTTGGATCGGATGATCTCGTGGGTGGCTGACGTTGTGTAGGTGATCCAGCAGGGGATCTGGCGGGTGTGGAAGGCTCCATCGCGCCATTCGTTGAGGGTGAATATATCATCCTCGCCGCGACGGATTGTGTCCGCTAGGAAACTGAAAACGGGAGCTGGTTCATCGCCATGCTGGGCTTCGCATTTGGAGAAATCGATACTCTTTGCCAGAAGGCGGCAGGGCGTTCCGGTCTTGAATCGAGCGACTTCAAAGCCGAGGTCGCGCAGGCAATCGCTGAACGTGGAAACGGTGTCTCCAAGGCGTCCGCCGGCTTGATTTCGCAGTCCCACATGGAGAAGCCCGCGCATAAAGGTACCTGTGGTGACGACCACGGCGCGAGTGTTGAAGCTAAGGCCGAGGTTGGTCTCCAGTCCCTCGATGCCATTGTCGCCGGTGATGAGCTTGGTCACGTTGGCCTGCTTAACATCAAGGTGAGGTTGGCGTTCCAAGAGGACCTTCATCCGGAACTGGTAGGCTTTTTTGTCGCATTGCGCGCGGGGGGCTCGGACGCTGGGCCCTTTTGTGGCATTCAGCATGCGGAATTGAATGCCGGTGGCGTCGGTATTAAGGCCCATGGCACCCCCGAGGGCGTCGATCTCTCGAACCATGTGGCCCTTGGCGAGTCCGCCGATGGCGGGGTTGCAGGACATCTGGCCCACGGTATCCGCGTTCTGGGTCAGAAGAAGAGTCACGCAACCGAGACGGGCTGAGGCCAAGGCGGCCTCAATGCCGGCGTGGCCGGCACCAATCACAACAACGTCGTAGTTTTTCGGATAAACGAAGTCGCTCAAGTTATTCGGTCGCGATGCCGTGTGCAGTAAGCGTCATTTGCAGGGCGGCAGGTTCCAGTTTGAAGCTGTTTTTACGGACGAGGTCGCTGCTCGAGATGTTCTTGAACGGGATTTGTGCAGACGTCAGGGAGTGATGGGAGGCCTCGCAGGATGGGACGCGGATCGAAGCCAGCAGTGGCGCTATAGAGGATGTCCCGATTTTCATATCTTTTGAGATCATGGATCAAGGACGCCTGAGGCTCAACGAAAAAGCCACCAACTCCTGCAAGCCGAGCGTTAACGACCCATGAACTATTGTTTTTTGCGGATTTTGCGAAGCGGGTGTTCGTCGAGGACGTTGGCCCGAATGCCATCAAGTTTGGCGGGATCGTAGAGTTGAATGCCAACGTAGTAGTAAATCGGGCAGACCGGGATGGCGGTTTTTACAAGAAGATCCTCTGCTTCCCGTAGGATTTCAAACCGACGAGAGGGATTGAGCTCCCGCGAGGCCGTGGCCAGAAGGGCATCATAGCCCGGGGAACTCCATCCGGTGCGGTTGTTGCCGCCGCCGGTGAGGAACATGTCGAGGAAAGTATTCGGGTCTGCATAGTCGCCGACCCAGCTGGATCGGGCGATGTCATAGTCCAGAAGCGAAAGCGAGTTCAGATACACTTTCCACTCTTGGCGAACGAGGTTCACATTCACCCCGAGCGAATCACGCCACATGTTTTGGAGTTCGACGGCGATGGCTTCGTTGAGTTCGCTCTTGCTGTAAAGGTAGATCACATTCGGAAATCCCTTGCCGGCAGGAAACCCTGCCTCGGCAAGCAACCGCACGGCTTGAGCCGGATCAAATGGCAATCCGTCGGTGCCTTGGAAGCCCGCTATTCCTGGAGGAACGAAGCCGCTGGCGGGGAGTTCTCCCGCGCGAGTGATTTTATCCACGATACGCTTTTTATCCACGGCCAGTGAAAACGCCTTTCTGACGCGTTCATCCTTGAAGGGGCCTCGTTCGCAATTGTAGCGGAGGAAGTAAATTCCTAAGAACGGGGCTGCATGGAAGTCCGGACGCTTTTTTAAATCCTCCAGCAACGCCGGCGGGGCGAGTCCCTTATCCATCATCAGATCGGCAAGTCCGCTGGCATAGAAATTGAAGGCCACATTCGCATCCGAGATAGGAAGCACGTCGATGGTTTCCAGGGCCACATTCTCGGAATCCCAATACATGGCGTTTTTGCGAAGGCGGATTTTGTCGTTAATACGCCAACTCTCCAGTGTGTAGGCCCCGTTCGAAACAAGGTTACCTGGTTTGACCCAATCGTCTCCGACTCGCTTGATCAGTTCGACTGGGAGAGGGTGGAGGGTCGGGAAGGCGCAGAGTTGAAGGAAGTAGCTTGTGGGGTTTTCGAGATCCACGCGGAGCGTCCGATCATCGACGGCGTGAACACCCACCTGCGAAAAATCGGTGAGTTTCCCTTCTGCAAAAGCTTGGGCGTTTTTGATCGGATAGAGTTGATAATTGTATTGGGAGCCGGTTTCGGGCTTGAGCGTGTGGTGCCATGATTTCACAAAGTCGCGGGCCGTGAGGGGAGATCCATCGCTCCACTTGGCATTGGGGCGGATGTGAAAGGTGTAGGTTTTTCCATCTGGCGAGATCTCCCAGCTTTCAGCGACCCCGGGGGAAGGTTGCCCATTTTCGTCATAGGCGCAAAGGCCCTCGAAAAGCGCGTTGACGATACGGCCTTCGGGTTGGCCTGTGATGATGGCGGGATCGAGGGTTTCGGGTTCGGCTCCGTTCAGGAAGACCAGGTCGGCGCGAGTGTGCACTTTTCCGCAACCGGCAAGAAGCAGTGTGAAAATTGCCATGCAAATCCCGAGGGATAACCGTAAAGTCATTTTGCCATGAAACCGATATTCCCGTTGTCTGCAATGCAGATCCGCTTCCAGACGGCTTGCCATGCGTGGTATTTCATCAATAAATCTGTGGCTTATTCGCTTTCATGAATCTCGATTTTCGCCGCGCCTTAAAGTATTTCTTCCGTGCCTGCCTCTTGAAGTGTCCGGAGTGTGGAACGAAGCCGATCTTCATGCCGATTCATCGCATTCGTCGCCTGCGGGATTACTTCACGCCGCTGGATGGGTGTCCGCGCTGCGGGTATGCTTATGAGCGGGAACTGGGCTATTTTCTTCTATCCATCTGGGCGATCAATTATGGCGGCGGAAGCCTACTCGGGATCGCCATCTATTGTTACTTGGAATATTTCCACCATTTGAACCTGCCCATCTTGCTCCTTTGCGTCATCTCGCCGGTCGTGCTTTTCAACTTTTTCTTCGCCCGCCATTCCAAGGCGTTTTTCTTGGCCTTGGACCACTATTTCGACCCTCATGTCAAGGGAGGTGGGGGTGGGGGTGATGGTGGCAGCCATACCAAGGAACAACCGAAGCCTGCTCCGGTCGCTCCCCAAGTCGCGCCCACGCCTGAGCCTGCCGCACTGGTTTGATGAAAACGCATATTCTCAAGCTGCATTGTCCCGATGCGGTTGGTTTGCTGGCACGGATTACCGGATTTATTGCCGCCTCGGGTGGAAACCTGCTTGAGGTCAGTCAATACACCGATCCCCTTTCAAAGTGGTTCTTCAGTCGACTTGCCTTCACTGGTGGAAAAATTGCCTCCGATCCATCGGAGTTTCGCTCGGAGTTCGAGTCCATCGCAACGCCAATGGGGGCGGAGTGGACTTTGCGTCCGAGTGATAGACCGGTGAATGCTGTTATGTTGACAAGTCGCCAGGACCATTGCCTTACCGATCTGCTTTGGCGGTGGCGATCAGGGGAATTGAATATCTCGATTCCGATGGTGCTTTCCAATCATGGCGAATGCCGGGGGATTGTGGAGCGTGAGGGAGTGGCCTTCGAGGAGATCGATTTCAACGGTGACAAGTCGGCTGCGTTTGAGAAGCTCGCTGTGCGGTTGCGGGAGTGCAATACCGAGTTGATCGTTCTCGCACGCTTTATGCAAATCCTGCCCGATTGGCTGTGTCAGGAGTTCGAGGGCCGTATTATCAATATTCACCACTCGTTTTTACCTGCCTTCGTGGGAGCGAATCCCTACCGCCGGGCGTTTGAACGGGGAGTCAAGCTAATCGGAGCCACATGCCACTATGCCACGTCCGACCTTGATCAGGGGCCGATCATCGAGCAGGAGGTTGCCCGGGTGGAGCATTATCACGTGCCAGATGACCTTGTCAGGATGGGCCGGGACTGCGAGCGATTGGCTCTCGCGCGTGGGGTTCGATTTCACGTCGAGGATAGGGTGCTGGTTCACGGAACGCGCGCGATCGTGTTTCGGGACTGATTTAAGCCTAGCCCACGCGTCTCCGGCAACCGCCGCATGGTGACACTCACGCCTATGCTTTGGGTGCCAGAGCCCTTGAAGGTGCCGCGTACCGGAGCGGCGTCCGAAAAATCCCTGCCGACGGAGACCGTGATATGGCGTTCGCCGCACCACTGTTTGTTTGTTGGGTCGAGCGCCACCCAGCGAAGGCCTGGAAGCATGACTTCGACCCAAGCGTGTGTGGCGAGGGATCCGACAAGGTTCCCTTCTGTGCCATTGGCTTTGGGCGAGTCGGACTCGATGTAGCCACAGACGTATCTCCCCGGTAGTCCCGCTGCACGAAGAATGCTGAGCATGATGTGAGCGAAGTCTTGGCAGACGCCTTCGCGCTTTTTCCAAATGCTTGCCAGAGGTGTGGAGTTCTCGGTCGCACCGGATTTGTAGGTGAAATGCTCGTGAATGGCCTCGTTCACATCCTGCAATGCCACGCGAACCGGAGTGGAGCTTTTGAAAAACTTCTTTGCCCAGGATGCCGCCGGTCCCCCGTTCGGCACTGCTTCCGTCGGCTGCAAGTAATCGAAAATATCCGACATCGAGGATCCCAAGATCTGTCTTGCCTCGGTGACATTGAGATTCAAGGCCTCCAGATCCAGATTTCGAGGCTTTGTGCGCACCGTCATGCGGTTCGACACTCTGAGTTTTTCATGACGAAGCGTCATGGAATAAAATGTGGCTGCATTGCCAAAATAGTCCGTGTACTCGGAAATTTTGGCCTCCGGGTGGAAATCAATCCGATGCGAAAGGACTTCCTGTTCCTCGCGTTCGGGTGGGGTCAGGCGAGCCTCAAGGTAGGCCTCGCTCACCGGCACGCTATAGCGGTAATCCGTGGTATGAACGACTTCAAAAAGCATTTTTCAGGCTTTCTTGCGGAAGTGTTTCCCTGTGCCAGTCCGGCTGGTGATCCCCTCTTGCCATGTCCGTCAACTTTTCTGGACGCGAAGCCGGGGTCAAGCGCAATTCCCCCGCGTCATTGTAGGCGGCGGATTTTTTCCCTCAGGGATTCGTTGGCCCGCTCGATTTCAATGAAGAGTTGTGTGGCGGAAATCGAGTCGCATCCGAATGATTCCGAGGTTGTGCGCTCCATGCGATCGTTCGTGGCAACGGTGACTTGAAAGTCTGCGCCGTATTTTGCGGCAAGGCGCTCGATGATGGCATCCGCCGTTTGTCCCTCGCGGGAGTAAAAAACCGCAATTCCGTGCGGAGACCCTTCGCTGGAGGCCTTGGGGCCCTTGCCATCGAAAACGACAGCAACCGTCCAATCTGTGGCGTCTTGCAGTCCGGTGAGAAGGCGAATGAGGCCATCCCGCGCGTTGGCCGTATTATTCCTGTGCTGAATCGTGAGTTCCGGAAACGCAAAGATCATGCTGTGGCCATCCACGATGAGAATCTTTTGTTTCATTTCCCGATTCGGTTTTATTTCGAATTAGGGAGGATCTGCCGGCCGAGGCGCTGGATGCCCTCCTTCGCAAACTGGCTGGCGGGGTATTTCTTTCGGGCTTTCAAATACCAGGCGAGAGAGGAGCCGGGTTGGTCTTTTTTCTCGTATTCGACGGCCTCGTTGAGCGCCTGCACGAAATCAGCCGCCCGCGTGGTGAGATCGGCGCGAAGTTGGTTGAGTTCGGTGTCATCGGGAAATTCTTTCTGTGCGGCTTCCACGCTTTCCCATGCACCGGCCGAGTCCCCGCGCTGGGCGATCTCCTTGGCTTTGATGATGGCGCCTTCCACGGCGGCCATCTGCTGGAGGATGTCGGCCAATTCCTGTTGTTTTTCGGGATAGAGAGCGGCGGCGGCGATGAAGCGCAGCTTGTCATTGTAAATCTGACGGTAGTTTTTTTGGCTTTTGAGGCGGTCAAAATCATTCATGGCCTGCTGTTGGATATCCGATTGATTGGAGATCGTAGTTCCCACTTCAGCCAGAGCCGGATTTCTGGGCCAGATTTCGGCAGCGGCGCGGAGTTCCTTTTCCATCGAGGATTTGTCGCCGGATACAGCCGCGTTGCGGGCTTTGGCGAGGTGCATGCTGCTGATGCTTTTTGCGGTTTCGATTTTGGCGAGGGGCTTGCTTGGGTCGAAGTCTTTCGCCAGGCCCTCGATTTCGTGCACCAATTTTTCGGCGCGTGTGAGGTCGTTGACTTCAAGGGCGGCGAGGAGTTCATTGCTTTTCTGGGTGAACTCGAGTGCCCTGCGTTTGTCCTCCCGGGGTAGAAGTCGAATACTTGGCATATATTCACCCAAGGCGAAGGTTTCTTGCAGCCGCTCCGTGGCACTTTGCAATTCGCCCTGCTCCAGAAGGAATTTGTAGGCTTCCACGCCTTCATTCACATCGCGAATCGCTTCATTCGCGAGGGCGTCTATCTGGCTCAGTGAGCTGATGAGCTTGCTGATACTCTGCGCTGCAGAAGCGGCACCTCCTGTCATGCTCTCGATGCCGAAATTGTCCAATCCCATCTTCATGCCCCTTGCCGAAAGGGAATTGCCAGTTCGTTGTTGGGCATTGCCGTTGTATATATTCACGTTCGTGCCATTCTTATTTCCTCCACCTGCGCTTGCTCCGGCATTGTTGTCCAGCACTCCCTCGGAGGCTGAAACCTGCGGATCGAATTCGGCGCTGATTTTCGCCTGGCCCGCATCTTTGTTTATGGGGAGTGAGTTGACCATCTTCTTGAATACTTCGATCGAGTTATCTCCGTCGGTGTAGATGGCTCTGTAAAATCGGTTGGCGATAATCACATGCTCGAATCTCCGGGTTGCAAAAAACTGCATGATCAGAGCTTGAAGGTGGCCTTTGGTTGTCATCTCCGTGAGGGCGATACGGACCTTGTTGTTTTCGATCGTCTGACCGATATCCGATAATTGGCGCTTGGTTGACGCCATTCGAGCTTCGCGCTCATTTTTTTGATCCTCTTGGCGTTGGGCCGAATCCTTCTGGCTGGTGGGTAGCGAAATATTTTTTGCCGCCATCTGATTGTTCCACTCCGCTGTGGTACGTTGCTTTTCCAGGAGGACATTTTCGCGCTTGAGTTTCTCGATCGTTGTCAGGCTGGAAGTCGAGGAATAGATGGCATCCGAGAGCGTGCGGCAGAGATTGGCGTCTTCTTTGTACTCCGAAGCCTTCTTGAGCAGCGCGAATGCGGCATCTTGGTTTTGTTTCGTGGCCTTGCCTGGAGAAATAAGGTCGAGTATCCGGTCAATCGTTTGACGGTAGGCGAGGTCGGACTCGGAGGTGGCCGCTGGAGCATTCAGGAATTTCTCAAATCTGGCCCGGAACATACGGTTGTTATTGATGTTCCAAAGCTTGCCATCATAGCTCATGACTTCGCTGCCGGGATCGAAGGCGGGTATATCGCGGCCGATGAAGCCCTCATTCGCTTGGGGCGGTCTGGCGCCACCAGTGGCCGCCTTTGAGTCGCCCGCCCCTGCTGGAATATCTTGCGAAAAAACAGGCAGGCAAACTAGCAACCAAACAATCGGAACAAGGGCGGAAATTTTCACGATTTGTTGACTTTTTTAGTCCTGAGGATGCCCTTTTCATCGACTTCCACGACGAAAATGAGCTTTTGCTCCTTTTGGATATTCATCGAACTGAACTCGGGCGTCACAAGCAGCGGGAGTTGCTCGTCATCCACATTGATGGCGATGAGTCTGCCGGAATCCGGCGACCAGGCGAGTGACTCGGCGACGGTGCCCCTCAGTTTGTAAACATTCCCGCGAAGACTGTTGGAGTTTTCGAGATAGGAGGAAGCGCTCAGTAGCGGAATGGTCCGGTATGGATCGGTCTCTTGGGAATTGAAAAATCGGGAACCGATAAAAGCCACCACGGCAAAGACTATGACCGCGATCAGCCACGTCGGCTGGGGGGAGGATTTCTTTTTGCGAGCCATAAGCCCTTGTAGTCCCATACCCGGGCCAATTCAAGCAACTCCTCGCGCTTGCGAAAGATTCAAGAATTGTGCACGTTGCCAGCTTTCCTATTTATGTCGAACACCACCTCGCAACTCATCGTGCAGCCCAATGAAGGACCGGCGCCTGTAGTCGACCTGATTCGCCAGGCCAGACACACGCTTCTTCTCAAGCAATTTACTTTTACCCATCCCGATATTCTTCAAGCCGTCGGGGATGCGCGAAAGTCCGGAGTGCGAGTCCGTGTCATGCTGAACTCGAAACGCTCGGGGGGAAGTCGCGCCAATGATGAGACCATGGAGTGGCTCAAAAAAAATGATGTCGAGGCGAAGTGGGCGAGTCCGCGGTTTTATGTGACCCACGAGAAGTCGCTGGTCGTTGACGACCAACTTGCGCTCATCGCCACCTTCAATCTGTGTGAAAAGTATTTCACCCTGACGAGGGACTATGGGGTCGTGACACGCGATCCGGCGAAGATCCGGCAGATCATCGACTGCTTCGAGGCGGATTGGCGGGAGGACGATTGGGCTCCTGCCACGAATGCCGGTCTGCTCTGGAGCAATAAACGCTCCCGTGAGGAAATGGCTTACTTTATCGATTCCGCGAAGCAGACGCTTCACATCCAGCATCCGAAATTTGTCGATGCCACCTTGCTGGACCGTATTGCAAACGCTGCCGAGAAAGGCGTGAAGGTGAAAGTCCTCTGCGGAGGCAAGCATGGAATCAGCGACTGCGACATTCTCGACACATTTTCGTCCCTGCGCGTCATTAGCCGAGCGGGCGCGAAGGTGCACAAACAAAAAAACCTGCGTCTTCATGCCAAGCTCATCATTGCTGATAAGCAGCGGGCATTGGTGGGTTCGATGAATATCGACCGTTCCGCATTCGATCTTCGCCGCGAACTCGGAGTGGTGGTCGAGGATCGCGCCGTCGTCACCCAGCTTGACAAGGTGTTCGAGGAGGATTGGGAGGCCTCCCATCGCTACGAAATCCCCGATCCGTTGGATCCTTCTCTTCACGCTGAGGAGACCGATTTTTCACATGATCCCGATCTCCACCACGAGTAGCAATCCCGGGCCGACTCTCGTCGAGTTGGCCTGGACATTCAATCACATCGCCCTGGCTTCTTTCGGAGGAGGTCTTTCTGCTTGGTCGCGAGAGGTGGTGGTGGTCGAAAAAAAGTGGATGAGCGACGAGGAGTTTCTGAGTGCACTCACAATGTGTCGCATCCTTCCGGGGGCGAATCAGATCAATATGGCCGTTTTTGTCGGCTCGAAATTCCGTGGAATCGCAGGTGCTTTTGCGGCTTGTTTCGGCCTTACTTTTATGCCGGTGGTCATTGTGTTGGCGATGAGCATCGCCTACTTCAAATACAACGATGTTCCAGCCATGCAGCAAATCCTGAAGGGAGCCGCAGCGGGAGCTGTCGCCCTGACTTTTTCGATGGCGATTAAAACCGGTCGCAAGTGCATCACGGGGGCCATTCCTGCATTGCTCTTGGTTGCGACCTTTGGGATGAACGGGGTTCTGCATTGGTCGCTCCTCGGGGTGCTCGCCATCGTCGCCCCGCCCGCGCTTCTGTGGGCTTGGCCGAAGGGGAGGGGGGCATGAAAGACGAAGGGTTGAATCTCATTCACATTCTGCTTCTTTTCAGCTCCCTTTCGTTGCTTTCCATCGGCGGCGGAAACACTGTCATTCCTGAAATGCACCGCAAATCGGTCGGGGCCTACGGGTGGCTTACTGACAAGCAATTCGCGGATGTTTTTGCCATATCCCAAGCCGCTCCGGGACCGAGTGTTCTGCTGGTGACGATTCTGGGCTACAAGGCGGCGGGGCTTGCCGGAGCAGTCCTGGCCACAGTGGCCATGATCCTGCCTGCGGCCGTGCTTGTTTTTCTCGTGAGCCGCATATGGAATCGGGCTGCGGACTCCCCGCTTCGCCATGCCATCGAAAAGGGGTTCGCGCCGCTGACCGTGGGTCTCGTCCTTGCCAGCGGATATGTGATGAGCCATGCTGCGGATCATGATTGGCGGGCTTATATTCTCACCGGCGTATGCACAGTGATCTGCACGGCCACGAAAACAAATCCCCTCTTTGTTGTTGGCGGAGCCTCGCTTGTGGGATGGTTGGGTTGGATTTAGGCGGAGTCGTGGCATGCTGAATTTCCTCATTCGCCGCATCTTGATCAGCATGGTGCTGCTGTTTTTCTTCAGCTTGGTTTCATTCTTCATGGTTACGATGTCGCCGGGGAGTCCCTATCCTTGGGGGGAGTTGAATCCCAAGATCACGCCGCAGGTGAAGGAGATGTTCCGCAAAAAGTTCCACCTCGATCGTCCGCTCTACGAGCAATACTGGCTGAATATGCGGGATCTCTTCACTGGCCGACTGAGGAGCATCAAAGACGACCGCCCTGTCATGAGCCGGATCTTCGACCGGTTGCCCGCGACCGTTCTTCTCAATGTCGCCGCCATTACCCTCTCGCTTACTTTCGGCCTGGTGATTGGTGTCTTTTGTTCGAGGTATGCCGGACGAGCGCCGGATAGCGTGATTTCCTTCGGGGTGTTTGTTTTTATTGCCGTTCCCACGTTCTGGATCGCCAATCTGGCGGTGATCGGGTTGGTGAAATTTACGGCGGTTCCGGTGCTAGGGACCCAGTCCTATGGCATTTCATTTCCGAATATGGCCTCGATGTGGCTGGATCAAATCTGGCACGTCATGCTCCCGGCAACGATCCTCTCTCTGGGTGGCATCGCGGTGCAATCCCGCTACATTCGAGCCAGCATGCTGGAGACTCTGCGCGAGGGGTATATCCGCACGGCGCGGGCGAAGGGTCTCGATGAGGGGACGATTTTCTACAAGCATGCCCTGCGCAACTCCATTCGCCCGCTCATTACCGGCATTGGTGGACTTCTACCTGCGCTGATCGGGGGATCTGTGATCGTGGAGACGATCTTTGCCTATCCGGGAATGGGCCGTCTTGGTTACGAAGCTGTGCTCGAGCGGGATTACCCGATGCTGGTGGCGTTGAACTTCATTGTTGCCGCTTTGGTTCTCGCCGGGAACCTTGCATCCGACTTGCTCTACGCGATTGTGGATCCACGGGTGAGGTTGGAATAGCGGCGGATTTTTATTCGCTGCCGGGTTCCTCTTTTTCGGGGTTTTGCAGGCGCTCGAGGAGGGGGCGCATATCCTCGACCTCATCCCACACGACATGGCTCACATAAATCGGAGCCTTTTGGAGTGCCGCCATCGCCATGCAATCGCTCGAGCGGGCATCGATTTCCATAATCTTGTGTTGATGGAGTTCGTTTTCAGCCGAGATGATGAGGCGTCCGAAATAGACGCCATTTTTGAAATCATTGATCACGACCCGCTCGACCTTGCCGCCCAGCGCGGTGAGAACATTGGAGAGGAGGTCGTGGGTGAGGGGGCGTTCTTTTTCGGCCCCGCTGAGGTAAATGTTGAGTGCCGACCCGATCGTCTGGTCGATGTAAATCGTAAAGACTTTTTCCTCATTGCCCAGGAAAACCGCTGTTCCCGCATTGGTCGGAATGAGCGCTCGAATCTGTACCGGTATCACGGACTTTTTCACGGGCTCAAACTACCACCACATCGCGCATGCGCAAGCGGGTTGAAAACATTACAGGTTCTTCCGCCATCGCGGCAGGGCGATGATCGCCACTGCAGCGGCAAGAAGGAAAATATCGCGCCCGATGGCCAAGAGCATTTTTCCAACGGAGGGGGCCATATCCTCCCCGAAGCATCCGCAGCTCACAATGTAGCCGTTCCACAGAGCCCAACTGAGAACGGCAATAAAAACAGCGCACAGACCGGCTATCATGGCCGCCCCGGCTTCATGGATTTTTGGTGTCAATACAAGCACGCCGGCCAGAATTTCCATCCAGGCCAAGCCCATGGCGAGCGGCCCGGTCCACGTCGTGTCAATGAAGGTGAATGGCAGGAGTGCGATGGCAAAGGCTTGACTGGCGCTGGCCTTGACGATGCCTGCATAAAGGAACGTGATTCCGAGGATAAGCCGGAGCAGGAGAATCATTGGAGCGCCTCCGAAGCACGAATGGCGAACCACGCGGCGGACACATTGTGAACGCGGAAAATCGAGGCGCCGCGAAGGCAACCGGCAACGATGCTGGCGATTGTGCCTGCATCGCGATCTTGTGGGTTTTCGATGCCAAGCACACGCCCGATCACACTTTTGCGGGAGACCGGCAGAAGGATTGGAAATCCGAGTACATGCAGTTTTTCGAGTTCGCGGTAGATGCGAAGATTATCGGGGGCCTGTTTTGCAAAATCGATTCCTGGATCCAAAATCAGGCTTTCCCGCCGGACGCCGGCGAGGATGGCCTTCTCTGTTTTCTCGTCAAAAAAAGCGAGCAACTCGCTTATGATATCAGGATAGGTAACATGCTTGTGGGCGATTTTTGGCTCCCCTTTCGAATGCATGATGAGAAGAGCGGCGCCAATCGTGGCGCAGTGGACGGCATTTGTTTCATCCGGGAGGGCGCTCATGTCGTTCAAAATATCGAACCCCGCCGCCAATGCCCCCGCCACCACGTTGGGACGCCAAGTATTCAAAGAAAGAAGAGGAGGGAAGACCTGCGAATCGGTGCGAGGCCGGGCCGCACGCATGGCATGGGAAAAGTTTTCGAGAAACGGTCGCACGCGCGCCAGTTCCTCCTCCTCCGAAATGGCCGCTCGATTCGTTCTTGCGCTCTCGCCTCCCACGTCGATGATGTCCGCTCCCTCGGCGACCATTTCAACGGCGCGGGCGAGGGCCCAGTCGGTATCCAGACGACCGTCCCCAGCGAAAGAGTCGTCATTGATATTCAAGATCCCCATCAAAAGCGGGTTGCCGGAAAGCGAAATCCGGCGATCCCTGGTGCGAAGCTCCCTAGCGGCACTCCTTATGTTCTCCTTGTGTCGAGAGGCATACTTCTCCAGTTTGGTCTCGTATTCAGAGTGTATGGGTTTCATTGAGACTGTTTTTGAAAAATTAAGGAAGCATCCCAAGCGGATTGTTTTCGCCGATGGTGAGCTGCCACGTGTGATAAGGGCAGCGGAGATTTTTTACCAGCGGCAACTCGGTGTCCCGATCCTGCTGGGACGCCGCGAGGTCATCAGGCAAATCGCCGACGAGGAAAAAATCAGTCTCGATCATGTCGGAATCATCGATCCCGAGACCTCCAGCGAGCTTCCGCTTTTCTGTCAGCGTTTGGAGCGCCTCGAGCGCTATCGCAATACCGGAAGCAAGGATAGTCGGGAGGTCATGGTGAAGCCGAACTACTTCGCCGCGATGATGCTTCAATATGGACTGGCGGATGCGCTGGTCGGTGGTGCCAATGCGGCGGGCGGAACGCTTTTGAGGCCGATGCTTCAACTCGTCAAGCCGTTGCCTTTCACTGATGTTGTGGCGTCCTGCACCATCGTGGAATTTGCCACAAAGTCGTTCGGAGATGACGGAGTGGTTTTCTTTGCGGATACAGGCATTGTCCCCGATCCCACGATGCCGCAGTTGGCTTCGATCGGAGTTCAGGCCGGTCTTTTGGCGCGACAGGTGTTCGGGAGGCGTCCCCGCGTGGCCATGTTGAGTTTTTCGACGAAGGGGAGTGCGCGAACCCCATCCACCGAGAAAGTGGCCGGGGCAGTGACCCTCGCCCGCCACATTGCGGAACAAGCGGGAGCCGACATGTCGATCGACGGCGAGATGCAGGCCGATGCGGCCTTCGATCCGGTTTTTGCACAAATGAAAATGCCCGGGAGCCATGTTGCCGGGAAGGCGAATGTCCTCATTTTTCCCGATCTCAATAGCGGCAACATCTCGGTGAAATTTGTTCAGCTCTTTTCCGAGTGTCAAACCTACGGGCAGATTTTGATGGGATTCACCCGGCCGGCCGTTGACATCCCGAGGGGAGTTTCATCGGAGAACATGGCGGCGATGGCTGCGATTGCGGGCCTGCAGGCGATCGAGTACCGGAAACTTTATCCGCCGCCTGACACGGCGGATTGATACGGTGAATACCACAACGCCGCGTATCTTTATCGCCGCCACGGAGCAGGACGCTGGCAAGACGACGGCGTCGCTTGGTCTTTATTCGGCCCTTCGCGGGCGCTTCGCCGAGATCGGCTACATCAAGCCTGTCGGCCAGCGCTTCACGGAGGTGGATGGCCATCGTATCGATGATGACAGTCTTCTCATCCAGTCCACATTTGACACCCGGATTCCGATTGAGGACATGAGTCCGATCGCGGTCGAGCCCGATTTCACCCGCCGCTACATCAAAGAGGCCAACCACGAGGCCCTCGTCAAAAGAATCCAACACTCCTTCGACCGTTCCTGCTGGGAAAAAGACTTCGCCATCATCGAGGGGAGCGGGCATGCGGGGGTCGGATCTGTTTTCGATCTTTCGAACGCCACCGTTGCTCGTCTGCTCGGTAGCAAGGTCGTCCTCGTTACTCCCGGTGGGATTGGTCGACCGATTGACGAAGCGGCTCTGAACAAGGCTCTCTTTGATCGCGAGGGCGTCGAGGTTGTCGGTGTCGTGATGAACAAGGTCCATGTGGACAAGATGGACTACGTGGCGGATTTCGCCCGCCGGGGTTTCGAGCGTTTGGGGTTGGAGTTGCTGGGAATTGTGCCAATGCAAAAAAGTCTCTCCGAGCCATCATTGGAGCAGATCGCAGCGACCATTTCGGGTGGCTTTCTTTGCAATCGCGCTCTCGCTCGCAATCTGGCCGCCAATGTCGTCATTGGCGCGGTGAGTTCCGCCAATCTCTTGCGCAATATCACGCCTGGAACGCTCCTTGTGGTGCCCGGCGACAGGGAGGACATCGTCCTGGCGGCGATTTCCCAAGAGGGGCTGCACGACCACGGGCTTCTATCCGGGCTTGTGCTCTCGGATGGTCTCAAGCCACACCCTCAGCTTATCGCGATGCTCGAGGCGACGAGACTGCCGGTGGTTTATTCTCCGATGGAATCCTACGCCATCGCTCAAAAGATCCATTCACTGACGATCAAGATCGAGCCGGCGGATGTCGAAAAAATCCGGCACATCCAAGACCTCATTGCCCGCCATCTGGACATTCCGAGATTGCTGGAAAAAATCGGCTTGCCCCGCGATTTTAGGGCGTGAGTCGTCGTTTCATTTCCTCGATCTCGCGGATCGCCTCATCGGTCGAGTTGGCCATCACGCAGACGTGGCCCATTTTTCTTCCCGGACGTGCTTCGCTTTTTCCGTAGAGGTGAAGCTTGGCGCGGGGGTTTTCAAGGATCACGTTCCAATCGGGTTCTCCTTTGCTCCACAAGTCGCCGAGGAGATTCCACATCACAACCGGGCTCATGAGCTCGGGGGAGCCGAGTGGCAGGCCACAAACGGCGCGGAGCTGTTGCTCGAACTGGCTCGTGATGCAGGCGTCGAAAGTGAAGTGGCCGGAATTGTGCGGACGGGGGGCGAGTTCGTTAACGACAAGTTGATTGTCGGCGGTGAGGAAAAACTCCACCGCGAGCAAGCCAACGACGTCCAGCGCCTCGGTGATCCGTGTGGCGAGGTGGGTGGCGGATTCGAGTACGCTTTTCGGGAAGCGCGCCGGAACGATCGAAAGATCCAGGATGTGGTGGGAGTGTTGGTTTTCCGAGACGGGGAAGGACACGGTATTGCCATCGGTGCCGCGCGCACTCACGACGGAGAGTTCGGCCCGGAAGGGGATCCATTTTTCGAGCACGCCCCTTGGGGCACCGAAGCGGCTCCAGAGTTCGGTGGCATCGGCTCCGGCTTCTATCTTGATCTGCCCCTTGCCATCATAGCCGAAGTCCGCCGTCTTGAGCACCGAAGGAGTTCCGATTTCTTCGAGCGCCGCGGCAAGGTTGGAGGCGGAATCAACCACGCGGAAGGGTGCACAGGGAAAGCCGTGGGAGTGAAGGAATGTCTTCTCGCGTTCCCGGTTCTGGCAAATGTGCAGAACCTCGCCGCGCGGATGCACGGGCCGCATCCCGGAAACCGTCTCGATCGCGGAACGCGGTATGTTTTCAAACTCGAAGGAAACGACATCCACGCCGTCGGCGAATTTTTTCAATGCGGTCTCATCCGTGTAGGAGGCGTTGATTTCGAGGTCGCAGATTTGTCCAGCTGGGCAGTCCGGTTGGGGTTCGAAGGCATGAACGCTGTAGCCCATGCGGCGTGCGGCGATGGCCAGCATGCGACCGAGTTGGCCTCCCCCGAGAATGCCGACGACCCCGCCGGGAAAGATGGATTTCGATTCCGTCCGCGATTTTTTCTCAGTAGCTTGCTTGTCCATCATGGCCGAACGACTGGTTTACATTTTTGCATGGTTGACTGTGGGTTTGATCCGGTGCCTGCCACTTTCCGTTTGTTTTCTGCTCGGGCAGGCGATTGGAGCATTGATGTGGCTTATCCTGCCCGGCTACCGGCGGCTCGCAAGGGAAAATCTGACGATTGCCTTTGTCGGCGAGTTGACGGAGGAGGAAATCCGGCGTTTGACTTTTCGGCATTTTACGACTCTCGGTGCCAATGCCGTTTGCGCCTTCAAGGTGCCGGCGCTCTCCCAGCGCCAGATCTTGGACATCGTCCGCCTCGAGAATCTGGATGTGATTCGCCACAATATCGCAAACGGCAGACCGGTCGTGTTGGCGATCAATCACATCGGAAACTGGGAACTCTACGCCCAACTCGTTTTCCAGGTGCCCGAAGCCCGCTTTGGCACGGTCTATCAAGCTTTGCACAACAAGCTCGTTGATGATCTCGTGAACCGCGATCGCCGCCGTCTTGGATTGATGACCTTTGATCGCAAGAAGGGATTCCAAGAGGCTCTTTGCCTGCTGCGCGAACCGGGGGTTGTGGGCGTGCTGGTCGATCAGCATGCCGGCAACGCCGGGGTTTGGATGCCGTTTTTCCATCGTCTTTGTTCCACTTCTCCGTTGGCGGCGACTCTCGCCATGCGCACGGATGCGGCGGTGATTCCCGCCGCGATTTACACCGATGGGTTCGCCCGCTGGAGAGTTGTGATGGGTGAGGAAATTTCGTGGGAGTCCGACAAGCCCGAGCAGCTCACCCTCGACATCAATCAGGCCCTTGAAAAGCAGATCCGCACCTCCCCGGCGGATTGGTTTTGGGTTCATAATCGCTGGAAGACTCCGTTGCCGAATTTTCTGATCAATGGCGCCAAGCGCGGTCTTTACAATCCCGGCGGGGCGGCCTCGGTGAGCCCGTTTCGCGTCGTCGTCCGCTCGCCGAATTGGCTGGGTGATGCAGTGATGAGCGTGGATGCCGTGAGGGCATTCAAATTCGGGCGTCCCGACGCGCACCTCGCGGTTTTGACTCCGGCCAAATTGGCCGGGTTTTGGCGCAGGGTGGGGGGTGTGGATGAAGTGATCGAAATCGAAAAGAACGAGTCCGTCTTCTCTGTTGCTCGCCGCTTGAAGGGGCGTTTTCATGCAGCGGTTCTTTTTCCCAACTCCTTGCGGTCGGCCCTGGAGGTCTGGTTGGCCGGGATCCCACGGCGTGTGGGGTTTAAGGGCCATTACCGCCATTGGCTTTTGGATCAGATCATCCCTGCAGCGAAGCGGCCTCCCGCGAATCAGCCCGTGCATCAGGCCGATGTCTACTGGCGTATTGCCGCGCGTTGCGGCGCCGAGGAGCGGTCGCCGGCGAATCCCCTTTGGAAGCCGAATCGCAAGAAGCGCGTGGTCGCCCTTTGTCCCGGCGCGGAATACGGCTCCGCCAAACGCTGGCCGGCCGATCAATTCCGCCAACTCATCCTCCAACTCAGCGACACGATCGATTGCGATTGGGTCATTGTGGGCACTTCTGCGGACACGCCTGTCGCAAAAAGAATCGCATCCGGCATTCCCAACGTCACTGATCTCACCGGCAAAACCACTCTTGAGGAATTAATGGATCTCTTGGCGGGAATCTCTCTCCTCGTCACGAACGATACAGGCACCATGCATCTCGCTGATTTTATCGGCACTCCGCTGGTATCGATTTTTGGTTCCACGGAACCGACATTCACAGGCCCTCGGGGCCCGCGCAGCGTGGTGATCCGCCACAAGGTCGAGTGCAGTCCCTGCTTTCTCCGCGAGTGCCCCATCGATTTTCGCTGCATGGAGGAAATCCCCATGGGAAAAGTCATCCAAGCCGTTAATTTATTCCTGAAATAGGGCGAATACTTCTGCCCGCCGCATAATAAACCGAAAAAAATATATCAAAAAAATATTGCCATGCGCTCAGTTTTATGCGCATTGAATAGTTTGGAGAACTTTATACATATTCTCCTTTTTAAAACCGGAAAATGAAAAATAAATCTGAGAAGTCCCTCAGGGGCAAATTAAACCTCACAATTCACCCAGAGATCCGTGAATTCGCACAGCATCTCGCCACACGCCGCCGACGCTCCATTTCTCAACTTTTTGAAGATTTGGTCGAGGCTGAGTGGATGCGTCGTCAAGCTATCCAACCGAGCTACTTCGCCCCTTCGCACGATTCCGCAGCTCAATACGCCGCGCCCGTTCAACACGCCCAGCCTTCGCACCAAGCCTACGTCCCCGTGGCCCCGGTTCACCCTGGGCAGTATTGATACTATAGCGTCTCTTGATCCGCGATAACCGGATCGGTGGACCCGTTATCCCCTGAAGTGCAGTCTCCGTATATGAGGCTTGCTTCAGGGGTTTTTTTATTTGGTGCGGGAGTTGCTTGGGTTGTCAGGTTTTCAGCAAGTTCTTTAAAAAGGAGAGCCTCGAATAAGCGGCTCACACTTATTTTTCTTTCGAGCGCTACTGCGACAGCGCTGTCTTTTGTCTTTTTTTCGAGAATCAGATTAATCTTAACCGGCTCTGCAAACTTCCTTGGGCGACCCATGGGGAAATCATAGGCGTATCTGACCCTTCGATCAAGATAATTCTATAGCTCAAATTGCGGGTCTCTAGCTGAGTTCGATGCCGCCGGCATTGAGGGGTATAATTTTTTCCAACCCCTGAATGCGAAATTCTTCGACGGTTGCCCCATCGCCTTGAAGTAAATGGATGCTATTTGTTTTTTGTCCGCGACGGATAACAGCCCGACGGATCCCTGTTCGCCGACTGACGCTCACGATAGGAAGACCATCCGGGGTTGAAAGACGGGTGCCCTTGTCATCAAAAACCACACGCAGGTTGAGATCCTGCTTTTCACCCGTGAGAGGGTTTTCCTCAAGCCGAAAGCGGAGGGAATCCGTTTGGGGGGTGTCTTGTGCAGAGGGCGAGACCTCACCATTGACGTAACCGAAGGATTTTGATTCCCGGATCGTTTTTTCCCAATCCACGGTCCAGTCGCCGCCGGGGCTGCGTGAAAGGACGCGAAGGCGTTCCGAGTCGGATGATGTTTCGAGCACGGCGAAAGTCTCATTCGTGCGTGAAGCGTGGATTTTTTTGGGCTGGGGCGAGCCCGACTCGTGGTGGA
Source organism: Terrimicrobiaceae bacterium (assembly GCA_023258235.1). Classification (GTDB taxonomy): domain Bacteria; phylum Verrucomicrobiota; class Verrucomicrobiia; order Chthoniobacterales; family Terrimicrobiaceae; genus UBA967. The sequence goes on along the minus strand of JALQZP010000008.1, from coordinate 9,057 downwards.
GTTCCCGCAGGATGTCACCCTTGAAATTGGCCTGCCCGACCGCATCGGAGCCGTCAGCGCTGACAAACCAAAAGGTTTCCCCAACGCCAAGGGAGACGGATTGAGCCGATATCGGAATGTTTTGGAATGTCCGCATATCCTCGGAAATCCATACACTCCCGTTTCCTGACCCCATCAGCGTGCCGTTGTCGGCATCGATGGAGGTGAGGGCGACTGGTGAGTCAATCAAGGGTTGTGGCTCCATGCCGGGGAGCGAGAAGGGGACGATGGTTTTTTCCAACGAACCAAAGAGTTTCGAGGGCAGGGCCGCGATCGTGCGTGGTGGCGCCGAATGCAGGGCAAGAGGCGCTGAGGTTGGGGTGCCGGTTTGCAAATCGAGCAAATGCCAATTCCCGGCATGCTGGATGATGACGGTGCTGGAATTGGCGGCCAGGCTGGTTGTATCAGGGGCGGGCCCGGCTCCGATCTCCCTCACCCAAACGAAACCGGATTCGGTTGAATACCTCGTTGCCAAGACCAAACCATCGGCGGAAATGGCGAGAAGCAAGACGTCGCCGTCAGGAAGAAAGGCGAAGTCCACTATATGGCGAAGCGATGGGTCCTCCTCGTCCGTCGTCCAATCGTTGAAATGATAAGCCTCGCCCTCGACGGTCACATCCTCGATCAGGTATCCCCGAATGTGGTAATGGCCGGATGGGGCTTTATTGCCGGCATCGTCCAGACCATCCCACTTGGTGATGTAACCATTGAGTCCGATGCGGAAGGCCTCCTCGCCGTCCATAGCATGAAGTGTGCGAACCAATTTGCCGGTTTTGTCAAAAACCCCCAGGGTGATCCGGCCAGGGCCGGGAACGGCAAACGCGATGTCGTCGCCTTCCGCGCGAGCGGCGTGGAGCAGGGCTAAAAGAGTGAAAATAAAGTACGCGAAACGCTTCACAGGTAGTGTCTCCAGTTCACGTCCGGGAAAATGTTGTCACGGTCCTCGCAAGCGGCGAGGAGGCCCTCATCGACGGCGCCGGATGCCAGCGATTCGTAGATGCGGGTGAAGCGGAGAACGTGATCGTGGGTTCTCTTGGTGGCATATTCCACCGCCGTTCCGGTTTTCATGAGAAAGGCCCAGTCGCTGGACTGCGCGAGCAGGAGTTCCCTGGCGAGTTGGCGGAGGGTGCGGAGCAGGAGAGGATCGCGGGTGCCGTCATGCTTTCTCGCCATCTCCGTCATCCGGCGCGCTGCAGCGTGAAGGTGCGGGTAGATCCAAGCGTTGCAATGGTCGAGCCAGACTTCCCAATACCCTTTGTTGCCCCAACTCGATGGGGACGGAGATACCATCTGCTGTGTGGGATTTTCCTTTAAATAGTCGCTCGGAGTTGTGAGGCGGAAAGTCTTCTGGTCGTAAGCGGCCTTGCGCAGGAAAAGGTCGAGAAACTGCGGGCCCTCATACCACCAGTGGCCGAATAGCTCGGCGTCGAACGGGCTGACGATGATCGGCTCGACGGGCAACATCGTCCGCAGATGTTCGATCTGGCGCACCCGGTTTTGCAGGAAGTCCCAGGCATGGTGGTCTGCCGCCGCCATGGCCCAGCCCCGATTATAGATTTCCTTTTGGGGCGAGCCGGTGATGCGGTGGTACTTGAAGCCTGTGTTTCGCCGAAAACCCGTGCTGGGCAGAACCGTGTGGAGGTAGTCCTCGGGGAGATCCATGCCGATATCGCGGTAGAAATCCCGGTAGGCGGGGTCGCCGGGATACCCCTCCCTTGCACTCCAGACCTGCTTGCTCGATTCCCGATCGCGGCCGAAGACCGCCGGACCGGCGGGGGTGAAATACGGAGCATAAATCGCGAAGCGGGGCCGGGGCTCTCCATACATGAGCCCGTGGGCGTCGGCGATGAACCAGCGCAGGTTGGCTTCCTGGAGGATGCCGTCGATGTGGGGCACGTAGGCGCACTCGGGGAGCCAGATACCCTCCGGATCGCGGCCGAAACATTCCCTGTGGTAGTCGCGTCCGATAAGAACCTGGGCCCGCATGGCCTCGGGGACAATTTCCATCAAAGGCAGAAATCCGTGAGTGGCCGCGCAGGTGATGATCTCGATGATGCCGTCTTTTTGGAGTTGGGCAAAAGCACCCACGATGTCGCGGTGGATTTCCTTTTGGTAAAAATCGAGCGATTCGCGGAAGACGTGTTGGTAATGGCGGGCGATTCCGTTGAGCGCCGCATCGTTGGAGGTGCGATCGATCTCCATGCAGGCGAGCTCGTAGCCCCGCTCGAGATAACGCTCGGCGCGTTTTTGCAAAAGTGAATCCCGAAGCATCGCGCAGAGGCTCGGGGTGAGGGTGAAGGTGATCTTGAGAGGGATCTTCTCGGCGACCATCCGGCGGAGCATCTTCAGGAGCGGGATGTAACACTCGGTGATGGCCTCATAAAGCCAGTCTTCCTCTAGAAATTCCTCGTGTTCCGGATGCCGCACCCATGGCAAATGGGCATGGAGGAGAAGAGCAAGCGAGCCTTGATGCATAGAAGATGGAGATACACTAATACGCGAGCGCGCTCCGACAACAAGTCCGGATAAATCGAGCCGTCGAGAAAGCCCATCTCCTCGTTCACAGTTGATGGGTGGGTGGCATCCCGATTAGATTCGGGTGAATGAGCTGCAACCCGCTTCCGTTGGAAAATTTGAAAACCGCAGGGATCTCCATCAAGGCCCGTGTTTGCAGGCTGGATACCGGAATGTTGCAGCGAATGTTGCTGTCTTGCGCGAAATAAAGATCACCCGACTCATGAATCAACCCTGGTTTTCATTCAGTCTGCCCGATTTTTCCTATGCCTTTCTGAGTGTGCTGCTGGAGGGCGTTCCTTTTATTCTTTTGGGAACATTGCTGTCGGGACTGATCGACCAATTCCTGCCCGCCCGTGTGATGACGCGTTTTCTGCCGCGTAGTCCGTTTGCTGGAGTTTGTGTGAGTGCTCTCATGGGATTGGTCTTTCCCATGTGCGAGTGCGGAATTGTGCCGGTGATCCGCCGTCTGATTGCGAAGGGTCTCCCGGTATCGAATGCCGTGGCCTATATGCTTGCCGCACCAATTGTGAATCCGATCACAGCACTCAGTACCTATGCGGCGTTTCGGGGGCAAGGGGCAGCGGAAATCACCATTCTCCGGCTCGGACTGGGGCTTTTCATCGCCGCCCTTGCGGGCATCGCGGTGTGCAACCTCTCCATCGGATCCGTTCTGAAAAAAGAAATCCTCGAGTCGGTGGCTCTCGGGTCTGCGGGTTCAGCGGGTGGGGGTGCGCCGCTATCGCGCCGGTTGATTGCCGCGATGGATGCCGGGGTCCGGGATTTTCTGGATGTGATGGTTTATTTCATCGTGGGCGCGGCGGCCGCCTCGGTCTTCGGAACGGCGATGGATCAATCTCTCTTTCTTCCCTTGGCCCTGCACGATTGGTTGGCGGTGCCGTCGATGATGGTGCTGGCTGGCATTTTGGCTCTATGCAGTTCCTCGGATGCCTTTGTGGCCGCGACGTTCGTATCCTTCCCGGCCGTTGCGAAATTGGCATTTCTGGTATTTGGTCCCATGATGGATCTCAAGTTGGTGTTCATTTACGCAGCTGTCTTCCGGCGACGATTTGTATTCGGTCTTGCGGTGGGGCTCTTCGTATTGATCGGGCTGATTTGTGTGCGGCTTTCTGTGATCGGCCTATGAGTGCGACGACCTCCCGATTCATAGCTGCGGGCATCCTCTTCGTCTGGGGAGTCACGCTGGTTTATTTCCAACTTTCGGGCCGAATCGCCTCCTACCTGCACCCGGATTTTCACATTCCAACCTTTGTCGCAGGCATCGTTCTCCTCGCCCTGTCCGTGGGCCTGCTTTTCACATTCCAGTCCCTGGGCCAAACCCGGCAAAATGGCTGTGGTTCGCGGCATCCTTTCGGCGGGGGAATCCGGGCGATCGCCCTCCTTCTCGTTCCTCTTCTTTTCGCCGTGCGGATATCCCAAGGACGCTTCAGCGCTAATACCGTGATGAATCGGGGGCTCGTGACCGACAGCGCGGAACTTCCGACATTCAGTTCCCCGGTCGATCCCGACTTGCCGGGGGAATCCGGAGCTCCAGTGGATGGAAGTATGATGGATCCTTCCGAGTATCTGAAAAAAAACGCCGAGGGGTATATTGTCGCCGAAACGGTGGATCTCCTCTATGCGGCGGCGGAAGAGGGGATGCGGGCGGATTTTGAGAACAAGGATGTGGAAGTGAAGGGTCAGTTCCTTCCCGCACGAACGGGAAATCCCAATGGCGACCGCTTCCAATTGATGCGGCTTTTTGTGATGTGCTGTGCGGCGGATGCGCGACCGGTCGCGATCACGGTTCATGCTAAACCCGGCACCTGTTTTCCCGAAATGACGTGGGTAAAAGTGCTTGGCAAGGCGACATTTCCAGTCGAGGGTGGTCGTCACGTTGCGGTCATCGAAGCCAGCGCGGTTTCTGAAACCGAACCACCCAAGGAATCCTTCACCTATTGATGAAAAAGCATAAAAACATCCTCTCTCTCCTCTTCCTTCTCGCCTCGGTTTTTCCGTGTTTCGCCGACTTCCAAGGGGCTTGGATCTCGTCTGTTTACAATATCAATTTTCCATCCAAGGAAGGGCTGTCCATGGAGGCGCAGAAAGCGGAGGCCGTTCGACTTCTCGATGCAGCACAGGCGGCAGGCCTCAATGCCGTTCTCCTGCAGGTGCGTCCCGAGGGGGATGCTCTTTACGCTTCCCAGATAGAGCCTTGGAGCCGCTACCTCACCGGCACCCAAGGCCGTTCGCCGGGCTATGATCCGTTGGCTTTTTTTATCGCGCAAGCCCATCAGCGCGGGATCGAGGTTCATGCGTGGCTCAATCCCTACCGGGCCGCCGCCAGCGCCTCGTTGCCGAGATCCCCGATGCATGTGAGCAAACGATACCCTCAATTCACTTATCAGATCGGCAGCGTGCTTTGGATGGATCCCGGTGCCCCTGCGGTGCGCAGCCATATCAACTCGGTCGTCCGCGATCTCGTGACCCGATACGATCTCTCCGGTGTTCACTTGGATGATTATTTCTACCCTTATCCCACAGCCAAGGGCGGCCCCCCGCGGTTTCCCGATGAGAAGACCTACGCGGCCTATCGCTCCGCCGGCGGTGCGCTTTCCAAAGCCGACTGGCGCAGGAGCAACGTCAATGCCCTCATTCGAGAAATCAGCCAGACCGTCCATTCGGTGCGTCCGGGCTTGAAGTTCGGGGTGAGCCCCTTTGGTATCTACACGAAAGGAGCTCCGGCCGACGTCAAGGCCGGTGTCGACCAACTCAATGAGCTTTTTTCGGATCCCGTGACGTGGATGCGAGCCGGGTGGGTGGATTATCTTGCACCCCAGCTCTATTGGAAGGAGGGCGGACCCCAGAGTTTCTCTTCCTTGTTGCGCTGGTGGCGGAATCCCGCTGTCAACCCTCGCAATGTTCCTATTCTACCAGGGATTGCCGTGGATCGGTTGTCCTCCCACGGGTGGCCGGTCGCCGAAATCACCACCCAGCTCAAATTGGAAAAAAACATCACCCCTCGCGCACATGGAGGTTTCCTGCTCTGGAATATCGGTCCTCTCTCGAAAAACACCAAAGGCCTTATGGCCGTGGTGCGCCAACAGTAAACTCCCAAACCCAAAAAAATAATAGGCTTGGCGCACACAAGAGCTTCCTCTATCTGTTGCGGCCGTCTATTAAATTATCCCAACTATGTTAAAGCAACTTTTTCGTTCCCTCGGTGGCCGAATTGTATTGATCGTCATCTCGGGCATCATTCTCACTTTGGCCACCTGTCTCTGGGTGCTTCACAACAAGGCCAGCTCGATCATCCGCGAGGATGTGGAGGCCGAAATGAAGGGCTTGCTCGTGCAGGTCGAAAGCACGACAGATTCCATTGGTGAACTCGCTCAACAGGGCGCGTTCAATTATGCCGAGATGGCTCACGAGCTTGAGCAAAAAGGCAAGGAAAACTACCGCAACACCACATTTTACAAAACCGTTCCGGTCGTTGCGGCTTGGACAGCGATCCGCAAGGCCATCGAGGGAACGCCGATTTCCTTCCGCATTGTTCGTGAACAGCCCCGCAATCCTGAAAACGCCCCCAAATCCAGCCTCGATCGCCAAATACTGGATGCCGTCGGCAAGGACGGAAAAAGCGAGGTTTTCATCGAAGACCGCGAGTCCAACGTCATCGCCTACGCCCGCCCTGTCATCATGTCGAAGAGCTGTATGTCCTGCCACGGCAACCCTGCAAACAGCCGCACCGGTGATGGTCGCGACGTGCTCGGTTTTCAAATGGAGGGCTGGAAAGAGGGCGATCGTAGAGGTGCCTACGTGTTGACTGTCCCCACTTCCTATGTGGACACGCCCGTTCGTGAAGCCATGGTTGCGGCTTCGGCTTGGGCGATTCCAGCCGGTCTCATTGTCTTGATCGGGTCCGTCTTGATCGTGATCCGTATCAACCGCCAACTTTCCGAAACCACAAACCATCTTGAAAACAGCTCGGAGCAACTGGCGTCGGCTTCGGCCCAAGTTGCCTCGGCCAGCCAGCGCTTGGCCGAAGGTGCCAGCGAGCAGGCCGCCTCCCTCGAAGTTACCAGCTCCTCCCTCGAGGAAATTGCCACGGTCACCAAGAGAAATGCGGAGAACGCGCAACAAGCCAAGGAATCCTCGCACCTCGCCCGTACGGCGGCCGAAGCCGGTCTCTCCGACATGGAGAACATGATGGGGGCCATGTCCGAGATCAATAAATCCGGCGATAAAATTGCCAAAATTATCAGAACGATTGACGAGATCGCCTTCCAGACCAATATCCTCGCGCTCAATGCGGCGGTGGAAGCTGCCCGCGCCGGCGAGGCTGGTCTTGGATTCGCTGTTGTTGCCGACGAGGTGCGCAACCTCGCCCGCCGCAGTGCCGATGCCGCCAAGGAAACCGCAGAGATTATCGAAGAGTCGATCGGCAAGAGCCGCGCCGGCACCGAAATCAGCCGACAAGTCGCCGATGGCCTCAACTCCATCGTCTCGAAAGCCCGCGAGGTGGACAACCTTATCGCCCAGATCGCGCTTGCCTCGGAGGAGCAAAGCCAAGGCGTCGATCTCATCAACTCCTCGATCAACAAGCTCGATTCTGTCACGCAAAGCAACGCGGCCGGCGCGGAGGAAAGTGCCAGCGCGTCCGAGGAACTTCTTTCCCAAGCCTCCGTCCTTCACGAATTGGTCGCCGATCTGCGCGCGATGATCACCGGCCAAGAAGCCAGCGGAAAGTCCGCCCCCGCGCTTTCCGATGACAAATTTTTCTTTGAATCCGGCACGCATCCGCACTCCTCCAAAGGGAGCGCTAAAGGATCCTCCAAAGGATCGCATGTCGCCTCATTGAATGCCGGAAGCCGACTTCCTCTCTCCGCTCCCTCCAGTAAAGGGGAGTTTGAGGATATCGAATAAACCCGGTCGACCAACCAAGACCAAACACGATGGGAGATAAAAAAATTGGCGTCTTCATTTGACAGACCCGCTTCTCTCCTTCACACTGCCCGACTCTCAACAAATCATAGATGAAAACATACTCAGCCAAATCCGAAGAGGTGAAGCGCAACTGGTGGGTCATTGACGCCGCCGACCAACCTCTCGGTCGCGTCGCGGTCCAAGCCGCCAACCTGCTTCGTGGAAAAAACAAAGCGATATTCACTCCCCACGTCGATACTGGCGATTTCGTGGTAGTCCTCAATGCTTCCAAGGTTGCCATCGGCGGCAAAAAAGACGTCGCGAAAACGTATATGAGCTTTTCCGGTTACGTTGGTGGTCACAAATCCGAGACCTTCCGCGCCCGCCGCGAGCGTCGTCCGGAGCTTCTCATCGAGCGCGCTGTCCGTGGGATGATCCCGCACAATCGCCTCGGGCGCTCTCTCTATGGCAAACTCAAGGTTTATGCCGGCACTGATCACCCTCACACCGCACAGAATCCAAAAGCAGTCTAAGATCCGATCAGCATGAGCAAATCCGAACCCATCCAAACAACCGGCCGTCGCAAGACATCAGTCGCATCCATTCGCATGCAACCCGGAACAGGCGCGATCAAAGTCAACGGTCGCGACTTCACGGAATATTTTGTCAGCATCTCGCTTCAAAACCAAATCCTCCGACCTCTGGAGATCGCCAACGGGATTCATTCCTACGATCTCTCGGTGAAAGCTTCTGGTGGTGGAATCAATGGTCAAGCAGGCGCCATGCGTCTCGCCATCAGCCGCGCCCTTCTCGAGGTGAACGAAGAGCTTCGCACGCCACTCAAAGCGGAAGGTCTCCTCACACGCGACCCACGTATGAAAGAGCGTAAGAAGCCCGGTCAACCCGGCGCCCGCAAGCGCTTCCAGTTCTCGAAACGCTAAGAGTTTCGAATCACATTCAAATTCCTCATCGAGGGGCTGGCAACAGCCCCTCTTTTTTTGTGGAATGCCAATTCAACCCGAAAACGTTTTTTGGAAAGGATGAAAGGGGGGGGTGAACGATGGGAGGGGATTACGCGATGTGCTCGCAAAGATCGCTTGCACGAGCATTGCTCATCGCGTTTAAGCAAAAACATCAACAAATGCCCTCATGCCCATTTTTGGTGGAGAGCCGGTAAACAGCAATGAAGAGCTGTTGTTCTTCGTTTGAGGTGGTGCGCGATAGAGGGTTCGAACCTCTGACCCCCTCCGTGTCAGGGAGGTGCTCTACCACTGAGCTAACCGCGCGAAATTCCGAGATATGCCGGAATGGCATTAACAAATGGAGGGTTGATTAAACCAGAAATTCAGTGGGGCGCAATGATTTTTTGTGCGTTTGACCGGGTAATGGGATAAAAAGGAATGGTGAAATCGGAAACCACATTTTTTGAAGTCAAGACGAACGGAAAAGGACTGTATGAGGTGACGGGGCAGGTCGCACGTGCGGTGAAAGAGTCGGGAGTGCATGACGGTACGGTGACCGTTTTCATGCGTCATACCAGTGCCAGCCTGGTGATCTTCGAAAATGCGGATCCCTCCG
>JALQZP010000089.1:250-8609 GCA_023258235.1 Terrimicrobiaceae bacterium | reverse complement strand
GAGACGCCTCGACCGCAAAGGACGCCCTTCAGAGCCTTGGCGTGTTGAGCGATTGGATCAACCGACGCCTCGCCGCCGACAGCTGAGCGATCCTTAAGCACCATGATCTCCGATTTGCCCGAAAGCGAAACGCGCGATGTGGTCATCATCGGAGGCGGTCCTGCGGGATCTGTCGCGGGAGCCTACCTTGCCCGTGCTGGCATGCGCCCCCTTCTTCTGGAAAAGGAAAAGTTCCCCCGCTTTGTGATCGGCGAATCCCTCCTGCCCTACGGCAACGATATCCTCAAAGAACTCGGTGTCTGGCCGGAGTTGGAAAAAGCCGGTTTCATCAAAAAATACGGCGCGGATTTTTCCACGGGATTCACCGAGCGCTTCAATCGCTATTGGTTCCGTCAGGCGCTGGATGCGGGCTACGAGCACACCTTTCAGGTTGATCGGGCCGCTTTTGATGACATTCTGCTCCGAAATGCGAGGCAGTCGGGCTGCGAAGTCGTCGAGAGCGCCCATGTTACCGCTCTCGCCCACAGCGCCAAAGACATGATCTCTCTTTCCTATGATGGTCCGAACGGACGCACGTCGCTCACAACCAGCTGGCTGGTCGATGCGAGCGGGCGTAATGGCATCGCCGGTCGTTTTTTGGATATCCCGAAATACCCGACACGCCAAATGAAGATGGTCGCCATATACAGCCATTTTCAAGGGGTCCATCGCAACAGCGGTGACGCTGCCGGACACACGGTGATCGTTCGTTTCAAGTCGGGATGGTCTTGGCTTATCCCCTTGGCCGATGGCAAAACCTCGGTCGGCATCGTCATTCCCGCGGATACCTTGCGGGAGGCGCAGGGGGATTTGAAAAGCGTGTTCGATCACCACGTGTCTTCGCACCCGGATCTTGCGGAGCGGATGTCCCGCGCGGAAGGCCTCATGCCCCTCCGGGCGACGGCGGATTATAGTTGGCGATTCAAATCGTTCGCTTCCGGCAGGGTTCTTCTCACCGGGGATGCCGCCGGATTTGTGGATCCCATTTTCTCGTCGGGCGTCATGCTCGCAATGAAATCCGCCCGCCTCGCCGCGAACACCATCCTCGCCGCAAGGAACCGCCAGACCGGACTCGATTCTGGAGAGTGTCGTCAATACACGGCGGAAGTGGCGGGATGGATGCACCTATACAGCCGCATTATTCGATCATTTTACGAGCGTGCCGGATTTGAGATATTCATGCATCCTCTTCCCTACTTCAAGATCCCGCGCAGCATCGGCTACCTTGTGGGCGGCAGAATGGATCTTCCGGCCGCGCAACGACTGCGCCTCGCGGTATTCAGCGTTCTTTGCGCGCTTCAGCGATTCTTCAATCTCGCCCCACCTATTCGATCTCTGAGATAGGACGGACCAACAGCCATGCGACTTCTGTTTTCTTTGTCCCTCGTCTTGGTGGCCGGACTCCTCCTGCTCCGCCGGAAAAAATCCCGCGATTACCGGAATGCGCGCTTTTACAAGGTTCTCTACACTCCCTGGGGTTTCCGATTGGCGATCTTGATGCGTCGGCTCCTTGGCGCGGGATTGGGCAAGTGGCTTTCGGCATCACTCGGGTTCGGGTATGCTATCTCGCACCCCTCGACACTCCGCGAAATTCGTAAAAACATCGCTCTCCTCGATCCCGCGCGTGCGACCAGGTTGAATGCGGTGAGGCTCTGCATCCATCAAGCTCACAACTTCGGCGAATATGCCGAGCTTTGGGTCAATGAACCCGGATCAATCCTTGAAAAACTTGGGGAAAAACTCGGCATCGACCACATAAGAGAGGCCCACAATTCGGGAAAAGGGTGCATTTTGGTGACAGGCCACCTCGGTTTCTTCGAGCTTGGCGGTCTCGTGATGTCCTGCATGGGATTTCCGATCACGACCCTCACCCTGCCGGAACCAAGCACGTCGCTCACGCAATGGCGCGCCGATTTTCGTCAACGATGGGGAGTGAATACCGTCGTCGTCGGAAGCGATGCCTTTTCCGCCGTTGAAATCTCACGCGTGCTGGGCAAGGGCGATATTGTCGCTCTTCTTGCGGATCGACCGTTCGATGACAATGCCGTAATGGTCGATCTTCCGCATGGCAGGATACCCTTCTCTACGGCTCCGGTTCTACTTTCCCTGCTCTCCGGGGCGCCCATCGTTCCCGTGGGCATCACACGCGAGGCCAGTGGAAAATTCCGTATCGAGGCCCGACCGGTCATCACTCCACGCTGGATGCCGGAGGGTCGTGACGCGACCATCGCTTTTTACACACGCCAACTCGCCCAGGATCATCTTGTCCCCATGTTCCTGCGCCATCCGGAACAGTGGATGCACTTTGCCCATCTTCAAAAATGATAAAGCCACATACACCCCACGGACCCGGATTTCGGTTTTTGGACACCTTTCACATTCAGGAATCATGCGGCATCGGAGAGTGGCATCTCTCTCCGGAACTTTGGTTTTTCAAGGATCATTTTCCCGGTAAACCGCTCGTACCTGCGGCACTTTTGCTGGAATTCGCAGCCCAGACCGCAGGTGCGCTCTGGATGTGCGGGAGCGATTCGCCGGAAAATCCCCTTTTCGTGGCAGCGATCGACGCCATGCGGATCCAAGGCCCGGCCGTTCCCGGCGAGACGCTCACGTCAAAAGTCCAACTCGTGAGGGAATTGGGAACGTTGGCCCAGTTCGAATTCGAAGTCACCGTTGGGAATCGTCCGGTGGCCCGGGGACGCATCACGCTCAGTCGTCTGGTCGCATCCGCATAAATTCGGATTTCCAGCAAGTCCATCCCCCTACTAGTATTTCCAGCGTGAATTCAAGAGGCGATGTCGTCATTACAGGTTGGGGATGCGTTTCGCCATTGGGCGGGGATGTCGCATCCACATGGAACGCTTTGCTCTCTGGAAAGGGGGCGCGTGGAGCGATCACAACCATTCCCTTGGAAGGCTGCCGCGTTTCACAAGGAGCGGAGGCTACCCTGCCGGCTTTGGATTGGATTTCCAAAAAAGACGCGAGCCGGTTGAGTCGCGCATCGCGTTTGGCTTTGCCCGCTGCGCGGGAGGCAATGGCGGATGCAGGTCTCATCGATCCTGCGGGGCGGAGTATTTTTTCCAGACTTGAGATGAGCTTGAGCACGACCGCCTGCGGCATGGAGTTCGGAGAGGCTTTTCTGCGTGGCCTGTGGAGTTCGAACCCGCGCCAACAAACAGCCCGAATGTCGAGATATCCAGCCCAACAGCAAATCTCGGACTTGCAACAGCACCTCGGCTTTTCGGGTCCGGCCATGATTGTATCGAACGCCTGCGCCAGTGGAGCGAACGCGATCGGCCATGCAGGGGATCTCATTCGCGGAGGGTTCGCCGACATTGTGTTGACGGGCGGTTTCGAGGCGCTGTGCGAACTTGTTTTCTGCGGCTTCGATGCCCTCCAAGCCATGGATCCCGAAGAGTGCCGGCCTTTTGATATTCACCGCCGCGGCCTCATGCTGGGCGAGGGTGCCGCCTTTCTTGTGATGGAAAGCGCTTCTCACGCGGCGAAGCGCGGCGCCACGGTGAAGGGCCGCCTAGCTGGCTATGGCCACACGACCGATAAATTCCACATCACCCAACCCGACCCGACGGGCACCCCGCTCGCCACGGCAATCCGCACAGCACTGGATCGTGCAGGCATAGCAGCTTCCGGCATCGGCTACATCAATGCGCATGGGACGGGAACGCCCTTCAATGACGGCACCGAAGCAGCCGCTTTCGCCTCGGTTTTTGACCACGGCATTCATGGTCTTTCGATCAGTTCAACAAAAGCGGCCATTGGACACACGCTCGGCGCGGCTGGCGCTCTCGAGGCCGTCTTTTGCCTCAAGGCGCTCGAATCCGGCTGCCCTCCTCCACAAATCAACACCGTCAGTCCCGTGACGGAATTACCAGCGCGCTTGACCAAGCTCGGCGAGCGCCTCTCCGAAAAAGCCGTTTTGAGCGTGAATCTTGGTTTTGGCGGCTCCAATGCCGCTGTGATTTTTACCCCCGCATGAAGAATCCCGTTTCCATTCTCTCGGTCGGCGTCTCGTCTCCCGGAGGCGCGACTTACGGCGCTCTCTTGGACACCTCGTGCTGGCCGGTCCGGCGCGTCGAGGAAGTGATTCCGGGATATGGTGTGCGGGACGTTAGCACCATCGATTTGTCGGTCGAGCCGGTGAACCGCTGGCGATTGCGACCGCGTCTCCGGCGGGCAAGCCCGCTTTCACACCATCTCATTGAAGCGGTCTCCCAAACCCTCGAGGCCCGCCCCGAGGTCGATCCCGCGCGAGTCGGCATCGTTGGTGCCTTCTTTCTGGGATGTGTCGCCTACTCCGTCAAGTTCTACAAGGGCCTCACGGACGAGGGCCGCCGTTTCGCAAGTCCCGTTCTTTTTCCCGAGACCGTCGCAAACACTCCACTGAGCCATGTCGTGGCGGAACTCGGGATTGGCGGCCCGGTTTACTCGCAAGTGGGGGATACCTCCTGCTGGACCTCGGCCATTCGCACTGCCGGCGTCTGGCTGGCCAACGGCGATGTGGATCACGTGATAGTCGCGGGAGCCGAGGAGTTCGACGTCCATGAACTGGATGGGTTTCATTCCGTACGCTGGTTTAACAAAACTTTCCCCTTCCTCCTAGCCGAGGGTGCCGGAGCCATTCTCCTTGGTCGTGAAAACAAAAATTCCATCGCCCGCATCACCTCGGTGGCCGATGGATTCAGCTTTCGCACACGCACCCAGGGCCGCCAGGCCGCGATGGATTGCATGGCTTTGTTTGATCCCCGTGTGGCGGTGGCGGAGACCGCCACCAGTTGGATCACTCCCTACGCCGCCGCAGCCACAGCGGGTCGCACAACCGTGCCTCTCCATACCGGACCGAAAGTCGAGGCCTTCAATGCCTCCTGTGCTTGGAATACGATTTCCGCAGCCCGCTTGATTCAAAACGAGTCTTTCCAGTCGATTATTGTTCCGGCTTGGGGGCTTTCCCAGCAGATTGGGGCGCTGGCTTTGGCCTAGCCGGACAGCAGGAGCACCAGGGTTTGTGCGACCGCGATGCGTAAAAGCATGGTGAGCGGGTAAACCGTTGCATAGGCCACCGATGGGGAATCTGATTTCGCAATCGCATTTGCAAACGTGAGAGCCGGCGGGTCTGTCATGCTTCCCGCGAAGAGGCCGCATATCACGATGAAATTCGTTTTCATAACCACACGGGCAAAAATGCCAACAGCGAGCAAGGGCACAAGGGTGATGGCAAGCGCCCCCGCAAACCAACCAAGCCCGTCCCGACTGAGCAAAGTGGCGACAAAGTGTTCGCCCGCCTTGAGACCCACGCAGGCCAGAAAAAGAATGATACCCATCTCGCGCATGGTCGTGTTTGCGGTGGAGGGCATATACCAAACAAGAGGTCCGGCTTTCCCCAGACGGGCCAGAAGGATGGCAATCACAAGCGGCCCGCCGGCCAGGCCAAGCCGCACCGGAACAGGCAGTCCCGGACAGTGGAAAGGTACCAATCCCGCAACCACCCCCAAAAGAATTCCTAGAAAAAACGGGATGAAATTCGTTTGTTTCAGGGCGATGAGAGAGTTGCCGAGGACATCCGCCGCCTTGGCTATGTTTTCCTCGTCGCCGACAATGTGAAGCGAGTCGCCAAACTGCAACTTCAACTCGGGCACTGCGGCGATCTCCACGTTCGCTCGCAACACACGGGTGATCGTGACTCCATAGGCCGACTCCAAGCCAAGGTTGGCGATGGATTTTCCGAGCGCTTCCTTGCGCGTTGCCACCACACGACGAAAAGCCACTCGCCCGCGAGTCCTCATAAGGTCGATCGCACTCTCGCTCCCCACGATCAGGCGGAAGGCCTCAAGGTGCTTCGCTGTTCCGATAGCCAATATGCAGTCCCCCGTATGCAATACCGTTCCCTCATTGGCGGGTTCGACCCGGTGCGAGCGCCCCCCCTTGATGCGCGACACCGCCACCTCCATTTCCCGACGACCCGGCACATCGGCAAGCCTCAAGCCATCGAGATTGGGATTTTCTACGACGATATTCAGTCTCACCAGTGGATCCAGACCCTTTAACTGCTCCGCGCGAAATTCGGCCGCCTCTTTCTCCGCATCGATTCCAAAAATCCACCGTATGAAAACCATGGAAAAAATGATTCCGAAAACTCCCACCGGATACCCGACCGCGTAGGCCAGCGCAGGCAACGAGGCATCGAGCGACGGATTGCGTATGTGATTCACAATCGTCACGGTTTGCTGCACAGACCCCAGCGCCGGCGTATTTGTCGTCGCCCCGCTGAACAGGCCCGCCGCCGCTGTCGATCCGATATTTGCCACCCAGGCGAAGCCCGCTGTGACAAGCGCGCCGCATATCACGATCCCAGCCGCCATGGCATTGAGCTGCAGACCGCTGTTCCGAAGCGATGCGAAAAAACTCGGCCCGAGCTGCAGACCAATGGTGAAAACAAAAAGAATGAGCCCGAACTCCTGCACGAAATCGAGTATCCCCCGGTCGATCTTGACTCCAAAATGCCCGGCCACGAGACCCGCAAAAAGCACCCCGGCTATGCCCAACCCGACCCCTCGCACCTTGAACGTCGAAAGTGACAATCCGCCAACCGCCACTGCGGATAAAATCACCACCGCCCAGGCGATCGGCTGGGTTTCAAAAATGGGCACAAGAACGCTCAAGCCGGACTACCTACTCCCTCCCCGCCAGCAACAACAAGGTAGGTCTAATCCGAAGCCGCGTCCGCTACACCGGAGCCGAAGCGCTAAAGGGAAAAATCCGATTTAACCGCCGCAAAGCTGATCTAGTGGCCGGAGTTAAGCTTGATCGCAACCGCACTATCAGAGTGGCTCAACTTCGACCAAACCGATCCGTAAAGAGCTACGACGACGAAGCAGGCGAGCGGCACAATGAATCCGGTGGACATATCGGTCTGATCGGCGATATGCCCCATTAGCTTGGGCATGATCGCTCCGCCCATAATGGCCATGACGATAAATGATGAAGCCTCCTTGGCGCGACTCCCTAGTCCATGGATACCGAGCGAGAATATGGTCGGGAACATGATGGACATGAAGAGATAGGTAAGGAAAAGCGCGGCGGCTGAAAGCCACCCGAGCTTCAGAAAGACCGCAAGGCTGCAAAGGCCCGCAAGCGAGGCGAAGGCCGCAAGCACCTTGTGGGCCGGGAATTTTTTGAGCAAAGCGGCTCCGATGATTCGACCCGCTAGAAAGCAAACAAAACCGACTGAAGCGAGGCTAGAAGCGCCTTTGTCACTGAGTCCCAAGAGGCCGTTTTTGTGGACCTCGAACCAACCGCCAAACGAGCCGGTGCTCCAGGACTCCGGAACGGCCGGGATTTGTGAGGTCATGTAATTGATGAAATAAGCGAAAATCCCACACTGGGCTGCAACGTAAAAAAACTGGGTCAGCGTGGCTCCAGAGAAATGCGGATGGCTCCAAATACTGTTATTCTTGATTTGGTTGCTTTTGAGAATGAGGACAACGGTCCCCAGTGCGGCAAGAAGACCCGAGGCGCCCCAGAGGGCTTGGTTTTCGGTCAAGCCGAGTTTCGTTCCCACAGCAGGAATGGCAATGACCGCCGAGATGATCATGCCGACAGCGAGGGCGAGTACCACGATATTGAACCAGAGCAGACCTAGCGCGAGCCCACGGTTGGCGATCGGTTTATCATCCGCAGGGTTGGCCTCATCCAGATGAAATTCATCCTCGGATTTGATGTCGGGCAATTTGCAAAAAGCGAAGATCACCGCGAGAATGAGGACAAATCCACCGATGGCCGCATACGGGATCCAGAGTGTTTCCGAACCAGTGCTCTGTCCACTGGCGTCCTTCCCGTAAAAGAAAGCTGCTCCGGCGATGGGGCCGAAAATCCAACCTACCCCATTGCAGGATTGGGCCAGATTGATGCGGGTCGCCGCATACTGGGTCGGCCCCAACACTGTCGTGTAGGGATTGGCGACGGTTTCCAAAAAGGTGAGACCCGAAGCGATCACGCATACACCAAGCAGAAAGGCAGGAAAGGTGGCGATCTGTGTGGCGGGGATAAACCAGAATCCGCCGACAGCAACCATCAGCAAACCGGCAATGATGCCGCCTTTGTAACCAAGTTTGCTCGCCAGCCACCCAGCGGGCATGGCCATAAGGAAGTAGCCGAGATAGTGGGCAAACTGCACCCAGGCCGACTGCGCATCTTGTTTAATGATTGTTTTAAGCAAAAGCATTAACTATAATTTTTAATAATGACCGACATCTTAATCTCAATTATTATTCCTGTCTATCGCTCGGAAAAGACTCTCCCACTT
>JALQZP010000089.1:0-240 GCA_023258235.1 Terrimicrobiaceae bacterium | reverse complement strand
AACTGACGAGAGCGAATGTGATCGCGTGGTTCCGGCCGTCGGGAGTTCTGAAAATGGATGGTTTCATGGATGGTGCTTTCTGAATGGGGTGGGAGAATTTTCGTGTGAAATCTTGTCTGGTGATCCCCCATCCGTCCACCGCAATTTTATGCCCGCAGGAAAAAGATCTTTAAAACTCATCCCCGAAAATAATCCAGTTTGCCCCTAATGCTTACTGCGCTTAATGCTGATTGAGCGGAA
>JALQZP010000088.1 GCA_023258235.1 Terrimicrobiaceae bacterium | reverse complement strand
ATTGCAGTTGCTTTGGCTGTATCCAAGCAGGGATTGCTGGGATCCATTCGGTGGAATTTGTCTGACACAACGCGACCTTGAACAGAACGTTCTTCTGCAACATATTCTCTCTCGTTTTCAGTGGCGTAGTGTAACACTGCACACGCTCTCGTTTCCCCGGGAATCGCCGATTCTCCCTGATTATCGACCCAGCTATACGTGCCGTCTTCCATCTCGATATTTCCACCTTTTAATTTGCGGTCGTGATCCTGTCGCTTCTCTTTGAGAACTTGCATTTCATCCCAAAGTTTCCAGACTTTGTTGTTTCGAGCCTCCGTGTTCATTGCCTTGAACTCTTGGCTCTGCATCAACTGGTAAAGTTTAAGATTCAATTCCCACTTTCTTCTTTCGATAATGAAGGATGGATTATTCTTGTAGGTAAAGTTGGGGTCGAAGAGGGACCTAATCCATTTCTGACGACTATCCGAAAAGCCCGCATTGGTAAGAAGTTGATCCAAGTTGTCGAGGAGGTTCATTGAATTTGAATCGTCATTGTCATTGTCAGACAAGTCAATGGAAGCTGTCTCCATGGCATTGGGGGTGCCCGCTGCCACATTCGTTTGTGGCGGTTCGTCATAATCATCGTCAACTTTACGTTTAGCTCTTCGTGGTGTGCCTGCCAATGCAAATATTGCGGCAGTGGCAGTACTGGCCGCTACTGCTACTGCTACCTTACCTCCAGAAGAAGAAACTGATGACACCGAATTGACTCCTTGTACACATGGAATGTAATTGCAGCAAATGATGATAAGGATGATGAATAAATTGGTCGAGCGAAGGAAGGTAACTGAAACTGGTGCCGAAGAAGTAGATTTGTGACAATGACGACGACGCCAACGTTGTAGCCAATATGGGAAATAGCGATGGCCATTGAAGAGATATTGACCGGGGCTTTCCTTCCATTGCACTTACGAAGTTCTCGGGATGCCTTTCTACGATGTTCTCGTAAAGCTTTCCGATTAGAGGGTGCAATCTTTGAATCATATCTGAGAGCAACGAGATAAATTCTTTTCATCAAGTAGACCACGACAGAGAGAGCAGCCGGATACAACACGGCAAACGCAATCCATAGCACTATCCAACAGTCTTTATCGGCCTCGATGGAAGAATAAATGAACTGGGTATAAATCAACCAAAGAGCGAACCAAAAAGCATTCCAACTCGAAGACGAAGAAGCATTGGCTTTCGATGATGATGATGATGAAGCATTCCGACTTGAAGATGAAGACAACGATGACAACGAAGATTTGCGTTGGCGTTGTCGTTGTTTTTTTGCAGAGTGCTTTTTTCGAGCATTTTTATTCAAAGGACTACTTCTACTTGCTCCACCATCTACGGCACCTCCTCCTTTCACTTTGGCTTCACCACCACCAATGCTGGCGTCTCCTCCTTTAGGGCGCCAATCGAAGGAAAAGAGTGTCAGGAACCAGACAAAGAGTCTCCAAAGGGAACTCGTTAGGGTCATTTTTCTTATCGATTGATTGGGATGACGAACACTTCATTGCTTTAACTGCTTTGGCGTATCGAGGTGACCGCCAGTCAGAAGGTTCAGGTCAAGCAAAGTTCGCCAAGCATCGAGCAAGGCGGCTTGTGATGTCCGAAGGGCATTGAGATAGGCGGATTGCATTTCGAGATAGAGTTGCGCACTGATGGAACCATTGCGAAATTGGGTGTCGGCTAATGTCGATGCCTCGTGGATGTTCTTCAGAAGGCCGCTGGGAATCATTCCTAATTGCCTGCGGGTTAGGTCATAGGATTTGAGTCGGCTAAGGATTTGCGCTTCGATGTCACGTTCCGCTTTCACACGTAAGGCCGCTGCGGCTTCAAGCCGTGCTTTGGCACTTTGAATGTTCCCAATGTTCCAATCCCATAGCGGGATTGTCGCGGAAATCGCGCCACCGATGTTCTGTTCAGTGTCGCCCGCTACATCGCGGCTGAAAAACGGTCCGATGGAAAAATCGGGCGCAATGTCCAAGCGCACGGATGTCAGTTCGCGGCTGGATCGCTCCAATTCACGTTGCCGGATTTTCAACAGGGGATTGTGCTGCTGTGCGGCAAAAACGAGTGCGCTTTCGTTCAGCTTCTTTCCGGGTGGAATCAGCGACTCGTTGATCCGTAGGGGGAGGTTCTGCGGCCTGCCAAGGAGCGCGTTAAGCTGTGTGCGGGTTTCTTCCCGCCGCAAAGATGCCTCTTTGATTGCGGCCCCCAAATCCACGAGACTCGCCTGCACCAAACGGATTTCAATTTGCAAACGGATTCCGAAGTTCGATTGCGAGTTCAGTTGTGAGGCGAGTTCGCTGCTCTGCCTGTAAACAGCTTCGGCAGCTTCGGCCTCGGACACGGCCGCAAGATGTTCGTAGGCAAGCACGCGCACTTGACCAGCGAGGGCCAAGCGAAACTGCTCAAGCCCGAGTTCGGCAATCTCGATGTTTTTGTTCGCGATAGCCTTGCGGAGTGTTCCCTTGCCGGGAAACTCAAAGGTTTGCATAACGGTGATGCTAAAAGTTGTGCCGTTGCCCTGTAGGATATTTTCGGAATCGCGCACTTCGCGGCCACCGACTTCGGCGGAAAGTTCAGGATTCTTGAAAAATCCTGCCTGCGTGCGTTGGCCTTTAGCTGCGGCTAGTTCCGATTCAAAACCGCGTAGTTCGGCATTATTTGCCAAAGCTTGGGCAATGAGTTCTTCGACGGAATTTGGAGGCGATGCGGGCGGCTTGTCCTGGGCTGGAAGAGTTCCGCCAAGGACGAGAGCAAGACAGCACGAGAAAAGTTGCTTTCGATACATATTAGGATTTTGGCCGATCCGCATAAGCCAGATCGGCGATTTGAAGCCGGGTCTAAGAGTGTCCTTCGCTATGAGTCATGCCGTGATAAATGACTCGGATTTTTACCGCCTGACGCGCCTCACTTAGAGGGAAGCTGACAACATAAGAATCGGTGAAGCGTTTCCCTCCACCAGGACGAGAATGCACCGGATTAATGTCATTCTGATCCTCTGCGATCACGTTTCCAGAAGAGTCGATCAACTGAATATCCACGTGTGCGGTGTTGCTCAGCCGATGTTTTCTGGCACTACCGGCAACATACAACCGGTCTGAGGTCTCATGAGCGCGAAAGCTCAGAATCTGGCCGCCTCCAGAATGCTGAACTTCGATCGGGAGCGGCGAGTCAGCCTGTTTGAACCATGTGTCCAGTGATGAGCAAGCGGTAAGCGGCATCACGGCGATCGTGGCGGTTAAAAATTGGGAGAGTCTATTTGAGAAAAGAGTAGTGAGAAAAAAATTCATTTTTGTTGTCCTGATGGAGCCGACCGAAAGACACCTCCGGCTCGGCGAGCTTGAAAAATGCGAGCGTTGAACTCGGAGAAAGCCGGGCAGATTACCCGACAAAGCGCAAATCGCGGGCACACTGCGCCCGCAATTCGTCAGGACAACTGAGGTGGATAGTCGATTTCGCGGACGGGTGCGTCCGGGAGAATATCCTGAAGAATAGTAAAGCGTGATGAAGACTGCGGGAACGACACAACGCCCATCACTTCCAGTGCCACAAAATTGCTGTGGCAGTTGGAATGGCAACAATCGCTCTGAGAAGGGCGATCGTTGGTGTCCAACAATGGCCCGTCATGGCTAGACGATTGCTCGGTGCAGGCCAAGACTCCGCTGCATTCGAGCGCACAGATTCCGGTTTGTAACACCACGATGGCAACCGCACTCAGAGCGAGAGCGAGCATCCAGCGTGTGCGAGAGAAGACCATGAAGGTTCTTTTTATGACGGCCTGCGATGAATGTCAACTCCATGACGCAAAAAAGGCCCGCGAATCCGCGAGGGAGAGACCGCTCGCGGGGCGACGCCTCAACAAATTTCCAGATGATCGTTGGTTGAAGAAACACCGAGTATTCCCGAGGGCATTTCGTTGGATTTGAGGGCTTCGCGAATGGCATCTCCGATAAACTTCCGAACCGTCCGCTTCATGGGACGGGCTCCGAGAGCCTTGTTGATTCCCTTACGGATGAGCATCTCAACGGTTTCCTCATCCACCGTCAGTTCGATCCCCATCTTTCGGTAACGCTCGATCTCTTCCCCAATCACGATCAAGGCAATCTCTCTTTGGGTATCCGGGGTCAGAGGCCTGAAGACGATCTTCTCCTCGAACCTCCCGATCAATTCCGGCCTGAAGTGCCGATGTAGCTCCGCCAGAACAGCACGCTCCAATGTCGCAAAAGGCAACCGTGTGGGTCTCATCAGCTGGTGCGAGCCGATGTTGCTTGTGCAAACCACATAAAAACCGCTCAGGTCATAAATACGGTGATCGGCCAAGGTAATCCGAGCGGCATCGAGCATCTGGAGGAATAAATCCCAGATCAGCCGATGCGCCTTCTCCACTTCGTCGAAGAGAAGGATCCCCCGGGAATGGGACTCCAAGACTTTCCCGAGCCGTCCGGGGCTGCCGGTTTCATCTCCCATGAAGAGCTTCACGCTGTCGAGGTGCTGGAACTCCGACATGTCGAAGCGATGGATCGACCCGTCACCAAAAAGATACCGTGAGCATTCTAGGGTCAGTTCGGTCTTTCCCACGCCGGTCGGTCCAAGAAACAAAAACGACCCCAGCGGCTTCTCCGGAGGCTGAAGCCCAAGTTCACCACGCTCCAGAACGGAGCAGACTCTCGGGATGACATGACCCTGTCCTCGGATTTTGGATGCAAGGTATCCCTCCAGACCGGAGAGTTTTTGTATAAGAGCGGGATCGGGATTCATGAATGGGATGGAGCTTTGGGTTTTCCACGCCACCATTGGCGTAGGGCATAATCGGGCCGGAGGCTCGTGAACCAGTCTGGGTAATACCCCTCGGGTGTGATGGGAGGCAGGAGCCGCTTCCGAAAGGGTTTCTCGCAGTGGCAAACGATCGCTTTGAAGCGTGGGAGCTTCCTCAAGAGGTAGGGCTCGAACCACGGCTTGATACGGGTCTGGTAGTTGTAGGAACGCTTCCCGGAGGCCCAGCCCCACGATTTCTCAGTGACCTCGTGCTCCCCGATATTCTTCGCGGCAATCACGGCGGAATCATGGTTTGCGACCGTGAAGATCAGTTCGTTACTGAGATTGAGCATTAGGACATCGGCATAGCGCTTGTCCAGGGATCCCAGCAGCGAGGTGTATGCCTGTGTGGCCAAAACGATCGTCGCCTTGGCCTCACGGATAACTCCTGCTGCCCGATGATCCGCAAAGGCCGACTCGGCACCGGTGATGATCTCCTGTCCCTCGTCGGCAAAGAGGATGAGCAGGTTGTCCTTTTCCCGTTCCTCGGCAGGTTTGTCGAACCGGCTGAGGGCATGGAAATAGTAGGAGAGCTTCAAGATCGTATTGATGTAGAGGCGCTCACTCTGGAACTTCTGCGGCATCGCGAGGCAAACGACATGGAGGGGAGCGATTTCAGGTTTGTTTGAAACACCTCCGAATGGCGCCAACAAAATCATCCACGGGGCCGGATTTTGATACAAAACCATCGGCTCCGGCGGCCCGCATTTTGGCTCCTCCCTCCCTTTCCCCCATCATGGAAAGCCCAATGACCTTGATCGATGGCCATCGTTTTTTGATAGCGCGCGTGGCTTCCATGCCGTCCATGACAGGCATGTTTCCATCCATTACAAAGACATCAGGCTTCAAAGTTTCTGCACAATCCAGAGCTTCACGCCCGTTTTTACACTCTCCCACCACTTCGATCTCGGGTTCACTTTGAAGAAGGGCTACAAGAGATTCTCGCACGATAGGGTGGTCATCGACAAAAACGACGCGGATTCGCCTGTTCTGATTGGGAAGATCAACCTCTCTGCCTCCAGCAGACATGCCCTCGTCGCCTGAAACACCTTCCTCCTTTTTCAACGCCAGATTTCGGTTGAACCTACATATTTGTAGCAACGATGAGGCATGTCATCGAACAATCATCTTAAAGCAACACAACACACGAAGCCACTGGGCTAACTTTGCGACTCAGGGTTTTGAAGGCAAACATCGATAGGAAAAACACCGTCATTTGCTTTAATAAAATCGCTGGGTTTAACATCCTTGGCGATGAGCCCATCCAAACGTTGCCAGTCATTCAAATTAGCCTGTCTAAAGCCGAATGCACGCATACAGTCGCCCATCTCCGTAACCGATGGATGAGGCGAAGATGGATCAGCCGGTTCGTGCCAAGGTTGGGAGGTAAAGATGATAGTTCCGTCAGGAAAGTAACCAGGGCGCGTTGCTTTGATGGCTCGGTTCCGTTGCGTATCTTTCCATATGAGGTGCTTGGAACCGATGTATAGAGGTTCGCCATACTGGGCTAAATAGTCATCCAATGTCATGGAGTTCGGCATTTTATGAAATTTAAAATTCAGAGAATTTTAAATGCGAATTTCTGTTCTTTTAACATTTGCAAATCTTGGGTCTTCAAACGGGTAGTGATATTCCAGTAAAAATCTATCGCCAATTTCGGCTTTCAGCCTTTGGGTTAGTGAAATGCCAACCTTATTCCAATTCTCCCAGTCGAACTCGGGATTCTCATAGTCCCGTTCGAACTCGGTGACCCAAGATGCAAAGTCGACCTCCAAAGCAGATGAAACATTATATTCCTCTGGAAAGCCGCTTACCGAGTCGGCGATATTACTTCCAACTAAAGGAGGCGATTGTTCCGGGTCTCTCAGCCACGCATACGGACCCATGCCGAAGTCAGCCATGATGCATATCGTTGAGGGGGTATTAGGCATGGTTTTTAATTTTCAATGAGAAAAAAGACATTCGTGGAGAGTGGAATCGACCAATGGAGGTTCGAAATCAACATCAGCCCATCTGGGGTCGTCATCGGGGATGGAATCGTAGTCTCTCTCTTGCACCAAGGATGTCTTTTGTGA
Source organism: Terrimicrobiaceae bacterium (assembly GCA_023258235.1). Taxonomy (GTDB): domain Bacteria; phylum Verrucomicrobiota; class Verrucomicrobiia; order Chthoniobacterales; family Terrimicrobiaceae; genus UBA967. The sequence continues at coordinate 1,699 of JALQZP010000088.1, read as the reverse complement.
GGCCAATGAGTCTGGAAAAAATAAAAAACCGTGTTGCTGTAGAGAGTCCTCTAAAGTTTTCTGATTTTCTTTCCAGTGTTCGTTTGGGGCATCGCGGAAATCGGCATCCAAGTAGCCTGTATCTCCTCTTGGCTTCCAGTGATTGTAATATAAGTAGTAGTAGTCGAACACCCTGCTGACCCTCAACCAAAGCACTGGATACGGGCCGCCATGCTCAGTTATCCATCGAATCTTGGCTGCATTGTCCATCGCGTAGACCCATGCTCCGAATTCAGGGTGGCCCGACTGCGTGAGGCTAATGTTGTAGGCAGGTTTATCGAATGGTTGGATATCATAGAGCAAATCGCGCTCCTTGGTGACAAAATTCAAAGCGGTTCGAATTCGCTGATCCCGCCCGACATCTTTTAAAGCTTCTTTATCCAGGCTGCAAATAGTCCCCTCTGGATACACTTTCTGGATACGAGTTTGCAAATCAGGTAACATTTATACTGCTACGCTCCATTTAGATGCTTGAATCACAATTGATTGTTCATGGCCAATCAGTTTAAGTGGGTCGGATGCCTGTCTCATCCCATCTTTTGCAAATCGGAGGTCATTGTTATTCTTCCAGCCTGGGCACAATACCCATGCAAATTCCGACTCGATTTCATGCCCACAACAAGTTATTTCAAGCATGGCCCGACATCCCGATACAGACCACCAACCGAAATGCCCCATTTCTTCGTTGCTGGTCTCAATGCGAAAGCCATAGTCGGCGTTAAAATTTGGAGGTGGTGCGGACGGAAGGTTCCGCAAAAAAGTCTGCATCTTCCTGATGGCGGCAATTTCATCGTGGCTCGCTGAAGGAAACTCTGCCAACCAATCACCAAAGACGATAGCAGCAGCAAAAAGCTCCTTCTCCTCTGGGCGAATCTCATAAAGGGATGTTTTATCTTGGCAACAGTCGGTCATTTGAAGTGATTTGCCACAAATTGATACGCAATACATCTATGTGACCAAACAACATTTCTTAGTTTTCACGCTCACGCTCGCGCCCACGGACACGATTTTCAGCAAGTGTTGTTTCGATGCACCGAGGAACCAGTAGCTAAAAAAACCGCCCCCGAGGGCAGGACGGTTTTTTCTTCAGCACCTTGGCGGGCGGCGCTGGCAATCACACATCAGGAGGCAAGAGCTAGGCCAGCAGTTGCATCAAACAAGCCGTGCAACGCTTCTCCTCGCCTCATAGCTGTGTGCGGGTTCACGGACTTGTGTGCCTCCGTGAACGCATTGAACAGGCTCCACGCTGTTCTTTCCCTGAATGCCTGGTGTGCCGGGTATCTCCACTGCTCGAGCACATCGGGGATTTGCGAGGGAGTAATGGCCCTGCAGTCCACGGCTCTGATCACGATGTCGTGAGCTTCAGCATCGTTGAGCATCCTGCATTTGTAGGCATCCATGCGGCGGTCCAGTTGATAGAACTTGTCGCCTAGTTGTCCCACAGCCCGCGCTGTTAGATGACGGAGATCCCTCATGGCATATTTTGTGTGCTTGCGGCTGATTCTGACCTCGCCTGAGAACGCAAGGTTGTCACAAACAAACACACGGGTTCCTGCAACCAAGCCTACTGGATAGGTCTGGTCATGACTATTCCTGACTCCCACCACCCATGAGTAGTCGGATTCCGACTTTGTTGGGAGGGAGACAGAGAGTACTCCGA
>JALQZP010000087.1:6173-8694 GCA_023258235.1 Terrimicrobiaceae bacterium | reverse complement strand
TCGTTCTGTTTCTGATCATCCTCTACTTCTTTTTCCGCTCGCAGATCAAGATGGCGGGCAAGGGCGCGCTCAATTTTGGAAAATCCAAGGCGCGCATGCTCGCGAAGGATAAAAATCGCATCACCTTCAAAGACGTTGCCGGAGTGGAAGAGGCGAAGGATGAAGTGCAAGAACTCGTCGAGTTTTTAAAAGATCCGAAGAAGTTCCAGAAACTCGGTGGCCGCATTCCCAAGGGCGTTCTCATGGTGGGTTCTCCCGGAACGGGCAAAACGCTTCTCGCCCGTGCCATTGCCGGCGAGGCGGATGTCCCCTTCTTTTCGATCAGCGGATCGGACTTCGTGGAAATGTTTGTTGGCGTTGGCGCTTCCCGTGTTCGTGACATGTTCGAGCAGGGGAAAAAATCGGCACCCTGCTTGATGTTCATCGACGAGATCGATGCGGTGGGTCGGCATCGCGGTCACGGCATGGGTGGGGGACATGACGAGCGCGAGCAAACGCTCAACCAGCTCCTTGTCGAAATGGACGGCTTCGATACGCAAGAGGGTGTGATCATTATCGCGGCGACCAACCGCCCCGATGTTCTGGATCCCGCGTTGCTGCGTCCGGGTCGCTTCGACCGCCAAGTCACCGTTCCGCTTCCGGACGTAAAAGGCCGCGAGGAAATCCTCAAGGTTCACGCCAAGAAAGTGAAAATCGGCGAAGGTTGCAATCTGGCTGTTCTGGCGAAGGGCACTCCTGGATATTCGGGTGCGGAACTTGCGAATGTGCTCAATGAGGCCGCCCTTCTCGCCGCCCGCAAGGGGCTGAAAGCCATTTCCCAGCGTGAGCTGGAGGATGCCCGTGACAAAGTGCGTTGGGGCAAGGAGCGTCGCAGCATGGCCATGAGCGAAAGGGAAAAAACCTCCACAGCCTGGCATGAGGCGGGGCATGCGATCCTCAATGTGCTCTTGGAGCATACCAGCCCGCTGCACAAGGTGACGATCATTCCGCGCGGCCCTTACTTGGGCGCAACGATGTATCTCCCCGAGGGCGACAAATATGCGACCCAACAAAAAGAGGCCCTCGACCTCCTTGTGGTAACGATGGGTGGCCGGATCGCGGAGGAGATGTTTACAAACGACATTTCGAACGGGGCTTCGGGTGATATCCGTCAGGCGACCACGCTCTCCCGCAAGATGGTTTGTGAATGGGGAATGAGTTCCTTGGGAATGATCAGTTTCGCCGAGGGTGGGGAATATGTTTTTCTGGCCCGCGAGATGTCGCGTCCCCGCGAATACAGCGAGCATACCGCCCAGCAGATCGACGCCGAGGTGAAGCGCATTATCGACGAGGCCTATGAGCGCGCCCGTGTGCTTCTGGAGGCTCATCGCAAAGAGGTGGAGATCGTCGCGAAGGCTTTGCTGGAATACGAAACGCTTGATGCCTCCCACGTGAAGGAGATCCTGGAGTTTGGCGAAATCAAAAACCCGCCGATCATGGAGGTGGCCCCACCGCCACTCCCTCCGACGCCTGTGGATGTGGCTCCCGAGCCACCCGAGCCCATTAAGCCCCAGCTCCCGCCAGGTGGTTTTGCCGCTCCGGCTCCGGCTTAGAGCAGTTTAACTAATTCTATAGCCGCTGCTTTGCGGCGGCGAAGGCCGCTGAGCTGCACCGGCCGTTCGGGCAGTGTGTTTTCACACAGCCGCTTCTCGCCCGGCGCACCCCAACAACCCTCGGCGCTCGCAAATCAACGGCTACATTATTTAAAATGCTCTAGTTCGCCGCCGCGCGGTTGGCTTCGAAACTCGAATAGGCAGCCGCCACGCGGGGGGAAATCCGCGCCCGAAGGAGAACGTCGTTGTCGACGTATTCGGTGTGACGGATATCGGCTTCACGGTGCAACCGTGCCACAAGGTCGGCGCGTGTTTGCGGGATTCGTAATTCCACGGTCACCAGATCGTCGGCGACGAGTTCGCTAAGGCGGTTGACGAGTTCCGCCATGCCTTCGCCCGTCTTCACAGAAACAAAGTGGGCCTCAGGGAAGCGGATTCGCAGGAAATGCAGGGATTCGCGATCCGCAAGACGATCGACTTTGTTGAAGATCAGGAGGGTGCGCTGGGATGCCGCGCCGAGATCGGTGAGAACCTTCAGTGTGGTTTCATAAAATTCCATCACCTCGGGTTGGCTCACGTCCAGCACATGCACGAGGAAGTCCGCCATCACAGCTTCTTCAAGCGTGGCATTGAAGGCTTCGACCAGACCATGGGGGAGCTTGCGAACGAAACCAACCGTGTCAGTCAAGAGGAGAGGTTGGTTGTTGGGAAGGGCGATTTTGCGCGTGGTCGTATCCAACGTGGCAAAAAGTTTGTCCTCGACCAGAACATTCGCCCCGGTGAGCGCTCGAAGGAGGGAGGATTTTCCGGCATTCGTGTATCCCACGATGGCGGCATTCGGAACCGGAGTCCGTTTGCGATCTTTACGCTGGGTGGCGCGTTGGCGCTTGACGGCATCAAGATCCCTCTTGAGGCGATCGATTTGGCCA
>JALQZP010000087.1:0-6163 GCA_023258235.1 Terrimicrobiaceae bacterium | reverse complement strand
GGATCCAATACCGCCACCTTGTTTTCCAAGATGGGTCCACGCGCGAACGAGGCGGGGGAGGGAATACTCCATGCGGGCGAGGTCGACCTGAAGTCGGGCTTCGCGGGTTTGTGCGCGGTTCGCGAAGATATCCAAAATCACTTCCTGTCTGTCGATGGCCAGAACGCCGGTCAGCTTTTCCCAATTGCGCTGCTGCGATGGCGTCAATTCGTTGTCGAAAATAATCACATCGATTTGGCTTTCCTTCACAAAATCCGCAATCTCTTGGGCTTTACCGGACCCCACCAAATAGCGGGCATGAACCTCACGGTGGTGGACAAGCTTGCGGTCGATGACCGGGATGCCAAGCGTGTTGACAAGTTCTTCGAGTTCTTCCAGCAAACTGGCTGCCTCGGCAGTGGTCGGCATGAGTATAGGCACCGAGCAGCAGGGCCCGTTCGACCATTTTGGGTTTTTCTTTGATTTGAAACATCTATGATGGGTCAAACATTCTAGCAGAGATATCCGATTCCCGCCACTCAAGCTCCGCAAAGCTCACGGAATGCGGACTCATCGAGAATAGGAATGCCAAGCTCCCTTGCTTTTTCAAGTTTGCTGCCCGCTTCTTCTCCGGCAAGAACGTGGGTCGTTTTTTTGCTGACGCTGCCGGTGACTTTGCCGCCGAGGCGCCGAATGATTTCCGAGGCCTCTTCGCGGGAGATGGAAAGTGTGCCGGTGAGAACCCATGTGGTATTTGCGAGTCGGTTGTCCGAGGGTGTTCGGGCCTCATCGGACTCGCCAAAATTGAGAGCGTGATTTCGAAGGGACTCGACCAGAGAGAGGTTCTGGGGATTTTGAAACCATTTGTGAATGGCTGCGGCCATCACGTCGCCGATCGAGTGGATCGCCAGCAGGCTTTCCTCGGTTGCGGAGGCAAGGGCGTCGAGTGTGTGGAAGTGCTGTGCCAGATCGCGGGCGGAGGTGACTCCCACATGGGGAATGCCCAGTCCGTTCAACAAGCGCCAGAGGGGGCGCGAGCGGCTTTCGTCGATGGCTGTAAGAAGGTTCGATGCACTCTTCTCACCCATTCGCTCAAGGGCGAGGAGGGCGTCTTTTTTAAGAGTGTAAATGTCCGAGATACTCTGGAGCAGTCCGGCATCGACAAGTTGGCCGACAAGGGCTTCGCCGAGTCCCTCGATGTCCATTGCTTGCCGAGAGGCGAAGTATTCGATGCGGCGACGGATTTGGGCATGGCAGGAATGGCTCGTGCATTTCCACGCGACGCCTTCTTTGTGAACCCCGGATCCGCAGGACGGACAGGTTGACGGCATGTGGAATATTTTTTCGGATCCATCCCGTCTCTCCTTTAGAGCTTCGACGACAGCGGGAATGACCTCTCCGGCCTTCTCGATGAGCACGGTATCTCCGATTCGAAGGTCTTTGCGCTGGATCTCTTCCTCGTTGTGGAGCGTGGCGCGGGCCACTGTGCTGCCTGAAACAAAGACAGGCAGAAGTTCCGCCACGGGAGTGAGGACGCCGGTTCTTCCGACTTGAACAGTGATATCCAGAAGCTTCGTTTGCGCGCGCTCGGGCTCGTATTTGTAGGCGATCGCCCAGCGGGGCGCTTTGGATGTGGAGCCAAATTCGCGGCGGAGGGAGAGGTTGTCGAGTTTGATGACGGCTCCGTCCGTGTCATAGACAAAGCCATGCCGCATTTCTCCCATTTCGCGGATCGCCTCGATCACGGAGTCGGAGTCGCCGGCCTCGAGGATTTTTTCCGATACAGGAAGCCCCCATTTTTTCATCATGGCAAAGACATCGTGACCGGATGGAGGCAGGTCGCCGCTCCAAGCTCCCGTGCCGTAAAAGACCGCAGCCAGCTTACGGCGAGCGGCGATGGCGGGATCGAGTTGCTTGAGGGATCCCGCCGCCGCATTTCTCGGATTCGCAAAGGCTGGCAACCCCTCCTCGTCGCGTTCTTGGTTGAGTTGCTCGAACACAGATTTCGGGAGGTATATTTCCCCTCTGATCTCGACTTGGTCCGGCGGTGTGTCGTGCAGGCGATGTGGGATGTTTGCGATCGTCATCACATTTTGGGTCACATCATCCCCCGTCGTGCCGTCGCCGCGGGTGGCGGCGCGGACGAGTTGGCCATTCTCGTAAAGCAGCGAGATAGCCACCCCATCCACCTTGGGTTCGATCGTGAAGTGGATCCGGCGATTCTCCGCGAGTTTCTGGATTCGGTTCACAAATTCCCGCACTTCGTCCGGCGAGTAGGTGTTATCGAGACTCTGCATGGGCACGATGTGCTTGGCTGGAGCAAATTCCTCAAGTGGCCTGCCTCCGACCGCTTGTGTTGGAGAGCCTTCTTCGAGCAAATCCGGATGGGCTTTTTCCAAATCCGCGAGTTCGCGCAACAACGAGTCAAACTCGAGATCCGAAATCTCCGGGGCGTCCTTGTCGTAATAGAGCCGGTTGTGGTGGCTGACGATCTCGCGCAACTCTTTTACACGGGACTTCGCTGCGGACTCGCTCAATGGTGGCATATCCTCTTATTCAAAATAAAAAAACAGGCGATGGCTCCGAAAAAATCAATCCCGACGTTTTTTTGATCTCGATACGGCCAGTGTCGCTTTTTGAGCAGGCATTGTTTCGATTTATCCTCAAAACGAGCAAACATCGCCGAATCTGCCTGCAATCCCCTTGAAAGAGAGTTGGCACGGGGGTTGCTTTATCTGTTTTCAAGATCAGCCCGGTCGTAGGGGAATAGGATTCACAATCTTGGGGGAGGGGGTGAATTCGGGGACGACCGGGCTGTTTCTGTTTTCACATTTAGTCGGTTTTACCTCACTCGTTGATTACTTGATGCCTGTCGCTAGCACGGTTTGAAAAAAGGGGGACTCTGTTTCGCGGGACACAACCGAGGATTCGATTTTCGTGAATCCCGCCTTTGTGAGCATGGTTTGAAGTTCGATTTCCGAAAATCCCAGCCACACATGTCCGTAGAGTTCCTTCGCTGGTTCATGGGTGTGGCTGAGGAGATCGAGAACGATCACGCGACCGCCGGGTTTCAGGATTTTGAGGGCCGAGTTCAGTGCGCGTTGTGGCGTTGAGGCATGATGCAGGGCTTGACTGAAAAGGGCGACATCCACAGAGCCGGGATCGATCGGCGGGGCTTCGATATCACCGAGTCGGTATTCCAGATTGAGAATGCCATTATCGCGGGCCAGCTGGGAGCCGAATTCGACCATTTTTTCAGAGTTGTCGATGGCGATGACAGTTTGGGCCGTCCTTGCGAGCAGCTGGGAAAGTGTGCCTTCGCCGGCGCCGAGATCCGCAATCACCATCGGAGGCAGCAATCTGAGCAAGGCGTGGGAAAGCGCTTCCCATGAACGTCCCGGAACATACGAGCGCCCGAAGCGTCCCGCGAGCTTGTTGAAATACTCGGCTGCACGGTCTTTCCGTTTTTTCAAAGTGAATGCAAGACGCGCCTGGTCTTGATGGGCCTCCTTCAGTTCTCCGCGTGCGGCGTCGATGACCGCTTGAAGCGTTGGATCGATATCCTCGCCACCAGAGTAAAAAATATTTTTTCCGACACGGCGATCCTTCACGAGATCTTCGCTTTTGAGTTGGCCCAAGCTCGCCGAGATGCGCGATTGAGCCAGACCCAGAATCTCCTGCAACTCGGCCACAGTCAGCTCCTCCTCAACGAGCAGGAGCATCAAGCGCAAACGAATCGGATCTGACAAAACGCGGAGTGATTTTAGGATTGACCCCATAAAACATATTTATATATTCGAATACGAAGATACGTAAAGTTCAACCTCAACAGCAAAATATTCCAATCCATGTCACGTCCTTATATTTTTTCCTCTGAATCTGTTGGCGAAGGTCATCCAGACAAGGTCTGCGATACGATCTCAGACGCCGTACTTGATGCCTGCCTGACTCTCGATAAAACGAGCCGGGTCGCCTGTGAGACGTTTGTAAAAAGCAATACCGTGGTGGTCGGCGGCGAGATCACGATTCCCAAGCTCAAGGGGGCCGCACTTGATACCGCGCTCAACATCGGGAGCATTGTTCGCGAGGCCATCCGTGGCATCGGCTATACGAATGACGACGATGTGTTCCATGCGGATCGTGTTTTTATTTCGAACCTCCTCACTAGCCAGAGTCCGGATATCGCGCAGGGCGTTGACTCGAAAAAAGCCAAAGGCAAAGCCACTGACGAGCAAGGCGCGGGTGACCAAGGTCTCATGTTCGGCTTCGCCTGCAATGAAACCCCCGAACTGATGCCCGCTCCAATCATGTTCGCGCATCGCTTGGGCCGCGAGCTTACGGCGATTCGCAAGGCCGGGAAGGTGAAATGGCTTCGTCCCGATGCCAAGAGCCAAGTTTCTGTTTTGTATGAAGGCGGCAAACCCGTGCGCGTGACCAACGTCGTCATTTCGACCCAGCACACAGAGGACGTGGAAAACGAAGAAATCCGCCGTTTCCTCATCGCCAATGTCATTCGCAAGGTTATTCCAAAAGACTTCCTGAGCGCATCGACGGAGTTCCTCATCAACCCAACCGGACGATTCGTCATCGGTGGTCCTCAAGGCGATTCCGGTCTCACGGGCCGCAAGATCATCGTTGATACCTACGGCGGAATGGGCCGTCATGGTGGTGGTGCTTTTTCAGGAAAGGATCCCTCAAAAGTCGACCGCAGTGCTGCCTACATGGGCCGCTACGTCGCAAAGAACGTCGTTGCCGCCGGCCTTGCCGACCGTTGCGAGGTTCAATTCGCCTACGCCATCGGTCACCCACACCCAGTGAGTGTCCACATCGACACCTTTGGAACGAACAAGACCGAAGAGGAGAAGATTGAAAAAGCGGTCAAGGCGGTCTTCAGCTTCAAGCCTGCCGACATTGTGACCCAGCTCAACCTCCTGCGTCCGATCTACAGCAAAACCACAAATTACGGTCACTTTGGAAAAGACGACAAGGACATCACTTGGGAGCGCACGGATAAAGCATCGGCGCTGAAAAAGGCGGCGAAATAGAAACAAGTTGGGGACGGAGTTTTAAGGTTTAAGAATTAAGTTTTAAGCCTGCAAAACTCACTGGACTTGGAAACCAAGTTTATCGCCCGCATTCGCAATTTGGAACTAATGACAAAATAACGCTTCTATGGCTTACAAATCCTTTGAAGACCTCGACGTTTGGCAACGCAGTTGCAGGCTTGCAGTTGAGATTTTCGAGGAATTTAGAGGGAGCGATTTTATCAATCTCAAAAACCAAATTGAACGATCTGTGCTCTCTATTGCTTCCAATGTGGCAGAGGGTGCGGAGCGCGGAGGGGCGAAGGAATTCAGCCAATTTCTAAAAATAGCCAAAGGGTCATGTGGCGAACTCCGTACACAACTTTATATTGCCGCCAAACTTCACGCTTTGGAATCCAGAAAAGCCAAATCTCTCATAGCCGAATCCAAAGAAATCTCGGCCATGCTGGAGGGTCTTCGTAAATCGATCTCGCAGCCTCAAAAAATCACCCGCAAATCCAACGACTAACCAACCACGAAACTTAAAACTTAATCCTTAAAACCTAAAACTTCATGCCCACCAAAAAACCATCCCAATCCAAAGCCAGCGCTGCCGCTGTCCTCGCCGAACTCACCGCCGCTACAGCGAATCTCGCTAAATATGCCGCCCAGACTCCCAAGGGTGCGGATTACATTGTTTCCGACATCGCTCTTGCCGACTGGGGTCGCAAGGAAATCAGTGTAGCCGAGCATGAGATGCCCGGTCTGATGTCGGTGCGCAAAAAGTATGCCAAGCAAAAGCCCCTCAAGGGTGTTCGTGTGACCGGATCCCTGCACATGACGATTCAGACAGCGGTTCTTATTGAAACGCTTGTCGAGCTTGGTGCCACCGTGCGCTGGGCGAGTTGCAATATTTTTTCCACACAAGATCATGCTGCCGCTGCCATTGCCGAAACGGGTACACCGGTTTTTGCCTGGAAGGGCGAGACACTCGAAGAATATTGGGAACTCACTCTCAAGGCCGTCACTTTCCCCGGTAATCAAGGCCCGCAACTCGTCGTTGACGACGGTGGCGACGTCACGCTTCTCATCCATAAAGGCTACGAACTCGAGCAAGGCAGCAAGTGGGCCTACGAGCCTGCGGAAAACCATGAAGTATC
>JALQZP010000086.1 GCA_023258235.1 Terrimicrobiaceae bacterium | reverse complement strand
AGTACTTTGGAAGCATTAGATGGACCTTTTTTTGTGACCTCAACACGCTCCACATAAATTTCCGAACCGTGTTTTTGAAATCGAAATAAAGAATCCACAGACACCCCCCTGAGCATCTTCGTTGAAACAACGTCCGAAGTGAACGTCACATTGCGTTTTCTGAAGCCATCCATCTCAAGTATCAAATCGTGACGATCCACTCCTTTGACGAGGACTTTTTTTAGTGTTCCCGTGATTGTGATTTTTTTATTCTTTAGTTCAGCCTGAGCGAGAGTCGGATACTTATCACATACTCTCGCCAATTCCACGGAGGATACAGGTGTTTGCCGCATGCAAAATTCCACCTCTTCTCTTGGAGATATTGCCCTACCTTTTTTTAGCGTCTGCCAGGCAAAAAATCCGACCCCGGAAAGCAAAGCAATTATTAAAATGTTCTTCATTGGTCAGTGCATGCAATACGTGGATTATGCGATTAAGTAAGTCAAAGTACAATCCCAAACTTAATACACTTAAGGGTTACCTAGTATTACTACGTTAAGTGTTGACTTCTGTGGAAAAGTTAGCTGAAGCTATAATTCCATGGAATGGAACCACGCGATTTGGCAGAGGAGCGTCGAGATGCTTGGAGAGTTTATGGAACCCTTGGCGCAAGGGATGGGAAGACGGGAGAGGCGAGAGGGGGCTGTCAGCTACATTCAAGGGCTTCTCATGCCCGGGGGACGCAAAAGCGTTGAGCCAATGGCGGAGAGGCTTGGGGTTGACAAGCAGAAGCTCCAGCAGTTCGTCAGCGACAGCCCATGGGAGGCGGAGGCTCTCTGGGAGGCGCTCCGCTCAGAAGTGATGCCTGTTTTTGGCCGTGTGGATTCTTGGATTGTGGACGAGACAGGTTGGATCAAGCAGGGCAATAAGTCCGCAGGGGTTGCCCATCAGTATTGCGGCTCGGCTGGCAAGAAAGCCAACTGCCAAGTTAGCGTTCACCTGGCTGCCTCTAACGGGGAAGCGGCCGTTCCCATTGCTGCGAGGCTTTTTCTTCCCGAAGCTTGGATCGCTGATCCGGAGCGCAGACGACGTGCCGGAATCCCGCAAGAGGTAGCCTTCCGTAGTAAGCCCGAGATCGCTTTGGATCTTGTGGCCCGGGTCATTGGCGAAGGGTTGGAGCCCGTGCCTCTTCTGGGGGATTGCCTATACGGCCATAGCGGCCCATTGCGCAAGGGGTTGCGCGAGTTGGGGTGTCCCTATATGCTGCAGGTCGAGTCAACATTGAAGGCTTGGACGCAGAGACCGGATTTGCGCAAGGCGCGCACGCGCCGGGTCCCCAAGGCGCAGGGTCCGCAAGCCTCCAGTGTTCTGGAGATTGCCAGCAGCCTTCCTGCATCGCAATGGCAGCACTGTCGCTGGAGCGGGTCTGCGGGACGCGCCTGCTCCACCAGACTGGCTTGGATCAAGGTCTGGATGGTCTCGGACTTACAGGAGGATTCGGGAGAACTTCCCGAAACATGGCTGGTCATTGACTGGCCCGAGCAAAGCCCAGACCCTTATCATATTTACACTGCCTGGCTTGACGGGCCGCCAGAACGCATCGGCTTGCTGCGCCTCAGTCGGCAACGCTTCCAAATCGAACAATACTTCCAGCGTGACAAAGACGACCTGGGCCTTGATCATTTTGAGGGGCGATCTTGGAGGGGGTTTCATCACCACGTCGCACTTGCTGCCGCTGCCTACATCTTCATTCTGCTTGTTTTCTTCCGCGCAAAAAAAAACTTCTTCCCTCACGTGGGAAGAGGTGCTCCGAAAGATCCGGCCATTATTAATTCGATCCACCGGCTGTTGCCCATTTTGCCGAACCAGATTTGAGCGCAAGCCGCCCTGATATATACTTAACGTAGTAATACTAAAGCGAAAACATATCAGGAATTTATTCCGGTCCTGTTGCTCGAAAAGTTCAGCTCTTCAATTCGCGTCTTCGGTGAAGGATTGATGCGAGGATGGTCGTGATGAGGATGCCGACTATAACTGCGAGAGAGACAAGGCTGTCCATTTTCCAGGCCGTATGGGCCAGAGCCATTTTGGCTCCGACAAAACAGAGGATCACGCCGAGTCCGTATTTGAGAAAATGGAAGTAGGGAAGAATTCCTGATAACGCAAAGTAGAGAGAGCGCAGGCCCAGAATGGCGAAGACGTTGGAGGTATAAACAATGAAGGTATCCTGTGTAATCGCGAAAATGGCTGGGATCGAGTCAACGGCAAAAATGAGGTCGGTAAATTCCACGCACATCAACACCGCAAACATGGGCGTTGCCGCCCACTTTGCACCCTGCCGTACAAAGAATTTATCGCCATAAAAATCCTTGGTTAGAGGCATGACTTTGCGCAGCAATCGCAGGGTGATATTTTTTTCAAAATCGATGGCTTCGTCCGTGCCGACGAGCATTTTGATTCCAGTGAAAAAGAGAATTCCCGCAAAAACATAGGTGATCCACGCGAAACTCGTCAGTAGCGCGGCGCCGGCGGCTATCATCGTGGCCCGCATCACCAACGCGCCAAAAATGCCCCAGAACAGGATTTTGTGCTGATAGATTGCCGGAACCCGGAAAAAACTGAATAGCACGGCGATGATGAACAAATTGTCCACGGAAAGGGATTTCTCCACCACGTAACCGGTGAAGAATTCCGTGGCCTTCTGCCAGCCCATCTCAAAATAAATCCAAGTATTGAATACCAATGCCAAGGTGACCCAGACCGCAGTCCAGAGGAGGGCTTCTCCCAGCGAAACATGGTGGGCCTTGCGGTGAAACACACCCAGATCAAGTGATAGCATCACAATCACAAACGCATTGAATGCGACCCACCAAAAAACAGGAATTTCCGACATGGTCTAAGATCGGCCGACTTCGTCGCGAAGGCGAGGGTTTCTTTCAAAAACCCTGGCCACCAAACGAGCGTCATCGGTGAGTCCGATTTCGGGGATAAAATCGGGAATGATATCCACGCTTTTCAGCAAATAAGAGGCCGCCACGCCCGCCTCGGCGAGATCCGGCGGCAAGGGATCACGGCAATTTCGAGAGCGCAATGAATGAAGGATGCCGACCAAGTACTTGGTATTCTCTTGGAGATCGAAGTGTTGCTGGGCCTGGTCGCTTTTCATTTTTTCCCGCAACTGTGGAGTGAATCTCGCCAATTTGCGGATTTGCGAGGCTGACATTTTGGATCTTTCGTTTTCGATGTATTCATCGATGGAAACGGCCTGCTCGGGATATTGTGGATTTCTCATAACGTCGCTTCGATGGATGATGGGTCGGTGCCTCATTGCTCCTCCCTCCTTCCCGTGAGAAGAGGAAGGAGATGCCAGATGAAGTAGGCTAACGAGGTGATGAAGGCGGCCACATAGGTCAAGGCGGCGGCATTTAAGACCCGGTCCACGCCGCTGGATTCCGTGAACGACGTCACCACTCCGCTGGAGCGAAGTGCGAGTTTCGCCCGATGCGACGCATCGAACTCCACGGGCAATGTCACCAAATTGAATAACATGATGACGCCCCAACCGCAGGCCATGAAATACATCGCCGCTGACGTCGATACGAGACCCGTGAAAAGTCCGAGCAGCGGGAGCCACATGACGATTTGATTGGCGATATTGGTGACGCCAACCGCAGCCATGCGCAAGTGCAGTGGCATATAGGCTCGGGCATGCTGGATGGCATGACCCGCCTCGTGCGCGGAAACGGCCAATGCGGAAACGGAACGTCCATGGTAGTTGTCCTCGCTCAAGACAAGACGGCGGCGGAGCGGATCGTAGTGATCTATGAGCTCGCCCGGGTGGAATTCGATGTTCACGCCAGTGACGCCTTCCTCATCGAGAATGCGTTGCGCCGCTTCCGATCCCGTAAGACCGGAAAGCGAGGGTTCCCCGGCATAGCGGCGATATACCCGCTTCACTCGAAAGGAAGCCCAGAGAGAGAGGATCAATGTGCCTGCGAATAGGAATAGTGCGGTTGTTTGCATGAGATTAAATATGAAGAAATTTTCTTGTATGGAAATAACGAATATATAAACATAATGTTCGTATTTTTCTTATGAACTTGCAACTCAACTACCATCATTTGCGTTACTTTCTGGCCGTTGCCTCCCAAGGTGGAATCAAGGCGGCAACGGAAGCGTTGCACGTTTCGGCACCGACGCTCAGCGCACAGGTCAGGGAGTTGGAGGGCTTTCTGGAAGTGGAGCTTTTTCGGCGCGAGGGAAAAAGTTTGATTCTGAGTGATGCGGGTCGGGTTGTGAAAAGGTATGCCGAACGCATTTTTGCTTTTGGTGACGAGATGGTGGAAGTTGTCCAGCGCGGAGGAGCGGGTGGCTCAGAAACGGTTTATCTCGGAATTGGGGATGCTGTCCCGAAACTTCTGGCCTCCCATATCCTCGTTCGTTGCTGGGAGGAAGCCCCCAGCCTGAAGATCGTTGTGAGAGAGGGCTTGCCGAGCGAACTTTTTCCGGCTTTGGCCACACACCAACTGGATATCGTCATCGCAAACGAGCCCGCTCCCCCTTCGCTCAAAACAGCCTTGTTCAGCACGAAGGCGGGACGATACGGGGTGCATTTCGTTGCCACTTCGAAACTAAAGAAGACTTACCATTCGAGACGCGGTCTTTCAGGATTTCCTGTTTTGGTGCCGACGCGGGAATCAGCTCTTCGGAGGGAGCTTGATCGGTGGTGGGCCGAAAACGGCATCATTCCTCAAATCCGGGCCGAATTTGATGATGCGGCGGCGATGTGTGAGCTGGCAGCTTCGGGCCTCGGGGCCGCACCGATCCTCGAGCCCGTTCTTGAAGACGTTCTCAAGCGCTACGGTCTCCACAAACTTCCCCTCAAAACGGGAATCCATGAGGAGTTTTTTGTCGTCACTGCGGAGCGTCAGTTCTCTCATGAAGGGACCAGAATGATTGCACGGATTGCTGCCAGCCACATCGGAGGCGCCAAAGAAAAGAAATCGCAGTGAGGAGGACCCCTAACATGGTTGTGGGCCAAAAAAGGTCTTCGCTAAGAGCGCGGATTGGCGCATAATTTTTTTATGCAAAGAACTCCGCTATACGATGAACATGTCCGCGCTGGCGGGCGCATGGTGGAGTTTGCGGGTTGGGAAATGCCGGTGCAATACACGGGCATTTTGCAGGAGCATAAAGCCGTCCGCGAGGCCTGTGGCGTTTTTGATATTTCGCACATGGGCGAGTTTTTTGTGAAGGGACCCGATGCGACCGCATGGCTCGATGCATTGCTCACCAACAGCGTGTCCCGTTTGCCCGTGGGACAGGCTCAATACTCGCTTATGTTGAATGAGCGAGGCGGAGTGATTGATGACCTCATTGTTTACCGTCTTGCCGAGGATCGCTTTCTGCTCATCGTGAATGCGTCGATGATTGAAAAGGATGCCGCCTGGATGCGATCGCATCTTTCCGGAAATGTGGAGTTTGAAAATCGCAGTGACGCATTCGCGGCTCTAGCCATACAAGGCCCGCATTCGGCTGAGGTTTTTGAAAAAATCTTCCACCGCCCCATGCCGACCGAGCGCAATCGGGTGGAGGAAATCAAGCCCAGCCGCTCGTACATTGCCACGACGGGTTACACTGGCGAGGATGGATTTGAGTGGCTCGTGCCTGCCAGCGAAGCGGCAAACGCCTGGAATGCCGCCTTGGCCGCTGGGGCCGTTCCCTGCGGACTCGGCGCCCGCGACACACTCCGCCTCGAGATGGGCTACCCGCTCAATGGGTCCGATCTCTCTCCCGACCGCACGCCCCTGGAGGCGGGCTTGGGATTTTTTGTGGATTTGAAAAAAACCGCCTTCACCGGACGCGACATTCTTCTCGATCAAAAAGCCACCATCCTTCCTCACAGGCTCTGCGCGATCCGCGTGATCGACAAGGCCCCGCCAGTCCGACCTCACTACAAAGTGTATGTGAACGGCGAGCCTGTGTCAGAGACCACCAGCGGAGCGCTCTCTCCTTCGCTTGGCTATGGCATCGCGATGGCCTACCTTCCGCCAGCTTATTGCGACATAGGTCAAGAAGTCGAAATCGAAGTACGTGACCGCCGATTCCGTGCCGTCATTGTCAAAAAACCCTTTTACAAAAAACAACCATGAACATCCCTGAAAATCTCCGCTATGCCGCATCACACGAATGGATTCTCGTCGAGGGCGACACTGGAACAGTAGGAATCACCGATCACGCCCAAGCGGAACTCACCGACATCGTTTTTGCGGAACCACCGGCGATGGGAAAAACAGTGAAAGCCGGTGATGTGGCCGCCGTTGTCGAATCTGTCAAAGCCGCCAGTGACATCTATTCTCCGGTGAGTGGCGAGGTGATTGAGCGCAATGAGGCCATTGAGGCCGATCCGGCCTTGCTGAATACGGATCCCTTTGGCCAGGGGTGGATCTACAAAATCCGTCTTTCCGACCCCGCCGAACTCTCGGCCCTGAATGATGCGGCTGGCTACCGTGCGCAGATCGGAGGCTGAGACCCAACGCGGAGGGATTTGGGATTTTTGGAGAGGGGCACATGCGTCCCGCATATGTGTGTCATTCTCAACTCGACCGCGACGGCCAAGCCCCTTCCTCAAGTGCGTTTAGGGGTGCCGGGTCTTGGATGGCTCGCTTTTCAATTTGGCAAGGGCCTCGGCAAAGTTGGTGTTCCCGATGGGAATCGATGTTTTCGAATAGCCTAGATTGATCACGAGGTTATCCCCCTGAATCCCGATGGGGGCAAACTTCCTGCCCGGTGTCAATTTGGCACTGCCGATCGTCTTGCCGCCATTGGTCAAAGTGACGGTGGTTTCCTTGGTCAAGGTGATTTCCGGTGGTAATTCGAGGATCGGTGACTTGGAGCTTGGCTCGGGTATTGTTGGATTTACGGGTTGCTCGGGCGTTGCCGGTTGGGGTGTCGGTTGCGGGGCTTCACTGGCTTTGGGTGCAGGAGTCGCGGACTGGCGCTGGAAACGGAGTTTCTCGATGCGGGCTTGGGTTGTCTCCAGCTCGTTGGCATAAGTTTCGGCTTCGAGGGATTTGATTTCCAGAGCGCGCTGGGTTTCTTCGATGTCCGATTTCAGCTTGGCTTCGTTTCGATCAGATTTTTCCATCTGGTCGTGGATCTTCATGGATTCAGCGGATTCATGGGAAAGAACCAATTGTTTCCAGCTCACCCAGGGAGTGACACAGAGAGCAACGAGGCCGATAAGCACACAGGCGTAGATCCACAAGCGGCCACGCCATGGCGATGTTTGGCGGTTGGCTGAAGTATGGAGGGCCGTAATGTGCCTCAGGCGGCGTCCGAGTGTGGCCGCCAAGCCGATCATAAGAACCGCTCCGTAATCGGGGCGGTCGTTGAGGAAAGTCTCCAGGTGCTCGAGGGAGATAATCCAATAGCTTACCGGACCCGTTGCTTCGATGGAGTAGGTTGCGGACTGAGGTTCGAAAATTTCTCCTTCACCAATCCACTCGCCGGATTCCATGGTCCCAAGGATCTTGTCTTTCCCGTCTTCCTTGCGGCGCATCTCCAACGATCCCGATAAGATAAAAATGAGCCCGCCACTCGTGGTGCCCTGAACGAGGAGCCTTTCGCCGGCCTCGGCTTGCTGAAACGCTCCCAACGAACTCAATATACCTCGAGCTTCAAGGGAGAGATATTGGATGGGGCCGAGTGCGGGTAGGCATTGTTTCGCCATCTTGCTTTCAACCGCCTTGGGTGGCGCTTCGGATGGGGCGCTGAATGCCGAAACCATGATTTTCATCATACCCTCGGTCTCATGTCCCTTGAGCTCCTTGAAAGTGATCGAGGAGCGGTAGGCGTGGCCTCGGCGGTCGAGATTTGCCGGTTCCCCGGTTTCCTGCCCTCCGCTACCCGGCATCTGCACCAGATCGACGGCAAAAACATACGGTCCAAATCGGATTTCGTCGCCATGGGCGAGCACGCCCTCGGAGATTCGCGTCCCATTGAGGAAGGACCCATTGGTGGAGCCGTTGTCCCTCAAAATGTATTTCCCGTCCGAAAATGAGATCGAGGCGTGGTTCCTCGAAATCTCGGAAGCGTCAATGTAGATCCCCGAACTCGGATCCCTGCCAATGAAAAGAACCGCATTCCCCAAAGGAACAATTCGCGGGTTCTCGGCGTCGTTTTTGCAGATTAATAAAGCCATCGATTTTTGCTTGGCGGCCGACTTGTTTCATATCTTCAATCAGCCATCGAACGCAGAATTTTCCACGATTCGCCAAGCCCAAGAGCTTAAAATCTCACGCCGCTTTCACAACCTCAAAATCCATGAGGATGAATAGCAAAAAGCGCCAAAAGACCGCGCCTGCCCAAAAAAAGAGTCTGGTGGTTTGAGATTTTCTTCGCCAAGAAGCCCGCGCTTTCCGATATTTCGCGAACAATTCTTCAACAACGCCCACTTCAACGAAAATGACCGCATTTGCCCACCGCCACATCGGCCCCGACTCCAAAGAAATCCAAGCCATGTGCGAGGCCATCGGTACCCGCTCTCTCGACTCGCTTCTTGAGGAAACCGTTCCTGCTTCGATCCGTCTGCCCCGCGATCTCGATCTTCCGGCGGCACGCAGCGAGGAAGCCGCGCTGGAGGAACTTCGCTCGATCATGGCCGAGAACAAAGTCGCCACCTCCCACATCGGTATGGGGATTTACGGTACGCACAC
>JALQZP010000085.1 GCA_023258235.1 Terrimicrobiaceae bacterium | reverse complement strand
AGAGTTAACACCAGAACCCAGTGACGCGTCCGGGTCGGCGATCCGTCATCTAGCAGTTCGGAGCGCTGTTGGGGCTTCTCATTTGGCATGGGGCAGACTTTACAGGAAATCGACTGCACTAACAGGAAATCGCTTTCGAATCTCCAAGGCATCGACCGTGAGCTTGAAGATGAAAAACCGCATCCTCCATGAACTGATGCTTGCCGATCAGAAATGGCGTTTCCAAAACTCGCTATTTGTGGAGTGGGATTGCGTCAAACCCCACAGGCTGACTGAGAGAAGCCCCATATCAACGGTGGCGCTGACTTGATTCGGTAGTCCAAAAACAAAAATCGATCTGACGAAAAAGACTCCTTAAGTGCGAAGGATGTCAGTCGATAAAATAAATAGGGACAGCGTTTGGTTTGTCCCTCAAAACCGAGAAAAGCCGAAGGAAATAACTATGATCGACCCCCAGAACCAAATGAAAATCCTTGCTGCACAAGGTTACCTTGAAATCGGAATGGTGGAAGACGCCTTGAGGGAACTGGAGGCCCTTCCAGAAAACGAAAAGACGAGCAATGAATGCCTCTCGGTCTATCTCGAAATCTTCCGCGAGACTGGGGAATGGGATCGCATGGAAAAGACGGCCCAACGTCTCTGCCAGACCGATAAACAAAATGTGAAAAGGTGGCTTGATTGCGCTTTTGCACGTTACCACTTGGATTCCGTGGAAAGCGCCCGCGAGACTTTGCTTGCCGCAACCGAGCGATTCCCAGATGAAGCGTTGGTCCACTTTCAACTAGCCTGCTGTGAGTGCCAACTCGGCAACATTGCGGAAGCCAAGAAACACTTGAATCAGTCGAAAAAACTGTGCCCGGTTTGCCGCGTTCTCGCCCTCACCGATGAAGGCGACCTAGATCCGATCTGGCAAAATTACAGCACCCCATTCCTGCAAATTATTCCCCTGTCCAATTCCTAGGACGTCGGCAAACTTCTGCTATCTGGAGCATCGGAAATCCAGGCGATCTCAACGGGATAGTTGCGTTACTGCAATTCACTTCCTTCGTTTCGCTCTGAGCTGCATTCAGTGAGATTTGGCGCAACTGTCCTCTATGTGAGTATTATCGATTTGGCAGGATTTGATTTCGCTCCATTCAATCGAATAGCTTTATTTCCTCCCGTCTCCGTTCTGTTTTGATAGAGTGATAACCAATTGAACTTATGAGCAGATCGAGCGCCAACACCATAAGGTGCCATTTTCTTTTATGCAGATTGGCGTTTGTTTTTTTGCTTTCCCTTGCCTCCATCCTCGCGAGCGAGAGTCAAGCAGCCCGCGATTTGAATCAGCGCGGGATGATTTTGATGAAGGAGGGCAAGCCCCTTGAGGCGAGAAAACTCCACGAAGAGGCGCTGCTGATTCAAGAACGCGAACTGGGGCCTTCGCATCTTGACGTTGCATCCACGCTCGAAAATCTCGCGGAAACGTATCGCAGTGCCATTGAGAACTCGGAACCAACGAGCGATCACGCCAATGCCCGGCAACTTTACGAGCGGGCCTTGAAAATCCGCGAAGCCCAACTCGGACCCAACGACATCACTCTAAGAAAACTCCTTAACTCCATCGGAGACACTTACAATAAATCCGCGCAGCATGGGCAGGCGCGTCCCTTTCACGAGCGCGCACTCGCCATCAGCGAGTCGACCTATGGTCACGAGCATCCCTCAATAGTCCAACCGCTCAACCGCCTCGCTGACACATGTCGAAATATGGGTGACCACGCCAGAGCCGTGGACCTATTCGAGCGCGTGCTTGCCATTCAGGAAAAAAACTTGGGGCCCGAGGACGTGAAAACGGCGGAGGCGATCAGCCAACTCGCCAGAACTTACGGGAATATGGGCAACTACTCCCGGGAATTGGAGATGTATGAGCGCTCATTGGAGATCATACAGAAAAAACTCGGCCCGGATCATGCATCCACTGTGGGTGTATTAAATAGTTTGAGCGTGACCTGTCGCCGTCTTGGCGATTTTGGACAAGGCCGAGAATACGTTGAGCGGGCTTTAGAAATCCAAAAGAAATGCTCCGGCCTTGATAGTGCCGAGGTGGGCAAACTCATGTCCAATTTGGCGGCGATCCACGCGGATGTCGGTGACGATGACAATGCGCGCGATCTTAATGAACAAGCTCTGCGGATTTTGGAAAAAACACTCGGGCCAAACCATCCCAGGACAGCACATACGATGGACAACCTAGGTCTGAACTACGATGACATCGGCGATTATAAAAAAGGCCAGGAACTTCACATGCGTGCCCTCCCTGTGATTGAAAAGGCCTATGGACACGACCATTCCTCGACAGCTCACATCATTCGAAACTGTGCCAGATCTCATCTCAGGAATGGCGATACGAGCAAGGCCCGAGAATTATACGAGCAAGTATTGGCGATCCGATTACGGGTCTATGGCCCGGATCATCCGTTCACGGCGGAAACGATCAGCTCGCTCTCGGACACCTTTGATGAAGATGGCGACCACCTTCACGCGCGGGAGCTTCAGATTCAGGCGCTCAAAATCTACGAAAACGCACTCGGGCCAGAGAACCTCTTTACAGCCGAAGCAAACAATGATCTCGCTGAGAATTACAAAACAACAGGCGACTACGATAAAGCCCGGGAGCTTTACGAGAAGGCTCTCACCGTCTTCGAACCCGTATTGGGCCCACAGCACTCCAGCACGGCTTCCACACTACTCCAGTTGGCATCTGTGCTCTATATGACCGATCAGACTTCACTCGCGCGCAGCTACGCAGCCCGGGCCGCATCGGCGCTCGAGCGAAATTTGCAATCGGCACTTCTTTCCGACGAGTCCGCACGCCTCAAATGGCAGGAAACGAATCGCCCTGTTGATTTACTCGCATGCCTTTTGAGGCCGGAACAAATCGCGCAACTCAGCCTTCGCTGGAAAGGCGTCGTGATGGATTCCCTTCTCGAAGACCGTGCTGTGGCAAAAGCCTTCGCCAACAACAAAGAGACCTCAAAGCAATTGAGGGACTTGCGATCCCTTCAAAACAAACTGTCCAGAGTCGCCTTCAGCCCAGAGCAAAACAACGAGTCCGCTGGGATCATCGAACAGATCAGTGACATCCAACGCAAAATGGCGAAGCGAACCCATGTTTTTGGACGCGTGCGAGCCAGCGCCGACCTGACGCTGGATTCCATCCTTCCCGCATTGTCAGGGGGTACGATGTTTGTGGATTTCATCGAATTCAGTGACCCTAAGCTGACCGGCGATGCCCAGCATCACTACGGGGTAAGCCTGCTCACCGAGGATGGAAACCCCGTCTTTATACGCATCCCCGATCGCGCTGGCATTGATCGCACAATTGATGCCGTCCACTCTGCGCTCCAGAAAAGGGATGAGAAACTTCTTTTGTCCAGCCTCACCGAGCTTAGTGAGAAACTCTGGAAGCCCATCGCCAACAAAATTCCCCCTTCGATTCAAAGACTGATCATCTGCCCCGACGGTAAACTGAACTTCGTTTCGTTTGCGGCGCTATTGGACGAGGATGAAAAATTCGTTTGTGAGAAATACCTCCTGAATTACGTCGCCACAGCACGGGATTCCTCTCCCAACGATTCAGGATCCGCACCCAAAGCGATTGCCATCTTTGCCAACCCGGCATTTGACACCCACGCCGCAGAGAATTTTTCCGACCGCATCACGATGCGCTCGAGTGAAATTTCGGCTTTCGGAAAAGTGAAGCTGCCCCCATTGCCCGGCACCGCAGCCGAGTCCGAATCGCTCAATAAAACTGCCACCTCGCTAGGCTGGACCACAAACACCTTCCTCGGCAAGGAGGCCACAGAAAAACAAATCCGCTCAATGCATCATGTGGGCATCCTGCACCTCGCCACCCATGGATTTTACCTCCAATCCCAAGTCCCAACTCAGGAGGCCTCCCGGGCAATCCATTTGGAGGGCAAGGATGCGAATGTGCTGCCCATCTCCAAACAGGACGGAACAGTCAATCCCATGCGAGCCAGCGGCATTGCTCTGGCCGGCGCGCAATCCACCTTCAAATCCTGGAAAGAGGGCGTGACCCCCGATCCTGAGAACGATGGCATCCTCATGGCCGAGGAGGTCGCCGGACTTGATCTCGATGGCACATGGCTTGTGAGCCTCTCCGCTTGTGAAACCGGTGTCGGAGAAGCCCGCTCGGGAGAGGGGGTTTTCGGTCTGAGAAGAGCTTTCATGATGGCCGGCGCGCAAAACCTGCTGATGACGCTCTGGCCGGTGAATGATTCGACCACCACGGATATCATGGCCGATTTCTATAAGAAGTGCCTTGCCACAGGAAATCCCTCCCGCTCTCTTGCGGAAACACAAAGAGATTGGCTGCTCAAACTGCGGAGGGAAAAAGGCCTTCTCGCCGCAGTGAGTGATGCCGGCGCCTTCGTTATGACCTCGCCCGGAATCAAATCTTCCAGTTCCGCGAAGAACTAGAATTTTCGGGTTCGCTCGCCCTTATGGAAATGTGCTGATGATGATGTGATCCTGCCCCCATCGACAGGCACTCGCGCCGCTAGACTTTTGATCTGCGAGGGCGGAATCAATTCCCTCGACAATAATGCCTCGGGTCACAATCTGGAAGGGATGCTGATCATCCGTTGCTGTTTGATTTTGCGCGATTTTTTTATGGATTTCCGAGTCTTGGGAGCAAGCGATGACCTCCACAACATCGGAGCCAAAAGGCGGTCCGATTTTCATTTTAAAATGATTCCCGGTCCCAGGGATTTCTATCGTTTCGTTGGCATGAACGAGAGTGTCCCTGCACCAGCGGTTGGGAAAAAGAACCACGGACTGGCCATCGCTCTGGTGACATAGCACCGTGATATGGCAATCCTCCGCGCTTCGGACACGGAAACGGATACTTTCCCCCGCCACATAAGCCCGCTTCCCATCTGCCGTGAATATTTCGACCGGAAAATCTTTCGGTATCTTCTCGAAGCGATCGGTCACGATTTGTTTCACGTTGTCGAGGCTTTGCTGGATGTTTTGCGGTTGGATCGCGTAATTCACGCTGGACTTGGAGGCAGATGTATCGCCTCCCATTCTACCCATCACTTTGCCTGCAGGAATATCGAGATGGGTTTTTTTCACTCTCCCACTTTCAAGCCAAGCCAACTCCGCATCCACTTTCACCCCGTTTGCGCTAGGATAGAAGCGACCCCGTAGAATGGCTTTCACCCCGGTGGGACTTTCTTTTTGGATGGTTGCATCCGGTTCAAGAATTTTATGGGAACTCAGGACACCATTACCTTGCATGTCGGCCAGTCCCTTTCGTGAAACGACATTCACTTTGCCCGATTGAGCAAGCCCTACCTCTATCTCTTGAGATAAGAGGGCAGAGAAGGAGGACTGAAGGTCTGTGTTTTCGTAGTTGAAACTCCCTACAGCAATCTCGAGCTTGTTCCCGATCGATCGTTGATCAAAGTCGGCAAGCATCCGAAGAATTGTGTCCGTGTCAAAGAAGGGTTCGGCTTTTGCGGACTTCTTTAGTGGTTCAACTCGACCGGCATCCTTTTCGGGGGACGGATTTGCCTGGATGATTGTGCAAGAAACGAAAAATCCGAGAGCGATCACGGCCCAAGGTCTCGCAAAAAGCCGAACAGCCAAAGACCGATTATTGCACATGGGCCCGAATCGCGCAGGGATGAAAAAAAGAGATTTCAACAAAAGAAACGATGGCAAAAAGAAGATTCAAAATGCAAACATAAGAATTAAATCAAATGCTCACAAACTCACTCAGTGCCTAAATCATGGCACAGGGGTTCAAGCATCTGCCATGATTAACTCCTCGAACTTGAAATTAATTTGGAAGACAATCGCTGCCAATTTTCTCATCGCAGCGGCTGTTTATCTCACAGCTTGGGTCTCGTCACAGCTATTTCGAACGGATGCACACGGCGTGTCGCCGATCTGGCCGGCGGGCGGGGTCTCGTTGGCTGCCATCCTCTTGCTCGGGCCTCGGATATTGCCGGGTGTTTTTCTGCCACTTTGCGCCAGCAGCCTCATGGCGGGAACTCCTTGGCTTTTCAGCTTTCTCGCCCCGCAGGAGTCATGCTGGCCATCTGGGGCAGCAACTCCCTGCTCCGCAGCTACCGATTTGATATCGGATTCCCTTCCACACGCGACGTCCTTCTCCTGTGCGGAGCCGGGGCAATCCTGCCAATGGGCGTGACGGCCTTCTGGTCCGCAGCCTGCCTTGTGCTTTCAGGGATGATGCCCCCAAGTGCACTATGGACTGTGACGAGCATTTATTGGGCGACCAATACAGCGGGAACGGTGGTGGTTGCACCAGTCATCCTTCTGATAGCAAAAGGTCGTTTTTTCCCAAATGGGTTGACGCTTCGCGAGTTTGTCTTCGCGATTTTACAACTAGGGATTGTCCTGGCATCGGCTTGGATTGCGTTTCATGGCAAGCCAACCCAAGGGCTCATGATGCAATCATTGGCCTATTTGCCATTTCCGTTTGTTGTGTGGGTGGCCCTCTCGCGCGGCCTGCCTACAAGCACGCTCTCCGTGCTAATCGTAGTCCTCACCGCGGTCGGATTCACCAGCCGGGGATATGGCCCGTTTGTGTTGGAATCCCCTTTGGCGACAATCTGGCAAATCGAAATCTTCATTGCGATTGTAACGACCACGGGACTACTCATCGGCGCTGGCTCTGAGGCACAGCGACGAGAAAAGCTTCTTCAAGCCGAGGCAGGTACCCGCAAGGCCGAACTGGAACGCTTGAAAGCCCAGATTCATCCCCATCTCTTGTTCAATTGCCTCACGACTATTCACTCCCTCATTCGCACCGACACAACCGCCGCCCAGGCTGGTCTATTATCGCTCTCGAACTTGCTGAGAAAGTCGCTGGATGTGGCCAAGGAACCGATGATTCCCCTCCGCTTGGAACTCGAAATCATACGGGCATCACTCGAGCTGGATAAAATGCGATTCGAGGAGGGCTTGGAATGGAGCATGAGTGTCAATGCCGGAGCGGAAGATTTTCCAGTGCCCCCCATGTTGCTCCAACCACTCATTGAAAACGCAGTCAAACACGGCGTTGTCGAGGGATTCGGGCGAATCAATCTGGAGGCCCGTATCGTTGATGAAGACTTGCTCGTGATTGTGAGCAATACAGCTCCGCCGGACTCAAAACCTCATCAATGGCGTGAAAGCGTGGGGTTGGCGAGCGTGCGATCACGCATTGCCGATGCATGCCCGCCGGGAAGCTCTGTTGATTTTTCGAGAACGTCAGACGGATTGATTCAGGCTTCGGTCCGCATCAAGCGTGTGGTAGGAAATAGACCATGAAGGTCTTGATCCTCGATGACGAACCTCCCGCACGGCGTGGCCTCAAAGCCACCCTCAACGAAATTGGCGTCACGGATGTGCGCGATGTTGGCACTGTCGATATGGCCTTGCAGGCGATCAGAGCCGAGAGGCCCGATGTCCTCCTGCTCGATGTGGAATTGCGCGGAGGCAAGAAGAGCTTTGATCTTCTCAACGCACTTCCGGTGGATGGCATTCCTGTAATTTTTATCACAGCACACCCGGAGCACGCCGTTCGCGCTTTCGAGGTGCAGGCTCTCGACTACCTGCTGAAGCCCGTCGATCCACAAAGGCTAAAACAGAGCCTCAAGAGGCTCGCCGGCGCAGGATCAAGCGGGGAAAGACCATTCACACGTGAAGAAAAAGTCCTCTTCCGCGACGGGTCTAAAAATGTGCTTCTTCGTGTGGGCGATATTCAAGTATTGGAAGCCTCCGAAGCCTACACCCGCCTCATTCTTGGAGACGGCCGGGGAATCACCATCAACGGCACGCTCAAGAGCGTTCGCGACCGCCTTGATCCCAATCTCTTCTTTTCAGCCAGTCGCAGCCAAGCGCTCAATCTCGACCATGTCGCCCATGTCGAAGACATCGAAGGGGGATTCATGATTCTGACCATGGCCAATGGATTCAAGGTCGAACTCTCCCGACGCCACAGTGGTGAGTTCCGTCGATTAAAGTCGGTTTAAAAAACGCCCTTTTTTGCATTTTCAACGAACGGTCTTTTTTACGGGTTGAACGGGTTTTAACGATCCGCGAGTGGCGCTGGAGCCAGTTAAAGCAAGCGCAATCAGGCCTCGCCGATTTGCGTGTTTTCAAAAAATACCCCATACAGCGCTCGATGAAAACTGACTGGAACCGCCAACCAGACTGGATGGACGAAACCGAAAAAGCGCACCGCCAAAAAGCGAATGAGCCCTCGATCGGAAGGTCTAACGGGATCAGTGATTCACAACAGTTGTGAGTGGAACTGAGCCAGAGCCTCCATAACTCCTGATCAATCGCCGAGTAAAAATCCCAAATGCACCTCAACCTTGCAGATAACAATCCCTCGAAGCTGCTTCAGACTCTTCAAACAGCTTTCATGAATAGAGACAAGAATGTCACCCTTGATCTCCTAGGCCCGGGCCTGCTTCTCAATGATACGGCCTTGATGTTGTATGAAGAAATCCGCAACCGCCCGAGTTGCACCAAGGTCCACATTCACGCACGCACCTGTCTTTTTGATGGAGCCATCCTCCTGTGGCTGGCCGGCGACACCCGCACGATCCGTTCTGATGCTTGGATCCAGGTTTCGGAAATCCCAGAAGACCCCATTCGACCACAACGCCCCCAAAAGAGCAGACTCCCTGAA
>JALQZP010000084.1 GCA_023258235.1 Terrimicrobiaceae bacterium | reverse complement strand
ATTAATCTCTGTGCTCTTTGGCTCGCTCGCTCCCGATTGTCTCGCCCTGCGGGCCAACGTAGAATGGCCTTCCTTAAAGGCTCCCAGCCTTCTCGGTTGTGTCCTTTTACTCGCTGAGCTATCTCCTTCGGAGATGTGCTTTTGGCCATCAAACTCCGGTTAGTCAGGTTAGCAAGGTAAGCACACTGAAGTGCGAATAACTGGCAGGCAAAGCAAACTTCCTCATGCCTCAACCCAGTCCTGTTAATCTTGCTAATCCTGTCATCCTGTCCAAAATCCCCATGCGTCTCATGGAACAATATCACCGCCTCCTCAACCTTGTTTTGGACAAAGGACGCTTCAAAAGCGACCGCACCGGCACGGGCACGTATTCCGTTTTTGGTGCCCAGGAGCGGTTCGATTTGAATGAGGGCTTTCCCATCCTCACAACCAAAAAGCTCCATCTGCGCTCGATAATTCACGAGCTGCTTTGGTTTCTCAAGGGCGATACGAACACCACTTACCTCAAAGAAAACAAGGTCACGATCTGGGATGAATGGGCGAATGAACAAGGCGACCTTGGCCGCGTCTATGGCGCACAGTGGCGCGACTGGCGCGGCCCGGACGGGGTTTCCATCGACCAGATCGCCCGCGTGGTCGAGGACATCAAAAAAAATCCCGATAGTCGCCGCTTGGTGGTATCCGCATGGAATCCCGGCGAGCTTCATCTCATGGCGCTCGCTCCATGCCATGCACTCTTCCAATTTTATGTGCAGGATGGCGAGTTGAGTTGTCAGCTTTACCAGCGGAGCGCGGACTTGTTTCTCGGGGTGCCTTTCAATATCGCCTCCTACGCGCTTCTCACGCTCATGGTCGCGCAGGTGTGCGACCTCAAGCCAGGCACATTTGTGCATACGTTCGGGGATCTCCATCTGTATGCAAACCACCTCGAGCAGGCCCGCCTGCAACTCACCCGTGAGCCCCGTCCGCTACCAACAATGAGACTCAATCCGGAGCGCAGCCGATTGGAGGATTTTGTTTTTGAGGACTTCACACTCGAAGGCTACGACCCCCATCCCGCGATCAAGGCTCCTATTTCTGTTTAACCCCTCATTCATCATGATCGCCATTGCCGCCATGTCACCGCAACGCGTCATCGGTTCCGCCGGGACGATTCCTTGGCATATTTCGGAGGATCTCCGATTTTTCAAACGCACGACGTTGGGTCACGCCATTGTCATGGGGCGAAAAACCTACGAGTCGCTTGGGAAGCCGCTTCCCGGCCGGGAAAACCTTGTTGTCTCACGCACGGCAACGCTGGAAGGGGTTCGTGTTTTCCGTTCCCTTTCGGAGATTGTGGAACCCACCGATGGACGCCAACTTTATGTGATCGGAGGCGCGGAGCTTTATGCCGCGCTTCTTCCGAGGTGCTCGGAAATCCTTCTCACCCGGGTATCGATGAACGTCGCGGGCGACACGTGGTTTCCCGAATTTGAGCACGAGTTCGACGCCGGAGAGGTTCTCGAAACGGGAGCCAATTACGAGATCCGACGCCACCGGCGTTTGTAGATTCGCCGCAATTTACAAGCGGGCGATCAGCAACTCGCGCTGGAAGATAATCTCCTTCGGGAGTTGGCTGTAGAGCTTGATGAACAGCTCGTCCTGCATCAGGAGTTCGCGATGCCACTCGGCCGTGTCGATCTTCATGACCTCCGCGAAGTTCTCCCGGGACACATGCTTTTCGAGACCGTTCATATTGATGTCATCGAATTCCGGTAGCCAGCCGATCGAAGTTTCAAGCGCATGTGCGCCGTGGCGGCAACGTTCGACCATCCATTGAAGCACCCGCATGTTTTCGCCGAAACCGGGCCAAAGGTAGGAACCGTCCGCCCCCTTACGGAAAAAATTCACATGGAAAATGCGGGGCACATATTTGATGGATTGGCGCATCTCAAGCCAATGGGCGAAGTAGTCACCCATGTTGTAGCCACAGAAGGGGAGCATTGCCATGGGGTCGCGGCGCACCTGCCCAACCGCGCCGGCGGCGGCAGCGGTCGTCTCGGAGCCCATTGTGGCGCCGAGATACACCCCGTGCACCCAGTTGAACGCTTGGAAAATGAGAGGCATCGTTGTCGAGCGCCGGCCGCCAAAGAGGATGGCGCTCACGGGAACCCCGGCCGGGTTTTCCCAATCGGGGTCGATGATCGGGCAGTTTCGCGCCGGAGCCGTGAACCGGCTGTTCGGGTGGCTGCTGAGGATTGGCTTGCCGTTCGCGTCCGTGCGCCCGGGAGTCCAATCGTTGCCGAGCCAGTCGATCAGATGGGCCGGCGCCTCGGGCGTCATCCCCTCCCACCACACGTCGCCGTCATCGGTGAGGCCCACGTTCGTGAAGATGGTATCACGGGTGATGGAGTCCATCGCGATCGGGTTGCTTGAGCGTGACGTGCCGGGTGCGACGCCGAAGAAGCCCGCCTCGGGGTTGATTGCGCGCAGGTGGCCATCCGGACCGGGCTTGATCCAGGCGATGTCATCGCCGACGCAACTGACCTCCCATCCCGCTTGTTGCAAGTCGGCGGGTGGAACCATCATGGCGAAGTTCGTTTTTCCGCAGGCGCTCGGGAAGGCCGCTGTGACGTAGGTCTTCGAGCCATCGGGGGCTTTGACGCCGAGGATGAGCATGTGCTCGGCCATCCAGCCTTCGTCGCGGGCGATGGCGGACGCGATGCGGAGGGCGAAGCATTTTTTCCCCAGCAGCGCATTGCCGCCATAGCCCGAGCCGAAACTCACAACGAGCCGATCCTCGGGGAAGTGGGTGATGTAGGTTTTCTCCGGGTTGCAGGGCCAAGCGGCATCCTTCACTCCCGCATCCAGTGGAACCCCCACGGAATGGAGGCATTTCACATAGGCATCCGCGCTCTCGATCCGGGCATAAACATCGGGGCTCACCCGCGTCATGATCCGCATATTCGCGACCACATACGGACTGTCCGAGATTTCGATGCCGTATTGGGCGATGGGCGAGCCCACCGGTCCCATGCTGAAGGGGATGACATACATCGTGCGTCCGCGCATGCACCCCTGCATCAGCCCCTGAAGGCGCGTTTTCATGGTCTCCGGTGCCTCCCAGTTGTTCGTGGGACCGGCATCTTTTTTGGAGCGGGAGCAAATGAACGTGCGTTCTTCGACCCGCGCCACATCGCGGGGATCGCTGCGGACGAGCAGGGAGTTCGGACGCTTTGCGGTATTGAGCCAGATTCCGGCTCCCGATGCGACGATGGCCTCGCGCATGGCGAGATCCTCTTCCAGCGAGCCATCGCACCAGTGGATGATCTCCGGAGTGGTGAGGGTGGCGATTTCATCCACCCAGGCGTTGATGCCCGTGTGTTGTGGACGAGCGGATCCCCTTTCCGGCACAGCAGTGGCGACGTTTCCCATGTACATAGTTTTATTTATTGGTTGAACCTATTCAAGATAATGCCGACTACGAGAGCCGGAGCGGATGCGAGGTCGGGACCCCGTTGGCGGAAAAGAGAAACTGAAAGACCTGCATGCTTCGGGCACGAAACGCTCCCGAACAACTCAGCAGATACAGCCTCCACATCCGTACAAATTCCTCGCCGTAGCGAAGGCGGTATTCCTCTCTCGAGCGCATGAATCCCGCCTCCCAGGCCCGAAGGGTGGGGACGTAGTAGGGGCCGAGATTGTGCATGTCCTCGTCCACAAAGAGTCCTTCGGCGGCTTGGAGCACTTGCGCCACACTGGGAAGGGTGGAATTTGCGAAGATGTAGCGCGAGATCCAGCGGTCGCACAATGGGCGTTGTTGGTTTCCGGTGATGGTGTGGCACAGAAAGAGGCCCTCACCCTTGAGGCAACGCTTCACCGTTTCCATATAGGTGCGGTAGTTTTTCGGCCCCACATGTTCGAGCATCCCGACGCTCACGATCGCATCGTATTCCCCTTCCAGATCGCGGTAATCCTGCAGCAGGATTCGGACGGGCAAGTTCGCGCAATGCGCATCGGCATACTTTTTTTGTTCCTCCGAGATGGTGATGCCGGTGACTTCGCAGCCATGGTTCTCGGCGGCAAAGCGCGCCAACCCGCCCCAGCCGCAACCGATATCCAGCACGCGCATGCCGGGCTGCAGGGCGAGCTTTTTGCAGATCAGCTCCATTTTCAATTCCTGTGCTCTCGCGAGGTCCGTTGTGCCCTTGAAATAGGCACATGAGTATTGCATCGCGGGATCCAGCATTGCGCCGAAAAAATCATTCCCGAGATCGTAGTGCTTCCTCCCGACGACCCGGGAGCGGGATTTGCTTTGGAGATTGAGCAGAAGCGAGAAGGCGACCTCCATGAGCGAGCGCAAGCCGGGACGAATGTGGTCTTCCAGATTGCAGCGGATCGCCCGGTAGCAAAGCTCCTCGATGTCGTCGCACTCCCACCAGCCCTCCATATAGGACTCGCCGAATCCCATCGTGCCATCGGCCAACACCCTCCGGAAAAAGCGGTCGTCCAGCACACGGATGTCGCAGGGCCGATCGCCGTTGATGGCGATATCCGCTTCGGCGAAGAGCCGCGTGAGAGTCCTTTCCGCGTGCCCTGGTTTCTTGGTTTCGGGCCGAACGATCGTGAAATGGGGGTTCTCTTCTGTGACGGCTTGGTGCCGCGCTTGGGCTGTTGAGCTCATATGCGGTAGAGACCCTGATGGCGTGAGAGGACTTGGATGACGAGACGGAGTTGGTCGTCGGACTGGCTGCGGAGCCAGGCTGCGTGGGAGCCGGGTCGGACCGAGGACGTTTTGGGTGTTTCAGTGACGTTATCGATGGGTTCCTCGTTTCCGTCCGGCACAGGATCGTTGTTGGTGTTGTCCATAGGGCCCATCTCTAAAGCGAAGCCAGCTGCCTTCGCTATCGGGCGAAGACCCCATAGTGGAGAATCGCGCAATGGTGCATAAGCACGACTCGACCGCTCCGGCGGGCGAACAAAAACAAACCCACCAAAATCACTCACCACTGCTTCATCATGGATCACCTCATCGAACAATGCGACGGGATCGCGTCTGCGAATCCGGGCCGCGATCATCTCAGCCTAGTCATCGTTTACGAAAATGCGGTTTCGGCGGCACGCGCGCTCAGGGCCTGCGAAATCCTGCGCGGCGATGGTCCCAACGAGATCACCCTCTCGATCAAGGTTTGGAAGACAGACCAGCTTGGTGTGGAGGCTGTCCGCGACGGCGCTGCTGAAGCGGCCGCTCAGGCCGACATTGTCATTGTCTCGGCTTCGGGTCGCGAGGAGATGTCCCCGTTTTTACGTATGTGGACTGAGTCTTGGTTGGAGTGCGAGAAGGTTTCCGCTGGCGCGCTTCTCACTCTTTTCGGTGACCACATCGGCCCATACTCGCTTGCGCTGGCAGCCTACTTCCGGCAAAAATCCGCACCGCGAGGCATCCGTTTTTTTACCCATCCGGGTTTGGATGGTTACGACATAGAAACGAGGCCGACTTTTCAAAACGAGCTCCCCGCACCGATCGTCGCCTTGCATTCCCAAACCCATGACTGGCGGCCGGGCGACAGCATCCTCAGCCGTGGAATCGAGGATCAAAGCGCGTTCGACATGATCGAGAGCTTTGGGGACCACCTGCGGGCCCATCTCGAAGCCGAGCGTTTTTCTCATGCCGCCAATGGTGGCCGAACTGAAAATCAACGTGTGATTTGTTGACACGCCGAACAAGAGTTTATAATAATATCTTCGCGATTAGGAAGATTAAGGAGGCGCGTTCTATTACTTGATTTCGCCTCCCCCCCCCCAACCTTTTCTTAAGTTTAATATTCATATTAACATAAAAAAAGATTTTGATTCAAAAATCCGCCCCACTGAATGCATCAGCCGCAGCTGATCAAACGATCCTGCAAGATCTGCCTTGGAAGGCAAATATGGATAGTAACCATATCACAAATGGCGACAAAGCCATAAAGAAGGCGCCTTTGAAATCGAACAAGAGGGCTTCCAAAGGCGCAGTCGAAGAAAAAAAAATGTCCCTGCAACGAGGACTTCTATCAGACGATTATCCGACCGTTGATGGTATGGACGAGCCTGATGCATCCAGCGGAGATTCTCCCAGGTCCCACGATGATCTTCTCGTGAGCCAGGGCACCAGTTACGAGCGAAACCAAGAAACTTTCGCGAGGCTCCAGCATCGAGAAGATCAGTTCCGCCTCTTGGCCGAGCAATCTCCGGACCTCATTCTGCGTTTTGATCGCGCTGGGCGGATCCTCTACGCAAATTCCAAGATCGAGGCCGCCACAGGTTTCTCGCCCGATGTCCTCGTTGGAAAAACGTGGGCTGAAAAAGGCATGAAACCGCAATGCGTGGCTTTCTGGGAATCCCTTGTTGAAAAAACCTTCGCCACTCGCCTCGAGCAGGATGAGGAGTATTTATGCGAGTTGCCTAACGGAACCAAAATTTTTCAAATAAGAACGGCGATCGAGTTGGTTGAGTGCGGAGAACCGAGTAGCGTGATCGCTGTGGCTCGCGACATCACCCAGCGTCGTAGGAGCGAGCAGGATATCATGGAGCTAAGCCAGCGCTTGCTCTACTTGGTGAACCATTCCCCTCTTGCTGTCGTGGAGTGGCATCCCGATGGACAATGTCTCTCGTGGGATGGAGAGGCGGAGCAGCTCTCCCTTGGATGGAGTCGAGCCGAGGCTAAAGAATCTTCGATCACCAGTCACCAACTCATCCATCCGACATGCAGGTTTGAATTCGAAGAAACATTCGAGCACCTGAAAAATGGCACCCTGTCGAGCGCATACCACCTCTGTCGCACGATCAACAAAAAGGGCGAGGTATTGCACTGCGAATGGTTTCTCTCCGCGCTGCGCTACGATTGTGGTCGTACCAGTTCCGTCCTCGCCTTGGTCAACGATGTGACTGAGAGGGAGAAAGCGGATCAGGAAATCAAGGAGATGAAAGAGGCGCTCGAGTCGACCGTTGAGCGCCGCACAGCCCTCCTCAAACAGGCCAATGAGGAGTTGAAGTCCGAGATAGCGAACCGCCGTCAACTCGAGTTCGATCTCATTCAGGTCAGCGAACGCGAGCACCGGCGTATCGGACACGACCTTCACGACGGTATCTGCCAGGAACTCGCCGGTGTGCGCTTTGCGCTCGAGTCGATTTCCAGGAAACTCGAAAATCTCGATCCCATTCAGAAGGACTTGCAGAGCCTCTCGGATGGCATTCACCGCGCGATGCATCATACCCGCATACTCGCTCGTGGTCTTGCTCCGATGGATCTGGAGCGCGGCGATCTGGTTGCCGCGCTCGCGGAGTTCGTGGGAAATTCGAGCGCTCTCTACAAGATTGAGTGCGACCTCGAGTTGCGTGGCGAACCTCGCATTCTTGAGGTTGAGTCCGCGACCCATCTCTTTCGCATCGCGCAGGAAGCTCTTCAAAATGCGGTCAAGCACGGCCGGGCTTCGAATGTTCACATCACGCTTGATTTTTCCGTCTCCCCCGCTGAGTTGATCGTTCGAGACAATGGAAGCCGCGACTGTCCTCAGCCCGATCGGCCCAAAAACGGCATGGGACTGAAAATCATGCAGCATCGCGCCGCATTACTTTCTGGAACGGTGACTGTGGACGTGCTCGAATCCGGCGGTACCGAAGTCCGAACCACTTTCCCAATGCAGACAATTCTTCATGCCTCCTAGAAAAAAACTCAAAGCCCGAATCCTGCTTGTGGAGGACCATCCCATGACTCGCATGGGACTGAAAATGCTGATCGACGGGGAGAGGGATATGGAAGTTTGCGGCGACGTGGCCAATGTCGGCGAGGGTCTCGATGCGGCTTTGGCGACGAATCCCGACCTTGTCATCACGGATGTCACTCTCCCCGGGCGGAGTGGACTGGAGCTCACCCAGGATCTGCACGCCAGTTGTCCCGACTTGCCTGTACTCATTCTTTCCATGCACCCGGAGGCCACCTATGCCCGCCGCGCCCTCGAGATCGGAGCGCGCGGCTACATCATGAAAAGCGAATCCGGCGACAAAGTGCTCCAAGCCATTCGCTGCGTGCTCGAAGGTCGCATTTATGTCAGCGAGGCTATTGCAGGCTACTTGCTGGAATTCTTATCCCACCGCTCGAAGAAAAAGCAGAACGGCATCGAATCTCTGGCCCCGCGCGAATTCGAGGTCTTCAAGCTCATCGGCGAGGGAGTCTCCACCGTGATGATTGCCAAAACTCTGAACATGAGCCCAAAGACCGTCGAGTCCCACCGCGCCCGCATCAAAGAAAAGCTCCAGACCAAGACCATCTCCGAGCTCATCGCCCATGCTGCCGGATGGGCTGCCAGACAAAGCATGGCTGATAAATCGGGATATGCTACAGTGCAATAAATGAATCCCGACCCCTTGAATGCGCCTCAAGAGCCAAAGTTTCTCGAAATAAAAAAAATGGTCGTTGTC
The DNA here is from genome assembly GCA_023258235.1 of Terrimicrobiaceae bacterium. Lineage (GTDB taxonomy): Bacteria > Verrucomicrobiota > Verrucomicrobiia > Chthoniobacterales > Terrimicrobiaceae > UBA967. Next base: position 311 of record JALQZP010000084.1, on the reverse strand, counting down.
ATCGGATTTTCCGCCGGTGGCTTGGAGCCCCTGCAAACCTTTTTCAAGGCCCTCCCCGATAAAATCGAGGCGACTTATATCGTCTACGAGCATTTTCCGGAGACTCAGGAAAGCCACCTCCCCGAGATCATCCGTCGTGTGACCACCTTGCCCGTCACCATCGCGAAAAATGGCACACCGCTTGAGTCCTCGCATATCTACGTCCTCCCCACCAGCAGTACCTTCCTGCTGAGGAATCTCCACCTTGTCGAATCCAGTCAGAGCCGCCCGCATGCGGCGACGATGAAGTTCGATGCCCTTCTCGAGTCTCT
>JALQZP010000083.1 GCA_023258235.1 Terrimicrobiaceae bacterium | reverse complement strand
CCAATATCACCGGATCGCCGTAGAGGGTCGAGGTGCTGGCTCGGACGATGCGGATCGGGAATACTTGTCCTACGTGGCGCTCCGAACCCTCAAAAATGACGATTTTATTCGTGCGGGTCCGACCGGTGAGACGGTCCGCATTGTGGCGGCTGGCGCCCTCGCAGAGGATCTCGACCTCGCTTCCGACGAGTGCCTCCAGTTTGAGGGCGACATGGCGGTTTACCACATCCAGAAGATCTTGGTTGCGATATTCTTTAACCTCTTCGGGCAGTTGTTCCTCCATTGTGGCTGCCGGGGTGTTTTGGCGCTGCGAGTAGCGGAAGACAAAAGCGTTGTCGAAGCCGATCTCGTCCACAAGCGAGCGGGTGGCGAGGTAGTCGTCTTCGGTTTCTCCGGGAAAGCCGACGATCACATCCGTGGTGATGGCAATGCCGGGACGGGCCGCACGAAGATCGGCAACGAGTTTGCGGAATTTCTCCGCCGTGTAACCACGGCGCATGATTTTGAGAATCCGGTCGGACCCGCTTTGAAGTGGAAGGTGGACGTGCTCGACGAGGTTCGGAAGACGGGTGAAAGCCTCGATGAGATCCGATCGGAACCCAATCGGGTGAGGGGAGGTGAAACGCACGCGGGCGATACCAGGGACGGCGCAAACCGCTTCCAGGAGCTGAACAAACGGGCTTATGCCGTCCCGTTTTGGAAACTCGTGGCGCCCGTAGAGGTTGACGATTTGGCCGAGGAGGGTGACTTCGCGAATGCCTTTGGCGGCGAGGGAATGAACTTCGTTTGTGATTTCCTCGATGGTGCGCCCGCGTTCCTCTCCGCGGGTCTGGGGAACGATGCAGAACGCGCAGTGCATATTGCAGCCTTGCATGATGGATACAAAAGCGGAGCACTGGCCTGCTTCCAAACTTTGGTCGCGGATCGTTGATTGCGAACCGCTCTCCTCCTCGACGTCCACAATCGGGCGGCGTTGGTCATCCATCAGTGATTCGATTCGGCGTTGGAGAAGCTCATCCACGTAATCCGCAACGCGGTGGAATTTTTGCGTTCCCACGACCAGATCGACATGGGGGGAATTTTTGAGCAGGGATTCACCACGGGCTTGAGCCATGCAACCGAGGTAGCCGAGAACGAGATGTGGCTTTTTGCGGCGGAGTTTGCGGAGAAAGCCCATCTTTCCAATCGCTTTTTGCTCGGCCATATCGCGAACGCTGCAAGTGTTGAGCAGGATCACGTCGGCATCGGCCTCCGCTTCAGCCGGACGGTATCCTCGCTCGGCAAGCATGGAGGAAACCTGCTCGGAGTCCCGTTCGTTCATTTGGCAACCGTAGGTCTTGATATAAAAGCTGGGCATGAATCAGGGCAATTTGCGGCAACCTTTGGGATCGATCAAGGGGATCCCCCGTGCGATCATAATGTCGTCTTGCGTTCAAGAAGGGCGACCATGCCGGAAACGCCTTCGCCAGCCTCGTAGGTGCTGAGTTCGGCAAGCCGGCGCTCATGGCGTCCGGATTCAAAAGGGGTCTCCAGCCAGATATCAACGATCTCCAACGCGAGTTCGAGTGGGATTGTGCGTTCTCCGATGGAGATCACGTTGGCGTTGTTGTGGCGGCGGGAGAGTTCGGCCGTTTCGTGGCTCCAGCAAAGCGCGCAGCGAACACCTTTGACCTTGTTAGCGGCGATCGCTTCGCCGTTTCCCGAGCCGCCGAGCACGATGCCGCGATCGACCTCTTTTCGGGCCACGGCCTCCGCCGCCGGGATCACATAGAGCGGGTAGTCGGTGCTGTCCGCGCTGTGAGTGCCGAAGTCGACGACCTGGTGGCCGGCTTTGTTCAAATGCGCAATGATGGCTTCCTTGTATAGAAACCCTGCGTGGTCGCTTCCGATGCTGATTTTCATGAAAGGCAGGCAGGTTTTGGAACGTCGGAGTAGGGGGATTGGGCCGAGAGGTTGAGCGTTTGCAGGAGATCGCGATCCTCATCGACGCCGGGGTTTTCGGCGGTGAGGAGCTTGTCGCCGTAGAAAACGGAATTCGCGCCAGCAAAGAAACAGAGGGCCTGTGCTTCGCGGCTGAGGAGGCTGCGTCCGGCCGAGAGTCGGATTTTTGCCTTGGGCAGAACGAGGCGCGTGGTCGCAATGAGACGAACGAGTTCAAAAATATCGACTGGCGGAGCGTCCTCGAGTGGCGTGCCGCTCATGGGCATGAGGCAGTTGATCGGAACGCTCTCGGGGGCGGGATCAAAGGAGCAGAGGACCTCGAGCATTTTGAGCCGGTCGATCTCCGTTTCTCCCATGCCCAGGATGCCGCCGCAACAAACGCTCATTCCGGCGCGCTGCACAGAGCTGATCGTGTCGAGACGGTCTTGAAAGGTGTGGGTGCTGACGATCTTTGTGTAGTGCTCGGGCGAGGTGTCGATGTTGTGGTTGTAGGCGGTGACTCCGGCCTCCTTGAGCTTGCGGGCCTCGGTATCGCCGAGTTGGCCGAGGGTCACGCAGACCTCCATGCCGAGTTCGCTCACCGAGCGGATTGTATCGAGCATCTGATCGAACTTCTGCTCCCCGTCGCGCACGCCCTTCCAAGCGGCGCCCATGCAAAACCGGGTGGAGCCATTTTCTCTCGCGCGCTTGGCCACGGGAAGGACTTCATCCTTTGTCATGAGTTGCTGGCGCTCCAAGCCTGTATTGTAGCGCGCACTTTGGGAGCAATAGCCGCAATCCTCGCTGCATCCTCCAGTTTTGACGCTCAGCAAGGTGCAAAGCTGCACCTCGTTTTTCGGCCAGAATTCCAAATGAACCCGGCGGCTTTCCCCGATGAGATCGAAGAGTGGGCGACGGTAGATTTGCTCGAGTTTTTCAAGATTAGGTCTCACAGGGCGTCTTTTGTATCCAGCGTCCGGCAGGGAGTCAACCGGCCGTTCGGGGTATAGGTGTAACAACCCTCTTGAAACCCTCGTGCGAGATACTAATATGTCGGCTTCAATCCAAATTATTATGCCATTCGAACTACCTTCCTTGCCCTACGCCACCACTGCGCTCGAGCCCAATATCGATGCCCGCACGATGGAAATCCATCACGGCAAGCATCACGCCACCTATGTCGCCAATCTGAACAAGGCCCTCGAAAGCGCTCCCGAGCTGGCTTCGAAGTCCATTGAGGAACTCATCAGTAATATTTCCGCGCTCCCCGAAGCGATCCGTGGCGCTGTTCGCAACAATGGCGGCGGTCATTGGAATCACACCTTTTTTTGGAACCTCATGGCTCCCTCGGCGGGGGGGCAACCATCCGGCGCTCTCGCTGACGCCATCACAAAAACCTTCGGTAGCTTCGATGAATTCAAAGCCAAATTTGAGGCGGCTGGACTCGGTCGTTTTGGAAGCGGTTGGGCCTGGCTTTGCTTAAAATCCGACAAATCCCTTTGCATTTGCTCGACGCCGAATCAGGACAATCCGCTCATGGCGGGTATCGCCGAGTGCCCCGGCACGCCACTCCTCGGCTGCGATGTCTGGGAGCACGCCTATTATTTGAACTACCAAAATCGCCGCGCGGATTACCTCAAGAGTTGGTGGAATACCATCAACTGGGCCGCTGTTGAAAAAAACTACGCCGCCGCACTCGCTTAATCTAACCACCCTCATACCACGTCGCCCGGCGGCCTTCCGCCGGGCGCTCTTGTTTCGATCGCTACCGTACCATGGCCTTTCTCAATTCCAACTACCTTAAACTCAAAGCCGGCTACCTGTTTCCTGAAATCAACCGACGTGTCAAAGCCTACACGGATTCGAACCCGGACGGGGCGGCGCGATTGATCCGCTGTGGAATTGGCGACGTGACGGAGCCACTTCCCGCAGCTGTGCGCGAGGCCATGCACAAAGCCGTGGATGAACTCGGCGAGCGTACCAGTTTTCGGGGTTACGGTCCGGAGCAGGGCTATGAATTTTTGCGTCAAGCTATCGCTGGCCAGGATTACCGGGCGCGGGGAATGGATATCGCGGATGACGAGATTTTCGTTTCGGACGGCTCGAAATGCGATTGCGGCAACATCCTTGATATCTTCGGCAATAACAACCGCATCGGGGTCATGGATCCTGTTTACCCCGTCTATGTGGATACGAATGTGATGGCAGGTCACACCGGCGAGGCTGATGAAAGCGGCCTTTACAGCGGTCTCGTTTATCTTCCGTGTGATGCCGACAACGGATTTGTTCCCGTCATTCCTTCGGAAAAGGTGGACCTTATTTATCTTTGCTATCCAAATAATCCGACAGGAGCCACGGCCAGTCGCGCCCAGTTGACGGCTTGGGTGGATTACGCGCTCGCGAATGAGGCGGTTATTTTGTTCGATGCTGCTTATGAGGCCTACATCCGCGACCCCGAGATTCCTCATTCTATTTATGAGATTCCCGGAGCGAGACGCTGCGCCATCGAGTTTCGCAGTTTTTCCAAAAACGGAGGATTCACCGGCGTGCGATGCGCTTTCACTGTTGTTCCCAAAGACCTGAAGTGCCTGAACGCGAGCGGGGAAAAATCGCCTTTGCATCCGCTCTGGAACCGCCGCTTCAGCACCAAATTCAACGGTGTGGGCTATGTGACACAGCGTGCCGCCGAGGCGCTTTATTCGCCGGCTGGAAAATCCCAAATTGCTGAACTCATTGAGCACTACATGGGCAATGCGGCGATCCTGCGGGGGGCGGCGGAGAAGTGCGGTCTCACGGCCTTCGGAGGAACAAACGCCCCCTACATCTGGGTCCGCGCGCCGAAGCATCTCACGAGTTGGGCGGTTTTCGACAAACTCCTTGGCGAAGCAAATGTTGTGGTCACGCCCGGAAGTGGTTTCGGACCGGCGGGCGAGGGCTATTTCCGCATATCCGCATTCAACAGTCGCTCGAATGTGGTGGAAGTCGCCAGGCGACTTGCTGCACTTGATTGGACCCGCTGACGAAGGCGGATTCCGATCATGGCAGAGCCATTGTGACGTTTCTGTTGAAAATCCGCCCTTGACCAATCGCGCCTTGGAAAGACCATGGGATTATGGATTTTTCCAAGAAGGAATATTTTGTTAACCGGGAGACAAGTTGGTTGGAGTTCAATCAACGTGTCCTGGATCAGGCATTCAGCGAGGATAATCCGATACTCGAGAGGCTGAAGTTTCTGTGTATCGTCAGTTCGAACTTGGATGAGTTTTTTGAGGTCCGGGTCGCCGGTCTCAAGCAACAGATGCAGACCGACTCCTCGGAGACCGGCCCGGATGGTCTCTCGGCGAAAGAGACGCTCGCGTTCATCAGTGCACGCACCCGCCGCATGGTGGAGGATCAATACCGTTGCTGGCGTGAGCACATCTCGCCGGTCCTTCATTCCCAGCGTATCCGTTTTCACAGTTACCCCGACGTTCCCGAGGACGAGCGTGCGTATTTTGAGAAATATTTCCGCGAGACGATTTATCCGGTTCTCACTCCGTTGGCTGTCGATCCGGCGCATCCTTTCCCCCAGCTCCTGAACAAGAGCCTGAATGTGATTGTCGAGCTCGAGGGCGAGGGGCTGAATACCGACATAGCCGTTGTGCAGGCCCCTCGTATCCTTCCTCGTGTTGTTCCTTTTTCCAAACGAACCGATGGCGATGATTACGTTTTCCTAGGGAATATCATCCAAGCGCATGTGGAAACGCTTTTCCGTGGAGTGACTGTCAAGGGCGCTCACCTCTTCCGAGTGACCCGCAACAGCAACCTCTACGTGGATGAGGAAGAGGCCAGCAATCTCCTTCACGCGATCGAGGAGGAACTCCGCAAAGTCAAGCGGGGGGCGGCTGTGCGCCTTGAAGTGAAGCACGATTGCCCGGATCGTGTCCTTAAGCGTCTCTTGGATATTTTTAATCTCGAGGAGGAAGATGTCTCCCGAATCGACGGGCCTCTGAATCTTTCCCGACTGATGCCCCTGGCGATGCAAATTGATCGTCCGGACCTCCGCTACAAGCGCTTCACGCCTTGCTCGGTGGTCTCGCTCGATACCGAGTCCGATTTGTTTTATCACATCCGCAAGGGTGACATTCTGCTTCATCATCCCTACGATAGTTTCCAGACGGTGGTGGATTTTCTCGTTCAGGCTGCCGAGGATCCTCAGGTCTTGGCCATCAAGCAGACGCTCTACCGCACAAGCTCGGACTCTCCGATCGTCCAGGCCCTCATCGCCGCGGCCAGGAACGGCAAACAGGTCACGGCCGTCATCGAATTGAAAGCCCGGTTTGACGAGGCCGCGAACATTCAGTGGGCCCGTATGATGCGCGAGGCCGGGGTGGATGTGGTTTACGGAGTCACCGGCTTGAAAACCCACGCCAAGGCCATGCTCATTATTCGCAGCGAGGGTGAGAGCATTCGGCGTTATGCGCACATGGGCACAGGCAATTACCATCCCTCCACAGCCAAAATCTACACCGACTTAAGTCTTCTCACTTGCCGCGAGGCCCTCACCAGCGAGTTGGCGGAGACATTCAATTGTCTCACTGGCGTTTCGCGTTTTCCCGCGATGAAGGAACTGATGGTCGCCCCATGGCGGCTTTGCGAGGGTTTTCACGAGCTGATCGAAAACGAAATCGGCCATGCGATGGCCGGTCGCCCGTGTGGCATTTATGCCAAAGTCAACTCGCTCGTGGAGGAGGGGATCATTGAGGCCCTCTACCGCGCCTCGGCCGCCGGTGTCCCGATTCGCCTGCTCGTTCGCGGCATGTGCGCCGTGAGGGTTGGCATTCCGGGCGTGAGTGAAAATATCGAGGTCCGCAGTCTCGTTGGGCGATTCCTCGAGCACAGCCGCATCTTTCGCTTTGAAAACGGTGGGGACGTGCGCATCTATCTTGGAAGCTCGGATTGGATGCCACGGAATCTTTTCCGCCGGGTGGAAACGGTTTTTCCCGTCACGGCTCCCGGCATGATCCGGCATGTGGACGAGATTTTATCTTGGTTCTGGAAAGACAATGTCAAATCTCAGGTGATGCAGCCCGATGGTGTTTATCGTTTTCGGGATATTGCGCCGGGAGAGGAACGCTTCGACGCGCAAATGGAGTTCCTTGCCGATGCCCAGCGCCGTCGAAAGAAATCCGTTCCCGCGAAGGAATGGTAAATCTTTCCGTATTGGAGTAGGACGCTTTTGGAGGCGGGCCGGGGTGGGGGCGCATAGTGGCTTGCAAGCGATCATTGCATGGATAGTATGCAGCGCACTAATTATGAGTCAGACCCTACTTGATAAAGTCTGGGCGGCCCACGCCGTCCGTACCCTGCCCAATGGATCCACGCAGCTTTTGATCGGCACTCACCTCATTCACGAGGTCACCAGCCCACAGGCCTTCGGAATGTTGAAGGATCTGGGTTTGAAAGTTCTCTACCCTTCCCGCACCTTTGCCACAGTGGATCACATCGTTCCCACCGATGAGCGTCAGGAGCCATTCAGCGATGACCTTGCCGATGCGATGATCAAGGCCCTGCGTAAAAATTGCGATGAAAACGGGATCAAGTTTTTCGACCTTCCCACCGGTCAACAAGGCATCGTGCACATCGTTGGACCCGAGCAGGGTATCACCCAACCCGGAACCACCATTGCCTGCGGTGACTCCCACACCTCCACCCACGGTGCTTTTGGCGCCATCGCCTTTGGCATCGGCACCAGCCAAGTCCGTGACGTGCTCGCCACGCAGACTATGGCCATCCGCAAACCCAAGGTTCGACGCATCAATGTGAATGGCAAGTTGAGCCCCGGTGTCTATGCGAAGGACGTCATTCTTCACATCATTCGGAAACTCGGAGTCAATGGTGGCCTTGGCTACGCTTACGAATACGGTGGCACCACATTCGACGCGTTCACCCAAGAGGAACGCATGACCGTTTGCAACATGTCCATCGAGGGTGGGGCCCGCGTTGGATATGTAAATCCTGACAATACCACTTTCGAGTATCTTCGTGGTCGCAACTACGCTCCCAAAGGCGCGGACTGGGATGCCGCCGTGGCGCGATGGAAGGCCGTCGCGTCCGACCCGGATGCGGTTTACGATGATGTCGTCACTTACAATGCCGAGGATATTGCTCCGACCGTCACTTGGGGCATCAATCCCGGTCAGGCGATCTTCATTAACGAGAATGTTCCGCTTGCTGCCGATCTTCCGGAGAAAGATCGCGCCACTGCGGAGGAAGCCTATGCGCATATGCAACTCGCCGCCGGCAAGCCGATCAAAGGCACAAAGGTTCAAGTGGCATTTCTCGGCAGCTGTACGAATGGCCGCCTGAGCGATTTGCAGGAAGTGGCGCGCTATATCAAAGGTCGCAAGGTCAGCGGCAGTGTGAAGGCGATAGTGGTTCCCGGTTCCCAGAGTGTGGCGGCCCTTGCCGAGAGCATGGGCCTTGCGGAGATCTACCGTGAAGCCGGTTTCGAGTGGCGCGGGGCGGGTTGTTCGATGTGCCTTGGCATGAATCCCGACAAGCTCGTCGGCGACCAGCTTTGCGCGAGTTCCAGCAACCGCAATTTCAAAGGTCGTCAGGGAAGCCCGACCGGTCGCACTGTCCTCATGTCGCCTCTCATGGTCGCCGCTTCTGCTATTTCAGGCGAAATCTCTGATGCCCGTGAGGTTTTCGCTATCAACTAAAGCCCTCATTTCACGTTTCACATTTTAAAAATATGGCTCTCGAAAAAATCACCCAAACCAGCGGTCGTGGCGTCTACGTGCCCGGCGATGATCTCGACACCGACCGCATCATTCCTGCCCGCTTCATGAAAT
>JALQZP010000082.1 GCA_023258235.1 Terrimicrobiaceae bacterium | reverse complement strand
GTGGCCTATGTCACATCGACCATCACTGCTGCAATGACGATAGAGAAACTCAAGGGTGCCATTACCGGACCTCATGATTTATATGGAAAGACTGTCGGCGTCATAGATGACACGGTTGGCGCACACTATTTGGCGCAAAAGGGAATCGATGTTCTTGCATTCGACAACCTGAGCGACGCCACGAACGCGCTACTAGAGGGTCGGGTTGCCGCCATAGTACATGACTCACCGATATTACGTGCGCTTGATTTCAAAAACCCCCGCATCCCGATTTCCGTGGTTGGTCCCGTCTTCAACAAGGAAAATTACGGGTTCGCCATGCCATTCGGAAGCCCGTTTAGAAAGAAACTCAACTGCGATTTACTCAGGCTTGGCGAGACCAACGAGACATCGCGCATATTTTCCGAGTATTTCGGAAAAGACCCGACATAGAGGGCCCCGGGGCGGTATCAAATGATACCAAGCTTCATCTTGCCCGCTTCACTGATCATCGCTTGATTCCATGGTGGATCCCAGACCAACTCCACCTCGGCATCTTCAATTCCCTCTAGGGAAAGTATCTTGCTGCGCGCATCGGCGGCAATCGTTGGACCCATTCCGCAACCCGGAGCCGTTAGCGTCATTTTCACAAGAACGGACGTTTTACCATCATCTTTGGTGGTCAACTGGCAATCGTAGATCAGTCCGAGATCGACAACGTTGACGGGGATTTCGGGATCGAAAACCATTTTCAACTGGTTCCAGACGGCATCTTGTGTGCTGCCTTCGACCTTGATCTTTTCGATTCCTTTTTCCGGATCGAGACCGAGAGCGTCGGCATCCTTGAGGTCGATACGCGCCAGACCGCCGGGTGTGGCTACGGTGAATGTGCCACCCAGCGACTGGGTGATGACGACAGACATCCCAGAAGGAAGAACGATCGGGTGACCGCTCGGAATCTGAACGGCATCGCAATCACGGCTCAGTAAAATTTCACCTTGGTTGTGCATGAGGTAGAGAAGTATTGAGCCCAACGAGTGCTGTCGAGGGAATTTGGGGAAAATGCTTTTTAAGACCGTGAGCGCGAGTCCATGGCATCGCGAAGCGCATCGCCGAGGAAATTCAGCGAAAGCAATGTTATCGCCATCGCCGAAGCCGGAAAAACGAGGAGCCACCAAAAGCTGCGCACGGGGTTGATCGCACCGGCTCCATCCGCAAGGAGAGACCCCCAACTCGCTTGTGGCGCCTGAACACCAAGCCCGAGAAAGCTCAGGAAGGATTCGTCAATGATCACAGCTGGAATCGTCAGCGTGAGATAAATCAGGATGATGCCACCGAGATTCGGGAGGAGGTGGCGAACCAGAATGCGCGTATGGGATTGACCAAGCGCACGGGCGGCCGTGACAAACTGGCGGGATTTCAGAGACAGAACCTGACCCCGAACAATGCGCGCCATCGTCAACCACTCGATCACGCCAAGAGTGACAATAAGAATGGCGATTCGGGATGACTGGACAAGAAACTCCAGACCCAACAATGCAGCCCATCCCTGCAGGCTTGAATTAAAGGCATTGATCGCGATCAGAATGAAAATCAGACGCGGAACGGAGTAGAGAATATCCACAACTCTCATCATCAGAGCATCCAAGCGCCCACCCGCATACCCTGCAACAAGTCCCCAAGCGGTTCCGATAAAGAGACTCACCATCGCACCACAAAGCCCCACAAGCAGAGAAATGCGCCCACCCGTTAAAAGACGATACAGGACATCGCGGCCATTGAGATCGGTCCCGAAAGGATGCTCAATGGAAGGAGGAGCATATTGATTCGGACCGGGTTCACCCAATGTCGACGGCAATAAAAACGGCCCAAAGACACATGCCAGAATCACAAATCCAAGAAAAGCCGCCGACAGCCAAGCCGCCGGATTTTTTTTCAATCTTGTCAGGATGCGCGGATCAGACATCGGCTTGGATTCGGGGATCGAGGTAGCCGTAGACGAGATCGACAACCAAGTTAAAAACGACCAACATCACACAATAAACAATCACCATTCCACCGAGAAGGAATCCGTCACGATTCAATATCGAGTGGACAAAAAAGCCTCCCGCCCCAGGAATATGGAACACTGTCTCGACCACAATCGATCCCGTGAGAAGGTGGGCAGCCAGCGGTCCCAAATAGGAAACAACAGGCAATAAAGCCATGCGCAATGCATGGCGAAACACAATGGTCGACTCCTTCAATCCCTTCGCCCGGGCGGTTCGAATGAAATCCTGACCAAGTATCTCGACCATGCTTCCCCGCATCAGCCTCGCCACCACGGCCATCGCCGGTGCGGCCAGAGTGATGCTCGGCAGAATCAAATGCGAAGCACTCCCCCACCCTCCCGCAGGAAAACACTGTAGAGTGAGAGCAAAAACAAGAATCAGCAACGGACCCACGATGTAGGCGGGCAGCGAAATCGCAGCCAACGCGAGAAACATGGCACCATAGTCGCGCCAAGTCTGTTTGTGCATCGCTGCAAAAGCCCCCAGCCAAACTCCCCCGATGGATGCCAGTAAAAAAGCCATTCCTCCGAGACAGAGGGTCACTGGCAATGTCTGCGCCAGGATTTCGTTGACCGAACGATTGCGATATTTTGTCGAGAGACGCAAGTCGCCGCAAAGCAAATCGCCAATGTAGCCTCGATATTGCTGCCAGATCGTCCCATCGAGTTTGTATTTTTGGAGAAGTTGCTTCTCGATCGCCGGTGGAATCTTCCTCTCACCGTCAAACGGCCCGCCGGGAGAAATCCGAATCAGCAGAAACGTGATAGTGACAACGCAGAACACCACCGCAAAAAGGGACAGCAAGCGTTTCACTAGGACATCAATCATGGCAAGCGTGCTTATCATCCAGAGCGATGCCCCAATCACAAGCTTTCTGATTGGGATGGCACGGTTTCTTAATGCTGGATTGAATTGCAGAAAACCGAGGGATCGGGCAAATTCCTCGGACTCATGATTCCGACCGAGCATACCGATCCCATCAACTCCCGCATTCTATCCATTTCTGAGGATAAAATTCCGGGCTTCTCCCGCGAGCCATTCCTGGAAATCTCGCGTCGGAGCGGCGTTGAGCTCCCGGTGGTTCTTGAGCGCATTCGTGCGATGCTCGAGGCCGGAACGATCCGGCGGGTTCGCCAGACACTCCTTGCAACGAATCTCGCGGAAGGGGCTCTTGTCGCTTGGAAAGTGGCCCCGGAAAAACTCGACTCCGCTTTTGAATTCATGTTCCGCGAGGATCCCTTCTCCGGACACGTTGTTGTTCGATCCACCGACGCCAAGATTCCCGGCGAAGCCTACAAACTTTGGACGACCGTCAAGGTGCCAGCCGGTCAATCCCTTGACGAACACTGCAGCCTCCTTCTTAAAATCACGGGTGCGGAAAGCTACCGCCTCATGCCCGCCAAGGGGATCTTTGCCCTCGGCGTGGGGCACGTCCGCCGAAAACTGATCGAACCCGGTGACCGTTCTGAAATGCCGGCTCGCATGCTTCGCACCGGAGTCGTTCATCTCACGGATCACGAGTGGCGGGTTTTAATGACTCTCAAACGCGAGTTCGCCTTGGACGAGATCGCCGAACCCGTATGGGAAGGTCGTGCGGCTGAGGCTGGAGTCTCGCTGGAAGATTTCTACGCCGTCGCGGAATCTCTTCAGGAGCGCAAGCTGCTAGGGCGTTTTTCCACATTCCTGGAACACGTCAAGCCATCTCAAACCGGCGTTCGGGTGACCCGATTCAACGCCCTTTTCCACTGGGCTGTTCCAGCTGGACGCGAAGAAGAGGCTGGATCACAAATCGGTCGTCACGAATGCCTCACCCACTGCTACTGGCGGGAAGGTGGACCGGACTTCAACAATGTGAACATCATGGCCGTGGCCCACGGCACGGATCGCGATCGTGTTCTCACCTTTAAGGCCGCGATCGACCGTCACCTTGAAGAAGCGGGCTTTCCCGTGAGCTACACAAATGTCTTCTGGGGTGGTCGCAGTGAAATCAAACCCTCCGAAATCTCGCCCTTCGTTTACAAGGATTGGCACGCGAAACATAGCGTCTGATTTTGACCTATCGATCCTGAAATCATCTCAAGAAATCAGAGCTTCGCTTTAAGTCGCTGAAAAGCCAGGCGAGCGGCAATGGCACAAGGAATAAAAGTGCAAACGAGGGGGGAACATATCTTCTCCAATGAAGAAAGATGGGCGCTTGGCTCGCGAAGTGCGTAAATGCAAATTCCTGCGTAGAGTCCATAGACCAGAGTGAATCGCAAGGACTGGGTGAACATGGCGTTACGGCGGAGGGGAATCCAGGCCAAAAGGACCAAGTGAGCCAAGATGAGCCCACTTGAAATGCCAATAATGAATCCGGGAAGTCCAGCCAAGTGGTAAAGGGGGAGCGCAAGCGCATACCCGAATATCGAGATCAGATTTGAGACAAAGAGGGCGCGGGGATGACCAAGCGCCAGGGGCACCCGCTCCATGGAACTAAGGAGAATACTCGACCACACCACGATCGAGAGCCATTGCGCTATAGCACCGGCACCCGCATAGCGGGAATCGTAGAGCAGAGCAAAAAAGACGGGGGAGAAAATAGCGAAGCCATTCACAATAGCTCCGCCGACAAGCAGGATCAGACCCCGGGCTTGGATGCTCTGTCCGACAAGGGTTGCCGGATCGTGCTGACTCTTCGCCAAAACGGGAAAAAGAACCGTGTGGCTGAGGCGGGTGGAAACCTCAACTCCAACCCGCGCAAACGTGAGTGCGATACTATAAACACCGAGTTCATCTAAAGTCAGAAGTTTCCCCATCAAGATGCGGTCGAGGCTACCTGAAAGGAAAGCCACGATCGTTCCCAAAAAGATCCATTTTCCGAAATGCAGAAGTTCCCGGGCACAGTCGCGATCCCAAGCAATACAGTTTTTTAGCGGACGATTGAGCCAATGGCTTAAAGGCAAGCGAACAAGACTGTAAATCAGCCAACCGGAAACCATCGCCCAGACACTGGGCCAAATCATGGCCCAAACAATCATGCCCAAAACCGAGATCGCCTGTGGAATCAACTCGAGCCAAGTGATACTTGCGATACGGAGATGCCGGTTGAGAGAAAAGACGGCAGTGGAATTGAAACCGCCCAACACCGAGGTAAATCCAACCACTGGCAGAATATAGAGCAGATCTCGTCCAGCAGGGTCGTTCCTTCCAAAAAAAATAGATGCCGGCCACGCCAGAAGGCAGGAAAAAATCCATAGGGCAAATCCGCGCAGAATCTGGATCGTCCACGCCGTATCAAGAAACTCTTTTTCATCACCCCTTGAGTTTTGAATAATACTCGGCCCAATGCCGACTTCGGAGAACATTTGCAATCCCTGCATAAACACAGTCACCAGAGCCATCACGCCGAAAGCGGATGGGAATAGGAGATGGGCAAGGACGAGATTGCTTCCGAGTCGAAGAACCTGAGCCCCCCCATAGCCAAATAGAGTCCAAACCGATCCCAGCAAGGCCCGCTTTTTTGTGTCGGTGATTTCCATTAAATCACGCGTGTGACAGGTACGGGATGGACTTTCGCTAGCGGGATGGCATGAGAAAGACGGTGCAAACAGGGTTCTGTTTTGCCCGACAGAACGAGCGAAGTGAGGCCCCCCGCAGCGAGCATCAGAATCGGATTATACATCGCGTTAAAAAGATTGTCCGCCATGAAGACCCCTAAAAACAAAGCAAAGGCGGCACTCGGAGCCATCAGCGGTTCTGCAAAGCGACGCTTCGATGCAAAAATAAAAAACATGATAGGCGCCAGAAGGATGCTCAAGGAAAGAACTGTGAGACCAAATAACCCGTTTTTCCCTAAAGTCAGGATCCACATCCCATCGGGCACAGATATGTAGATGCCGTTCTCATTGGTGACAAAGGACCGATTGAAGCCCCCCCAACCGAACACCGGACGAAGAAGAGCCTTTTCCACCAGAAGATTTTCATTGTAGAGGCGGTAGGCGAGCGATCCGGTACGCTCCACGCTGCCGGATAGTTTGCCAGCTGCTTCAACGAGACTCTGACCATCCCATGCCCCGACTGCACGCAGGTTCATGTAAAAAACCGGCAGGAGCAGAAAAAAGAGAAGCGGAATCTTGGTTTTCATCCTCACGCAAACTTCAAAAACGCCCATGGCGACTAAAAAGAGCATGAGCGCGCCAGCGGATCGCGACAGTACCAGAACGAGCGTCACACCAATCACGCTTGGCAAAAGAGGGAATTGAAAAAATGGCAGCTTTTTCTCCAAGGACTTCCTTAGAAAAAGTTGCCAACCCATAAATGCGGCAGCCGCATTCCACATCGCCAACTCCAAACCGTGGGCCATAAAAACAGAGGGTCGATATCCGCCACCGCGTTTCGATTGGCTGAAATCGTGAGGATACCAGCCATAAAAAAAGATATGCAGTTGAGGGCTGATGATCATTTCAATAATCGCCAGCGGTGCCACAA
The DNA here is from genome assembly GCA_023258235.1 of Terrimicrobiaceae bacterium. Taxonomy (GTDB): domain Bacteria; phylum Verrucomicrobiota; class Verrucomicrobiia; order Chthoniobacterales; family Terrimicrobiaceae; genus UBA967. The sequence goes on along the minus strand of JALQZP010000082.1, from coordinate 2,354 downwards.
CAACGCCGCCAATCAGCATCCCGATAGCCAACTCCCTCAGCGCTTCAAGTGAGCCAAAATAAAGGCGTCCGATCAAATAGGGAAGGCCCCAGGAAACCGTTGTGGCCAAGGCTGAGGACCCCCCATCCCATGCCCCAAGATCATTGGATACAGATGAAAAGAACGGCGCCATGCACCAGCACGCCATGGGAATATCCATCCAACGAAAACGGAAAGATTTGAGGATTTGACGATCCTTGAACAAAATGCCGCTTAGAACCGCTAAACCAAGCGCCTTGGTCTTTGCATAATCGGGAAGAATCGGAATGTCGTATTTTGCTTGGGGTAAAAAAAGCCACCCCATCACAAAGACGGCTGCAGCCGCAATCCGCGCTGGATATTTATCAAAAAGTTTCAGCGCCAGCGGAATAATTCCGAACATCGCAATAGGAACAAGAGGAGTCATGGTAGGGGGGATACTGCGTTGCCGGGCCATGAATCTGCTGGAACTTTGACTCCGTGAAAATCGCTATAGGAATGATGGCCTGCAACGAGGAAGGAAAGATCCGCTCGACGATCTCCTCGCTTGCGAAGCAAAGTGTGTTTGAAAATCCGGCACACACTATCTCGATCCACGTCGTCCCGAATGGATGTGGGGATGCCACATCCATTCATGCTTCGGAGGCGCTGCATGCCTTGAAGAAAAAGCACCCGAGTGTGCGGGTGGAAGTGAGGGAACTCACCGAGGGCGGGAAGGCGAATGCATGGAATCATTTTGTTCATGTATTCAGCCCGGCTGATGCGGAAGCCCTCCTTCTCCTTGATGCGGACATCCATTTTGGGGCGCACGAATGTTTGGATCTTTTGGTCAAGACCCTGGTGGAATCGCCAACTGCGCTTGTCGCCGTGGACCGTCCCCTCAAGGATATCGCAACTAAAAAGAATCCCAGCTTGTGCGAACGCCTTTCCGTAAGAGCATCGGAACTCCAAGTTGCCGGATCGCCGAAGATCGCAGGCAGCCTTTACCTTGCGCGTGCCGAAGCGCTGCGTCGTTTTTGGATGCCCCTTGGCTTGCTCGTGGAGGATGGATTTGTGAAAGCGATGCTGCTCACGGACTCCTTTCGTCATCCAGAAAAGAAAGAGGGTTTGGTACGCGCCCATGGAGCAACGCATTATTTCAAAGCCGTCACGGGTTTGAGGGACTGGTTTGGCCATGAACGCCGGCTTCTCAACGGAACCGCTCTCAACATTTTGCTCTTCGAGTACATTCAGAAACGGGTTCGGGAAGGGAGTGATCCCAAGTTGGTTCTGCGCGCCAACAACGAGAGGGATCCACTTTGGGTTGTCGGCTTGGCGAAGGGGCATCGTGGCACGTTGCCGGGGGGATTGGAATTTGTGAGCGAACCTCTGAGAAAATGGAACCGCATGCCAATGAAGGAAAAGATCTCCTTTTTTCCAGTCGCTCTTTTGCGAAGCGGACTGAATGTTGCTGTTTTTTTGACATGCCAATCGGACTTCAAACTCGGGCGATTGGATTGGTAGCTCATCGGTTCTCATCGGTTCTGAAGCCCCAAAAGGCAATCAATGATGGCCAGCTTCGATTTTCCATGAGGGGAATGGTAAATCCATTGCCGCTTGAAGAAGGCGGGAAAAAACCTCCAACTGCGCAAGTAAAACAGGCAGTGGAATCGGGTATCGATCAACTGGAGAGCGTCATTTTGGCGAAGCACCCGCTCGAGTGCGACTTGGTCCCAAAACGGATCTGGATCAAGCAAGGCGGCCTCAAACATCGCCGCAACCTGCTCACCAGGGCGAAAAATAAGAACCCCGCTATTCAGACCAGCCGGTGGCTTATCCATGACGCCGCCAATCTTGCCAAAATCAACGTTTGGGAGGGGCGGGGCGTCATGGGCAATGAGCGTATCGGAATCGAGAAATGCGATAAGATCTTTTTCCCGCACCCATTCAAGATCATGCAGGCAGCACTTCTGCCATGTGAACTTCTTTCCAGGCAGATCACGAATCGGATGCTTGATGACCTGTGTTTCATACCCATGGCGGCAAGCATAGTCATCGAACCGAGTCCGCGAATACCGCTCGAAAAGGGCATTATACTTTGCACCAATCACAATCGTGACCAAGCCGACTTTCATTTTTGACCCTCCATCCCATTCGGTCTTTTTCGATGGATTTGATCCCAGATGCGGGAATTCCTGCCTTTTTTGAGCAGGACTTCGGAGAGCCATGTGATTCTCGATTTGAAATGAGAATCGAGTGTGGAAAGGAGTTTCATAACCGCTTTCAGGAGAATCAACGAATGAAGTTTGAGCGGGTCGGGACGTGAGAAGTTGAGAAGCGCAGTCACGGCGGGGACT
>JALQZP010000081.1:8702-8994 GCA_023258235.1 Terrimicrobiaceae bacterium | reverse complement strand
ACTTGAAATAAGTGAGAAAATCAAAAACCCAAAAAAGAAAATAAAGACCTATGAATAACCTTCAACCTATCGCGCCAATGACAACGCCAGTGTGGCCGGAGGTCAATGCGGCCACTGCCAAAAGCAACATGTCCACACCCCAAGTCGGTGCCAGTGAAGTTCCGATTCGCGACTCCGTCATATCTGCCGGAAAGACCAACTTGCCATCCAAGTCCCCTGTCACGGATACAGTGGAAACCCCTCATCGTAAAATGGTTAGGGAATGGCAAGGCACCTCGCTCGAGGTAAGGCC
>JALQZP010000081.1:0-8692 GCA_023258235.1 Terrimicrobiaceae bacterium | reverse complement strand
CCAAGTCAAGAAAGGCATGGAGTGGTATGCTGATCCTTCTTACCCGCCTCTCAATGTCGTCAATGGCATTGCCAGCATGATGGTGGGATCTTTCATTAATAACGCGGGGGAAAATCTCAATAAACAGATTCTGCCTTGATATTTTTGTTTGATTTGACCGCCAAGTTGTGTAATGGTAATTGGAAATAATTTTTTTTGAAATCCAATAATCCACTTAACGTATATCGTAAAACAGCTACTACGACAGCTTCGCCCGGGGAACTGGTATTGATGTTGTTCGATGGAGCCTTGCGATTCATGGCTGCGGCCGAATTGGGTTTCCAAGAAGAGAACTTTGCTCGTCGTAATGAGCAAGTCCACAACAACATTATGCGGACTCAAGCGATTATTACGGAGTTGCAAGCGACCCTGAATATGGAAAAGGGAGGCGAGTTTTCAGAGAATCTTTATCGCCTTTACGATTTCATGCAAGATCAGCTCAATCAAGCGAATCGGGAAAAAAATATAGACAAAATCAAGGTGGTTGTTGGATTTGTTCAAGACATTCGTGAGGCTTGGGCCCAAATGCTTCTTCAGACGGCGACTCAACAAGCTACCGTGAGCGTTGAATCCGGCCTTGGTGCCAAATGTTGATATCCAAGCCGGTTATTTCCAGTGACGAGAAGCGTCTCGAAGTGCTTCTGTCCACATATGAACAAAACCTCCGGACGGAGGTTTTTTTCATTAGGAGAAGTGAAGCTCAGAATTTGCTGGAGCTCCTCCCTCAACAGGCGGATTTGGCTTTTGCCATTTCCGAGATTCTCCAAAAGATCGATCTCCCGCCTGCCAAAGCGGAGGCAATAAAAAAAAGGTTGGCTGTGGCTGATGCCTTGCGCGAAGGCAATCGGAGTGAACTCGACCGCGTGGTGGAGTCGATGAAGGCCGAGTTGGACGAGTTGTCCCTGGCTCGATTGCGGATTCGCCAGATGAGGCAGATCTCGAAGACGGCCTATCACACACAAGAGACGAGCCAACTGCAGGACTGGGCCTGATTTTTTCGCGTTCTGGCTTTACACTTCCTAGGTGGAGCGATGATATTCCCCGTTCTTCGATGATCAGAAAAATAGGAATTGGATTGGCCGGGTTTGGAACGGTAGGAGCCGGGGTTTACAAAAACCTCCTTCGCAACGGCTCCTTGCTGGAGCAGCGGCTTGGGGTGCAGTTTGAAGTCCGCCGCATCGCGGTTCGTGACATTCACAAGTCTCGTGATGTGGATGCCCCTGCCGGGCTTTTCACAACTTCCCCGGATGATCTCCTGCTGGATTCCTCGATTGATGTCGTTGTGGAACTCATGGGCGGGATCGATGTCCCGTTGCGTTTTGTAAAAAAGGCAATCCAAGCCGGAAAAATCGTCGTCACCGGCAACAAGGCCCTCTTGGCAGAGCATGGGCGTGAGATTTTTGAACTGGCCCGCGAAAAGCGTGTTCCCGTTTTTTATGAGGCGGCTGTGGCTGGCGGCATTCCGATCATCAAATCGGTGCGCGAGGCTTTCGTAGGAAACCGTTTCGAGGCCATTCACGGGATCCTCAATGGCACCAGCAACTACATTCTCACTCGCATGACGGAGGAGGGGGCTGATTTTGCACCGGTGCTTGCGGATGCCCAGAGGTTGGGCTATGCGGAGGCGGATCCGGCACTGGATGTGAATGGTTGGGATGCGGCCCACAAGGCTATCATTCTCGCCTCGTTGGCTTATGGATTTTGGATCGATCCGGCGGATGTGCTTGTCGAAGGAATTGAAAAGGTCACGGCGGCCGATATCCGCTTCGCAAATGAGTTGAACTACCGGATCAAGCTCCTCGCCTCGATCAAGGCGGATGAGGCAGGCGAAATCGAGGTCAGGGTTGTTCCGACGCTCATTCCCAAGTCCCACGTCCTGGCTTCCGTGAATGGAGTTTTCAATGCTGTGGCGGTGCGGGGAGACATTGTCGGGGATGCGCTTTTCTATGGGCGCGGAGCCGGACAGGATCCGACATCGAGTTCGGTCTTGGCCGATCTGGCCGAGGCGGCTGCTTTCTTGGAGTCCCCGAGAGCCTGCATTGGATTCACCTCTCACGATCTCTACGGTCGCTGCAAGCCGATTGATCAAACGATTTCCAAATACTATCTGCGCTTGGGTGTCGAAGATCGCCCGGGCGTTTTGGCTCAGATCGCAGGCACTTTGGCTAAGGCCGATATCGGCATCCTTTCGGTGATTCAGCCTGAAGGGTTGGTTGACGGCGCGGTGCCTCTCATTTTAACACTCCACGATGCTCCATATGGACCAATGAAAAAAACGGCCGATGAACTTGCCGCGCTTTCTTGCGTGAAAGGCACTCCACTCTTATTTCACATGGAGGCCTTCTCGTGAACTCGCCGCTCAATGACAAAGGTGTCATTCACCGTTACCGTGAATTTCTTCCCGTTTCCGCCGCCACACCGGTCATCTCGTTAAGCGAGGGATCGACGCCGCTCATTCATTCCCCTCGCCTTAGTGAAAAAACGGGCGCCGAGGTTTATCTCAAATACGAAGGCCTCAACCCCACGGGCTCATTCAAAGATCGTGGCATGACGGTCGCGATATCGAAAGCGGTGGAGGAAGGTGCCCAAACGGTCATCTGTGCATCGACCGGCAACACTTCCGCCGCGGCGGCCGCGTATGCGGCTCGGGCCGGGGTCAAGTGCGCGGTGATCCTGCCAGCCGGAAAGATCGCCATTGGCAAGTTGGTGCAGGCTTTTGTTTACGGGGCGAAGGTTGTGGCAATACGCGGAAATTTCGATGACGCCCTTCGAATTGTGCGCGAGTTCGGTGGCGTCGAAGGCGTGGCCATTGTGAATTCCATCAACCCTCACCGCATTGAGGGACAGAAGACGGCGGCTTTTGAAGTCATCGAGGATCTGGGGGACGCTCCCGATATTCACATCCTTCCGGTTGGAAATGCTGGGAATATCACGGCGTATTGGAAAGGATACCGGGAATTCCATGCCGCAGGTCGATCCACCCGATTGCCTCGAATGGTCGGATTTCAAGCCGCCGGATCAGCCCCGATTTTTAACGGTCATCCGGTTGAGCGTCCCGATACCGTGGCCACCGCTATTCGCATCGGCAATCCCGCCAGTTGGCAGGGGGCCAATGATGCTGTTTCGCAGTCCGGCGGGTGCATTGATATCGTGACCGACGAGGAGATCATGGCCGCGCAAAGCTGGCTTGCCGTGAATGAAGGGATTTTTGTCGAGCCGGCCAGTGCGGCCAGTGTCGCTGGATTGCTCAAATGTCTCTCTTGCTCCCGTTGTGCCGCCTGCCCCTTCAGTAAGGCTCTCCGTCCAGGTGCGAAGGTCGTTCTCACGGTCACCGGGCATGGACTCAAGGATACCGAAACTCCCGTTAAATTCGGTGGCTTCACGCCAACCGAGTCGGATGCGACATTGAGCGCCGTTCGTGCGGTGCTGGATAAAAACTGACCCTTTTTCCCATGGCATTGATTGTTCAAAAATACGGCGGCACATCCGTCGGCACACCTGAAAGAATCCTCAACGTCGCCCGTCGTGTGATCGCATCCCAGCAGGAGGGAAATTCTGTTGTGGTCGTTGTTTCCGCGATGTCTGGAGTTACCGACGGGCTCATTAAACTGGCCCGTGATGTGTCCTCGCAACCAACGGAGAGGGAGATGGACGTGCTTCTTGCCACCGGCGAGCAGACGACGATTGCGCTCACCGCAATGGCCATCAACGCGCTCGGAGGGAAGGCTGTTTCGCTCACGGGAGCGCAGGCCGGCATAATAACGAATGGCATTCACACAAAAGCCAAGATTTCCAACATCGCTCCCCGCCAAGTGCGCCAATATCTCAAGGAGGGATTTGTGTGCATCGTGGCAGGTTTTCAAGGACAGACCCTCGAGGGCCGTATCACAACTCTCGGTCGCGGGGGATCGGATCTGACGGCGATCGCAATTGCCGCCGCTCTCAAAGCCGACATGTGTGAGATCTACACGGATGTCGATGGCGTTTATACCTGTGATCCGCGTGTCGTTCCCAACGCCCGCAAGATCGATGTGATCGCCTATGACGAGCTTCTCGAGATGGCCAGCAGCGGATCGAAGGTCATGCAGTCTCGATCGGTCGAGTTTGCCAAAAAATTCAAAGTGCCTTTCGAGGTGCGCAGCAGTTTCAACACCAACCGGGGAACCATTGTGAAAGAAGAATCAATCGGTCTCGAAAATGTCGTCGTTCGCGGCGTCAGTATCGAGCGTAAACAAGCCAAAGTCACCATCACCAACGTTCCGGATAAGCCCGGCACGGCGTCCCGCATCTTCACGGCGTTGTCGGAAGCGAATGTGATTATCGATGTCATCGTTCAAAACGTCTCTGTGAGCGGGTCCACGGACATTTCCTTCACCCTGAGTGCGGATGAGCTTGAGAAACTCGGCGATCTCATCGACCGTGTGGCGGCGGAGATCGGTGCCGGCGAAGTCACCAAGAAAAGCGGGATCGCGAAGCTCAGTGTGGTCGGGATCGGGATGCGTTCCCATTCCGGCGTGGCCGCCACTCTCTTCGAGAGCCTGGGGCACGGTGGAGTCAATATCCAGATGATCTCGACTTCGGAGATCAAAATCGCCGTCATCATTGATGAGGCGCAAATCGAGTTGGCCGCCAAGTTGGCTCACACGGCCTTCGGTTTGGATAATGCGGCTTGATAAAGGAAGAGGGGACGCTTTTTCAGCTTTCGCCCGTCCAACAAAAAAGTCGCCGCTTGCAACGGGGTGAAACCCGAGTTTATTAAAACTCAAATGGGTTCCACCTCGATGGCATTGGCCAAACTCCTCAGTGACGACGATCCCGATACGGTCCGATTGGTAAAAGAACAACTGATCGCTATCGGGGAGGATAATCCCTCCACGCTGTTGGAACTGGCCAACGCGGACGATGCCCGATTGTCCTTCCATGCCCGCGATGTGCTCACTCGGATCGATGGATCCCGCGCGGAGGAGGACTTTCACCTTTTGTGCCTTATGGCCGGGGATGGATTTGATGTCGAAGAGGCGGCTTGGGCCCTCTCGAAGGTCATTGATCCGAGTGTTTGTGTTCTTCCGTTTCGGGATCAGATCAACGACTGGGGCAGTGAGTTTCTTGAGCGTGTGGCTTGTGTTTGGGATAATGCCGAGCGGGTCCGTCTTCTCTCCGAATTTCTCGGCGGGGAACTCGAGTTTCGCGGCAACTCGGTGCAATACTATTGCGAGGAAAACTCCAATCTGCCCTACATCATCGAGTCCCGTATGGGGATTCCGATCACGCTGACGCTGGTTTATCAAATGGTCGGTGCCCGCGCGGCGATGAAGATCGAAGGAATCAATCTCCCGGGGCACTTCCTAGCCCGTCATGGGGATGTTTTTTTTGATCCCTTCCATGGGGGGCGCATTCTTTCCCGAGCGGATATCGAGCAGATCCTCGCCCGACAGGATATGGAGCTGCGGGACGCCCACCTCCAACCAGCCAACTCCCGGCAGTTCCTCCTCCGGATATTGGCCAATCTTCTCTATGTCTACGATCTGTCTGACGAAAAGGAAAAAAGGGGTAGAATCAAGTCTTGGATGCAGGTGCTCGCGGGTGCCAGTATCAATGCATGATTGTCGAAGTTCTTAATGTCGGGACCGAACTCTTGCTGGGTGAGGTGGTGAATACCCACGCCGGTTGGTTGGCAAAACAGATATTCCCTCTGGGGCTCCGACTCTCCCGACAGACGACGGTTCCCGATGGTCCTGCCATCAGGGATGGGGTTTGGGAGGCTTTTGACCGCGCGGATATCCTCATTGTGACCGGCGGGCTCGGCCCTACGACCGATGATATCACCCGCGAGGTGGTCGCGGAGCTTCTGGGTAGGAAGTTGGAGGCGAGTCAGGAAATCCGCGCCGCCATCGAGTCGCGTCTCTCGGCCCGTGGCTATGCTTTTCTCGATCGCATGCTCCGACAAACTATGGTTCCGCAGGGCGCCACTGTCCTTAAAAACAATCACGGCACCGCACCGGGGCTTTATTTTCCGTCGGTGAGCCACCCCTCGTCAGCCTCACCCCACATTTTTCTTCTTCCCGGTCCACCGCGTGAATTGCAACCGATGTTCCGTGACTCCGTTCTGCCTGTTCTTCGGGAAATCGCCCGGGGATTGGATTCCCGAGAGTGCAGGATCTATCGCATTGTCGGCCTGGGCGAAAGCGCCGTGGAGCAAATGGTGGGGCTGCAACTCACTTCCAACCCTGATATCGAAGTCGGCTACTGCGCCCGCCCGAACGAGGTGGATTTCCGCCTTATTGCCCGGAGTGAAATTCTCGATGCCGTGGAACCTTCGCTGATCAACGCTCTCGGCAAGCATCTTGTTTCCTCAAGCGGCGAGGGGATCGAGGCCAATGTGGTGGCCAGTCTCACCGCCCGCCATCTTTCCCTCAGCACGGCCGAGTCGTGCACGGGTGGGCTCCTCGCCAGCCGTATCACCGACACGCCCGGTTCGTCGCGGATTTTTCATCGGGGATTCGTCACCTACTCGAATGAGGCCAAGACGGATCTTCTCGGAGTGGATCCGGCATTGCTTAAGCAATTCGGTGCCGTCAGCGAGCCTGTGGCCCGCGCCATGGCAGAGGGGGCTCGTGAGAAAGCCGCCTCCACCTTTGCCCTCTCGGTCACCGGAATCGCAGGCCCCGAAGGGGGATCCCCCGAAAAGCCTGTTGGCCTGGTTTTTATGGCCTTGGCCCGTGAGGGAAAAGAAACGCTTTGTCGCGAGGCCCGATTTGCGACAGACCGCCTCACTTTCAAGCAACTCGCCACTCAGGCCGCCCTCGATATGCTGCGACTGGAACTTCTCTAAGGTCCGTTGCCTTGCTGCCAAATTCTTCTCTTCGCATGATCATGAATCGTTTTGCTTGATGAGCAGCGGGGAACCACCGATAAATGCGGCCGATGACTGAGACGATGACCTGCCAAGCAGATGCGATCACTCCCGAACTTTTGGCCGAGGCCGAAGAGTTGGTGTCCCATTACCCTGTTTCGAAGCGGAGCGCTTCTCTGCCCCTTCTTCACCTTTGGCAAAACCACTTTGGTTTTATCGATGATAGCGGCGTGGAATGGATCGCCGCCAAGCTCGAGCTCACTCCCGTGAACATTCTTGAGGTCGTGACTTTCTACCCTTGGTTCCGCCGCGAACGCGCTGGCAAAACCATCATTCGCGTCTGCCGCACGCTGGCTTGCGCGATGGCGGGCAGTTATGAAGTCCGGGAAAAATTCTGCCAATCCGTCGGTATCGACCCGCATTGCCACAGCCATGGATTCGGGGAGGCTCCGCCGACATCCTCGGACGGAAATTTCAGCGTCGAATTTGTCGAGTGCCTCGCCAGTTGCGGCAGCGCTCCCGTCGCGCTCATCAATGACGAACTCGTCGAAAACATCGCCGTCTCGGATGTCCCTTCAATCGTAGATCAATACAAATAACAATGGTCTCACTCCTACCTACTCCGCATCCGAAAGAACGCCGGATCATTTTTGGAAATATCAGCAAGCCGGGCTACGCCCCCGATATCGAGACCTACCTCGCGCATGGGGGTTACGAATCTTTAAAAAAAGCCCTTACCATGAAGCCCGCCGAGATCGTTGATCTCGTCAAGGCCGCCAACCTTCGCGGTCGCGGTGGTGCAGGTTTTCCGGCAGGGGCGAAGTGGAGCTTTATCCGATACGACGATGGCAAGCCCCACTACATCGTTGTCAACGGCGACGAATCCGAACCCGGTACGTTCAAGGACCGATATATCCTTCATCAAGATCCGCACCAACTCATCGAGGGACTCGCCATAGCGGCCTTTGCCACGAACGTCCACCTCTCCTACATCTACATCCGTTGCGAATTTCCCAAAGCGGCGAAGATCGTGTGGAACGCCATCAAGGAAGCCCGCGCAAAAGGTTTCCTCGGCAAAAACATCCTCGGCTCGGGATTCGATCTCGACATTTACGTCCACCAAGGAGCCGGTGCCTACATTTGTGGAGAAGAGACGAGCCTCCTCGAATCCCTCGAGGGCAAGCGCCCGTATCCCCGCATCAAGCCTCCCTACTTTCCTGCCGTTCTCGGCCTCTACATGAAGCCCACGATCGTCAATAACGTGGAGACGATCTGCCACGTGAAACACATCATCTCGATGGGGGCCGAGGAATATTCGCGCATGGGAACTCCCGGTGATGGCGGCACTCGCACCATGTGCGTGAGTGGGGACGTTGTTCGCCCTGGTTTTTATGAGATTCCTTGTGGCGGAGTGACACTTGGAGAATTGATTTTTGACGTCTGTGGCGGACTCAAGCCGGGTCGCACGCTCAAAGCGGTTATCCCCGGCGGTAGTTCCGCCAAAGTCCTCCGTGCAGGCGAAGTCTTTAAAATGAAGGTCAAGGGCCCTGACGGTCAGATGATCGACAAGGAAATTCCTCTCCTCGATCTCGTCATGGACGCCTCCTCGCTCCAAGCCGCAGGCACGATGGTCGGCAGCGGGGGTGTAATGATCATGGACGATAGCCGCGACATGGTCTGGGCCCTCAACAACCTCAATCAATTCTACGCCCACGAGAGTTGCGGTCAGTGCACACCCTGCCGCGAAGGGAGCCTTTGGATGTCCAAAGTCACCACACGCATCATTAACCAAGTTTGCAC
>JALQZP010000080.1 GCA_023258235.1 Terrimicrobiaceae bacterium | reverse complement strand
GCACGGCCGGGCCGCAGCTGTCGGGACGGTTCTCGTAGTCCTCGGCGCCGTTCGAGGTCGCCGTGGCGCTGGTCTCGGTCATGCCCCAGCCGTTGCCGGCGGTGGTGGCTTGTTTGTTAGCTTTTTGAGTTTTGGCTTAGCAGAATCGCTTGACGCTGGTTTCAAGGGCGGAGCGGATGGTGGCTTTTGTGATTGGGATTTCGGTTTTATTGCAACATCCGGGGTTGGAGAGGTCGACGATGAGCTTGCGGGCTTGGCGGACTTCGTTTTGAGGTTGGGGGAAGTCATGATCGGGATGGGGCGAAGCACTTCGAGTCGAACTTTGGCGAGACCAATCTCATAGGTGCCGAGTTTTTTTGCGGCTTCGACGCTCAGGTCGATGATGCGTCCTTTGACGAAGGGGCCCCGGTTATTGATTCGAACGATGATGGATTTGCCGGTTTTGAGGTGAACGACTCGCACTCGTGTATTGAAGGGAAGTTTTTTGTGTGCGGCGGTGAAGTCGTTGGCGCGATAATGCTCGCCATTGGCCGTGAGGCGACCGATCCATTTTCCGCCATACCACGAAGCGATCCCTTCCTCGATGGACACAGGCTTGGGGGCATAGATTTGAATTTCCGGAGCTGTCTTGGTCGGGGGGGTGAACGGGCGCATGCTTTGGCAACCTGATTGGCTGATTAGTATCAGGAGCGCAAAAAAAATGATCCGATAACGCGATTTCAACATCAGAAGTGGGGGTGCTACTTGGTGGGAATATTAAGTAGTGCCATGGCCGAGTCCAGTGTCTCTTTTTCGCCAAGGTCTTTGGATAAATTGAGAGTAGGGAACGGAAGTTGTGTGCGGCACCATGTGATTTGTCTTTTTGCGTATTGCCGAGTGGCAATGATGATGGCCTCCCGGCACTCAGTAAGAGTAGCTTCTCCGCGAAGCAGGGCTTGAATCTCGCGGTATCCGATCGCTTTTGACGCCGTCAGTCCAGCTTCATGTGCCAACCGAACTTCCTCCACAACGCCGCACTCAAAAAGAGATTCGACGTTGCACTGGATGCGAGAGTGGAGTTCCTCACGCGGACGCAAAAGCGTGAGGCCTGAAAATTCGAATGTGGTGCTTGATGTGGAGTTCCACTGTTCGCGGGCCTTGGCAAGAGGTTGACCAGTGGTCAGAACGATCTCCAATGCACGCCGGACTCTCACGGGGTTGCAGAGATCGATTTGACCGGGGGCTTCAGCGTCAAGGGAGGCTAGTTTTTCGATGGCGGTGGGCAAAGAGAGCGAGGCTATCGTTTCGCGCAGGATGGGATCCACGGCAGGAAGATGGGCTAACCCATGGGTGAGGGATTTGAGATAAAGTCCAGTGCCACCAGTGATGATTGGTGTGCGGTTGCGCGATTGAATGTCCTCAATGGCCGCATGGGCGAGGCGCAGATAGCGTGCGACATCAAAGGATTCGCGAAAATCGAGAAAACCGATCAAATGATGCGGGACGAGGGCCTGCAATTCCGGGGAGGGTTGAGCGGTCAGTATGGGAAGACCCGCGTAGATTTGGAAGGCATCGGCACCGATGACCTCGCCGCCCAAGCGAACCGCGAGAGCGGCGGCGAAGGAGGATTTGCCGACACCAGTAGGCCCCGACACGATGATCGGACGGGGCCTGGTGTTGGAAGTGGACGGATTATTCCGCAGCGACGGTGCGCTCTGTGCGTTCCGAACGACGTTCATCGAGCGCCTTGGCACCGCTGACCACGAGCTTGCGGCCCATGAATTCTTTGTCGTGGAGTTCAGTTACGGCGCGTTTGGCTTCATCCACGGACTGCATTTGAACGAAGGCAAATCCCTTTGAGCGCATATTGTGGCGATTCACAACGATCTCCACGTTCTGAACCGAGCCCACACCATTGAAGAGTTCGAACAAGTCACTCTCTGCGGCATCGAATGACAGGTTGCCGACGTAGAGGCGAGGGGATGTGACTTCGACGACTTCCGGCGAGCGCATACCCGTCGGGCGTTCAGAGCGACCGGAGCGCCCTTGAGATGCACGGCCTGAAGACTCACTGCGGGAATCGCGTTCGGAACGAGGGCGTTCTTGGCGGTTTTTGGATGGAGTTGCTTCACTATTGCCGGTCAAAAATCCAAGGATTCGTGCAAAAATGGACTTTTTAGCGACAGGTTTGATTTCTTGAGTGTTGGACGACGAGGAGCGATTTCCGCGCCCAGAGCGACGTGAGCCGCCTCTGCGAGAAGAGCGGCCCTGACCGCTCGGTGTGTATTCTGATGACATAAGTATTCTAACTGCGTTGCTTTTGTTGGCCTGCCGTACGGGGGGGGATTCCCCAGACGTTCGGAGCGCCGGTTTGGGGCTTCAAGCGATGCGTATCCCCTCGCCAGTGGATGTGTTAGGACATTTGGCGAGGAACGAGGATGACGCTATGAATTCAGACCAATGACCGGATTTAAAAAGGTCGACGGAACCGTATTGCATGAATGGAAACACTCGAAGCTGATGCAATCTTGCACAGATTGAAGGGTAACTCAAGTGTCAATTTGGGTAAACCCAGGGCAACCCCATTCCGGATTTGCTCCAGTGACATCGAATTTTGAGCAACAGGGACGGGAATATTTACCCGTGAATCCGACTAGCGAAGACTAAGTGCCGTGATGGCGGAACTGGTGGACTGCGCCCAGCGTGTGGCGAAGGTCCATTCCTCCGCCAAAACAAGGAGAGAGGCAGGGTCGTGCGGGTATTGGTCCGCTTGACGGGTACGGGTTTCCAGATTGTTCATGTGGGCGGTGATTTCGTCACGTAACTTGTTCAAATCGGAATCGAGTTGGCTGAGTTCGGCGTGCCAGACTGCCTTGGCTATGGGCGAGGAGAGAGAGGCTTTTTTCTCCATGGCAGCACTGGCACGGTGAGTGAGTTCGCCGGTGCGGGAAAATAAATTCCAGTCGGGTGAAACTAGGGCGGTGGATTCCGTTCCGGCCCCCAAAAGGGCGGCCAGATGCCGAAGGCGGTGAGGATGACTGGAGAGGGTTTTGCGGCCTTCGTTGAGTAAGGTGGACCTAGTCGTGCTGCCGCTGGCTTTGTCTGGGTGCGCCTCTGCCATGAGGGCATGATATTTGGTCTTGAGAATGTCCAGATCGATCCAGGCGCAACGTTCTAAACCGAATTCGTGGAAAAAATCCGTCACGCGGAAAAGCTTTCGCCGCATGAGCAATGCGCAACGGCGTTCGGGTTGGTGACTTTGAATCCGCCCTTCTGCAAATCGTCACTGAAGTCGAGCTCCGAACCACTCACAAACAAAGCGCTTTTGGGGTCCACGACGACGCGAACATGGTTCGATTCAACCATGATGTCGCGATTGGATGGTCCATCGACGAGGTCCATTTTGTATTGAAGACCCGAGCATCCGCCACCAATCACAGCCACGCGCAGTGCGCCATTGGGACGACCTTGTTTGCTGAGTAAAGAGCGAAGACGTTCGCTGGCTCCATCCAGCACGCGAATGAGCTTTTCATTTCCGACCCGGTATTGAACAGCATCCATCTTGGTTTAAAAAAAGACCGTTTGGTTTTTTTGATCGATTAGCGACGAGGGTTGGCTTGGTTGCAAAGGATGGCTTCATTATCCCATTCCATCGGGAATCCGTAGTCGAAAGGAGCTTCTCCCCAATAGGCGGGGTCGTTGAAATAGGGGTGATTGTCCCACTTGTTTCCACCGACCTGTTTGGCTTTGGTGGCCTCATAGAATCCGATCGACGATCCAAGGTAGTTCACCAAGGATGATCCGGCTCCCGCACTCGAGAGTTGCTCGAGTTGCGCCGTAGTGAAGCGGTAGGGGGCGTGGGTGCTCTTGAGGTAGGCGACGATCGCCTTGTCGGAGATATGGTGATTCACGAGAATCAGAATGTCGGAAAAGCCCAATACGCGGCCGGCTTTGATGCGTGAGAGTGTGGGCGCGGGAATGCCTTGCTGAGCCAGAACAACGAGCGAGGCTTTGGGTTTCGATCCGGCATTCGCGCAGGAATCCAAAGCGACGGGTAAGGCGAGAAGACTGCAAAGAAGAAAGAGGCGTTTCATGGATTATCGATTTATAGCTTGATGCGGAGAATTTTCACGGACTTTCACCGATTAGGCTATGGAGCGGAGATTTTCGAGGGACCTCAGGGCATTGCCATTGTCGATGGATTCTCCGGCATGGTGCCAAGCGTTGTTCATATCAGGGGCCCTGCCGGCCGCGCAGATGGCAGCGGCGGCGTTGATTTGAACGACCGCTCGGGGTGGGCCTTGGATGCTTCCATCAAGAATGCCATGCAGGATGCGGGCATTTGTTCCTGCATCACCCCCTGCAAGATCACAGGTCTGCATTTTGGGCAAATCAAAGTCGGAAGCCTCGATGGTGAATTGCCATGACCGTGCTTCACTTGCTGCATGGACATGAGTGGTTCCGAAAGGAGACACCTCATCGACGCGGAATGCATCCGGTCCGGTACCGTGGACGGCCCAGGCTTGCTTGCGTCCGAGTTTTTGGAATACCGCTGCGTATGTTGGCAGGAGTGCTGGGTCGAAGACTCCGGCGAGTTGGAACGAGGGTTTGGCAGGATTTAAAAGTGGGCCGATGATGTTGAAGATGCTTGCACATCCACGTGCGGCGAGGGCACGACGCACCGGTGCCACGGCATGAAATGCGGGATGGTAGGCGGGGGCAAACAGGAAGCAGCAGCCAGCTTTTTCGAGGGCGGATGCGGTCGCAGCGGGGGGGAGATCAATGCGGACGCCCAAGGCCTCGAGTACATCGGCTCCTCCTGATTTTGAAGTGATGCCTCGGTTGCCGTGTTTGACGATCCGCACGCCTGCTCCTGCTGCAACGAACATCACGGTGGTGGAAATATTAAAAAATCCAGCGCGGTCGCCACCGGTGCCGCATACGTCCATGCAGTCTTCGCCTGAAAACGGGGGTTTCACTGCTCGGTTGAGAAACATTTCTACGAAGCCCGCCACCTCGTCCGGCGTCTCCCCTTTTGAGTGTAGCGCGTGTAAAAAATCGACGCGATCCTCGAGAGGGGTCTTTTCATCCAGAAGAAAATCTCCTGCCAAGCGGATCTCTTCGGATGAGAGGTTGCCGCCGGAATTGAGGTGTGTGGTGAGGTTGCGCAAATCCATCTTTTTCCAACGTGCCTTTAATCGTTGTTCAAATCAACACTCGGCGTGTCGGGGAAGTTTCGCATTCGATTAGGGTTTCTTCCCATAAGGCAATCGGATTTTTCGATTGTGGATCAAGCTAGCAAAATCTCAACCGTCCTGTGATTAATGTGGGTAATGGAATCTCTTTTGCACTCGGCCTGGCTTGCCTTGGCGCTGATGGCCTATTTGTTTATCCTGCGACGATCGGTGAGTTCGGCCTTATCTCACCCTGACCGCTTTCCCTCCGCAGTCTGGCGGTGGCCGGAGGCGATTTACACCGTTTCAGTGGTTATGTTTTTTCTCCTTATGGCGGCATCCTCTTTTGGCAAGGCTCCTGCCCGCGTAAACCTTGGTGCCCTTAAAAGCAGTTTCATTCTTTATTGTGCCATCATTCTTTTTGTCTTTGGCTTTCTGGCGTATCGAAACGTGGATTTGATGGAGGCTTTTGGATTGCAGTTGGGCAAGTGGGTGGGGGGATTGCCCGCCACCTTCATCGGTTTGAGCCTTGTCTTGCCTCCGATCTACGGGGCGCAGTGCCTTGGCTACAGTTTCGCCGGACCCGATGCCGAACCTCAACCGATAGTGACATTTTTAATGCATGCGCAAGGATGGCAGTCCTATCTCGCAGTCATTGGCATAGCCGTTTTTGCCGCTCCGCTCACCGAGGAATTGATTTTTCGCGGCTGTCTCTATGGAATCGTTCGCCAGATGGGTGGGCGGTATGTGGCGATGGGGGTGAGTGCGATCGTTTTCGCGCTCATTCATGGACACATTCCTTCCCTTCCCGGTTTGGTGATTTTGGCTCTCGCCTTAGCCCTGCTTTATGAGCAAACAGGATCGCTCTGGGCCCCCATCTCGATGCATGCCGCATTTAATGCCATCAGTATTTTCGGTACGATCATGTGGCCGGATGTCATGAAATGAAGATTTCCAACGAAGATAAACTTTTGGCCGAGTTGCTCCGCCTTGTTCCGGTACCGCTCGATCAACCCCTCGGTCCCGGGGACGACTGTGCCGCGACTCGTGGTCCGCGCAAAGGCGAGTTGTTTCTTCTCAAGACCGACTGCGTTGCGGAGGGGGTTCATTTTCTTCGTTCGGACGATCCTGCTCGGGTGGGATGGAAAGCCCTCTGCCGTCCGCTCAGTGATATAGCTGCGATGGGAGGCATTCCTCAGCAGGCCCTTGTCACTTTTTTTTCACCGCCGGATCTCGACATGGGATATTGGAAAAAGTTTTACCGTGGTCTTGGTAAGGCCGCCCGCCGTTTTGGAGTTACCATTGCCGGTGGGGAGATGTCTCGGCAACCGAGTGGCATTGCCATATCGATCACCCTGACGGGCTTTGTGCCAGAGAAGCAACTCGTACAGCGCTCGGGAGGGCGCCCCGGCGACAAGCTTTTTACCACGGGTCTATTGGGAGGCTCACTCGCAGGGCATCATTTGGACTTTATACCACGACTGGCGGAGGGGCGTTGGCTTGCCGAAAAGATTCACCCCTCCGCAATGATGGATATCAGCGACGGTCTTGGTGCCGATCTGCCCCGTCTCGCACGTGCGAGTGGATGTGGTTTTGAAGTGAATCGCGCCGCCATTCCTTGCCGACGGGGTTCCCGCACTGACCAAGCCCTTTCTGATGGCGAGGATTACGAGCTTCTCTTCGCCGTTTCGCCAAAAAAAGCGGTTTCCCTCGTTAACCGGTGGGCTGAAGTGTTTCCAAAAACTCGCCTCTCCTGCATTGGAAATCTGACAACGCCCCAAGAACCGCCCCCTGACTGGCCGGGCGGGTGGGACCACTTTAAAAAAGCCGTTGTATAAGTTTTTGCTTGCCCATCTTTTTACTGAACCAATCGTAGACTTCTCATGATCCGTATTTTTTTTCTTATCTTTATCGCTGGTATGCTGACTGCCGGAGCTCAAGTGCAGCAAGAATTCATCTTGGTGAGCGGCGGTCCGTCTCTGGAGGAGTGGGAAAAATACAAGGCCGAACCACATGACCGGTGGTGGGGGAATTTTGTTCGAGCTGCCCGCGTTCGCATTCAGGAGATTCAAAGGGACAAGGGCCCGAATGCCATGATCACCTGGCTCGTCTATAAACCTGCCTACCAACGCCGAGGGGAACGACAGGATAAAGCCGATATCATAGGTAACATCACCTCTGTTCGGGACAAATACGGGATCAATCTCGTGTGGTTCGACCGATCAGCTGATCTCGTTGCCTATTTGAATGAAGGGAAGCCCCGGGATCAGGTCAAAATCGCGAATTTGGAATACTACGGGCACTCGAATCGTGCGGCCTGGATGTTCGACTATAGCAATGAAATCGACAGTGGTTCGAAATGCTGGTTGCACGAAACCGAATTAAAAAATATCCATCGCGGGATTTTCGACCGCAAAGCCTTCATTAAAAGTTGGAGCTGCCACACGGGTGAAAGTATGAGCAAACTCTGGAAAAAGGCGACCGGCAAACGCATGATCGGTGCGATTGGAAAAACCGATTACGCAAATGGCCATCTCCGTAATTGGACACCCGGACTCAGTCCAGGTGGCCGTTGGGGAGGGTAGCTCCCCAAACAGGTTTGCTCTCGCAAAACGGTTCGGGGTGCTTTTGTTTCCAGCCGATTTTATAGTGTCGATGGACGATCGATTTTAGTTGCCGCTCGGCATATCGCCGGATTTTGGTACAAGGCGGAACAGGACGGTGCGATTCTTGCCTTCGGCCCCGGGAACGGAAACGGCAAACGGGGGCTGACTTCCCCCTGCGGAACTGGCCATCAACCTCTCAGACGGAAATTTGGCTACGTTGCGGACGATTTCAGTGGCGGCCACAGCTCGGCGCAGACCGAGGGTATAGTTGTCACTCGAGCGCATCGATTGAAGGTTGGTCTGCCCTTCGATGATCAGCCAAAAGTCGGGCGCGTTGGTGGAGAGGAATTCCGCTACGCGTGACAGCTGGGCACGGCCATTTTTATCAATTTTGAGACCACCATCCGGGAATATGCCTTCCTGGAACATGATGCGGATTTCATTTTTGCTGCTATAGACGATACATCCAGGGATTTGATCAAGCGCGGGGCGGATTCGATTGATGGCTTCCAAGCCCTTGTCCACGGGTGGCGGGGCGATAGGAACGTTTGCATGAGACGCGACTTCAGGTGCGGGTTGGGTCGGCGGCGCTGCAGCTATCGCTGGTGTTGGTTGGGCAGCTGGCGTGGGTTGTACGCTAGGAGACGGCTGCGCAACAAGAGCCGGTTGAGCGGCAGGGGAGGGTTGTGTGACAGGAGTCGCTTGGGCCACTGGTGCGGCTACGGCCTGAATCGGACGCGTGGCTTTGTCTGGTGTAAGTGTGTTAGCCGGTGTTGCCTCTTCTGGTTCGTTATGTTTATAGACGACTTGGAAGTCAGGCAGAGCGGGTAGTTTTGGCAACGGTGCAGATGCTGACGGAGCAACAGAATCTAAAATCGATATCGGTATGAGCAGGTTCTTAATTCCCATTCCCGCCAGTCCCAGCACGGCAAGGACCAAGACGCTGTAGAGGAGTTTTTTGAAGATGCCTGAATTGCTGCCTCTGTTGGACCTTTGGGCTGGCAGAGGGGCACCGGGAGCAGGCTTGGTATAGGGGCGAGAGATTTCAACAGCATCCGTGTCCAGGGCCTTATCACGGAAGGTTTCGCGGATTAGTTCGCTGCGTTTTTCCCGCGATTGTATTTCCCGTTGCGGTGCCGCTTGCGGGGTAGGCGCTTCTGTTTTCGCTTTCGGTGGGCGACCTGGGCGGCGACCTTGGGTTTTGGCTGAAATTTGCTCCATCAAGTCGAGGGCGGACGGAGCAGATTTTTTGGCGACTTTGGTCGGTTTGGTTGGAG
>JALQZP010000007.1:16006-32687 GCA_023258235.1 Terrimicrobiaceae bacterium | reverse complement strand
TCAAAACAAACAACCCAGCACGTCCGGAAGTCGATATTGCTGTATTGGTCACGGTTCCCGCTCCCATCGCTGTGGCTCCCGCAAAAATGATTCTGACGGAAGAGAACTCTAATGCCATCGCGCGAACGATCATTTTGAAAAGCCCGGCAGGGGAAAAGCTGGCCGTGGACAAAATCGAAACGCCCGACGATTCCATGACAAGTAAAAGCGAGCCGATGGGTGATTTTGGAATTCGGATTTCGATTGGAAACATTCAGACCAAGCCAGCCCTCATAGGGCAAGTTATCAAAATACATCTCTCAAACGGAAGTGTCGTTCAGATTCCATTTGAAATGAAACCAAAGCCTTGATTGCAGTAGATTCGCCGCTGCAATCAGCGTGCGAGGCGAAATCCGATGCAGTTGAGTCGATTGCTTGGGTAGCCCAGATTTTCTCGGAAGGTGACTGTGCAATAATCCGGAACATTGATAAAACTTCCCCCACGAAAACGGCGGTGGGCGCTTTCTTCGTCGCACAAATCCCAGCACCACTCGTAAACATTGCCGCTCATGTCATGGAGTCCGAGTTCATTCGCGGACTTCAAACCAACCGCTTTCGGACCTTCGAGGGAATTACTGTAATGCCAAGCGACCGCAGTGACATCATCGCTTCCGCTATACACGTAGCCCCGTGTTTGCGCACCCCCGGAGGCCGCCCACTCCCATTCCGCCTCGCTCGGTAAACGATAGCCGTCCGAACCGGCATTCAATGTCGGCACACTCTCGCCCGTCCTATATGTCTCCCCATTGACCTGATAAAATGGCGTCAAACCCTCCTTCTCGCTTCTGGCGTTGCACCACTTCACCACATCATACCAACTCACATTCACAACGGGATTATTCTCGCCGCCCCCATCCCCGATTCCGGCCAAGTCGGTATAGCCATTCAAGACAGCCCAAGCCTGTACCTCCCGCCACTCGCTCCAAGTGACCTCATATTTGCCCAATTGAAATGGAGCAACACTCTGCGTAGAAATCCCGGAATCTACCGGCCAAGTTCCTCCTTCCACGGAAATCATCGGAAGACTGGAAGCCAGGGGTGGACTCCCTGCCAAAGGCGCACTTGTCTCCGATGGCATTAAATTCGTCGCGACGAGACCATCCACCACTCGACTTGTTGCCTCACTTAAACTGGGTCCCAAAGTATAACGCATGGGGGTGGTCCACTCGCTTGATGGCCTGGTCAACTTGATTTCAGATACAGGCACTTTGACCTGATTCGCAAGAACCACATTGCCCTTGAGTGTTGCAACGACAGGAAAGTTCACCACCGCGCAGACGGCAGAATAAAGCTGGTCGCGATATTCGATGGAATCGACACGAGGGCAATCGACAGCCCCTTGGACTTGTTGCGCGGGATTCGCGACTGTGGCACTCAATGCATTGCGTCCCATCACAAGCGCATTCACAGCTTGCTGCATTTTCTCAGGCGCAATTTTATCAGAAAGCACAAATGGAGTTTCGTATCCCATTTGGATCGCACCGAGTTGCAAGGCGATCTGATCTTTGGGATGCAAAACGGGCTCCTTTATCTCCGCATACAAATCCCCTAACCCTAAAATAAGGAAGACCACAAAGAGAACCTTGTGCTCGGTTTTGGCTAAAACGTACAGCATTGAGCCAAGCAACGTCTAAGGGATCTCAGGTTAAATCAAGGCTTATTGGCAGACATATAGATCGCGAAGCAACCTCATTTGACGCGCCTTACTTTGCTGAAAGTTCTAAGTAACGTCTCAGCATCCGTCTCTATTTGTTGATGAACTCCGCTTTTAAGCCGCAACCGGCGTTCCCACACTATGGAAGGTGGCATCGACGGGAAGAACGACTCGATTGCAGTAATCGCCGAAACCTTCGCCTGCCTGACGCTCGAGCGAATAGCTTTTGATAATCGGTCGAAGCATCTCAATCGCATTTTCAATCGTCGTGCTCGGCGAGAAAAGACGGTTCAGGCGGGTTCCGTTATAACCGGCCCCGAGATAGAGAGCGTATTTGTTGGGCGCTTTTCCGACGAAACCGATTTCTCCCAAATACGGACGCGCACAACCATTCGGGCATCCCGTGATGCGAAGGCTGATGGCATCGTGACGCAGTCCGCATTCATCAAACACCACCTCGAACTTTTCAAGAATGTCAGGGAGAGCGCGCTCACTCTCGGCTAGGGCAAGGCCGCAAGTCGGAAGGGCCACGCAAGAAAGGGCGTTAAGGCGGAGACCAGAGCGCTCGTTTTCCTTGTCCAGCCGATGTTTGGCAAGGATCGCCTCAATCTGGGGTTTCATCGCAGGGGTGACTCCGGCGATACTGAGATTTTGGGAAGGGGTTAGGCGGAAGTCGCCCGTGTGAATCGCCGCAATTTCCCGAAGGGCGGTCTTCATCATCCAACCCTCCTTGTCAACAATGCGGCCGCTCAGGATATGGAGCCCATAAAACCAGTTGCCATCAGCGCATTCATGCCAACCGACCGGATCTTGGATCGTGGTAAAATGGTAGGCACGGGGGGATTGAAAAGTGATTCCGGAACGCTTTTGGACTTCGGCTTTGAACCATTCGACTCCACGATCCTCGATGGTGTATTTCAATCGGGCGTGCTTGCGGTTGGTCCGGTCGCCGAAATCCCGCTGCGTGGTTAGAATGGCTTCGCCGATTTTGTTGACTTGGTCCGGCGCGATGAAGCCCAGCACATCAGCCAGACGAGGAAATGTCTCGCTGTTTCCATGACTCATTCCCAGTCCACCACCGGCGGTGACATTGTATCCAACAAGCTTCCCGTCCTCGATGATCGCGATGAAGCCGAGGTCTTGGGAAAAAATGTCGACGTCGTTCGAGGGTGGAAGAACGAACCCCGTTTTGAATTTGCGTGGCAGGTAGGTATCTCCATACATCGGCTCCTGCTCTGGCTCTCCGCCGGCCACCAACTCCTCATCGAGGTAGATCTCATGGTAGGCGCGGGTTTTGGGAAGGGCATACTCGCTCCATGCTTTTGCGTGCTCGTAGACCTCTTGGGCAGCGGCACTGCGCTCATGATTCGGCGGAGCCATCACGTTGCGATTCACATCTCCACAAGCAGCAATGGAGTCGAGGAGCACCTTGTGCATCCCCTTGATGAGTTTTTTCACATTGCCTTTGAGTACTCCGTGAAACTGAAAAGTCTGCCGGGTCGTTAAACGCAAGGACGGCGACGCCACGTCGGCAGCAAGTTTGTCAAGAACGAGCCACTGTGCGGGACTAGCTTTTCCGCCGGGCAGGCGAACACGCAACATGAACGAAAACGCCTTCTCCTTGCCGGCTTTTTTCAATGCCACGCGCAGATCACGGTCGTCTTGGAGATACAGGCCGTGAAATTTGGTAAGCTGACCGGCGTCCTCGGTGATCGCTCCGGTGGAGGAATCAGCGAGTTCATCGGCGATCGTGCCACGCAGGTGATGCGAGGCGGCTTTGAGAATTTCGTTTGCGGCGAGTGGCTTTGCTTCGGATGTTTCTGAGCTCATGAATTGACGGTGGGTAATCTTGGGGAAGAAGCCCCGTCAGGCAATCCCTTTTCTCTAATGCCATTTGAACCGCCGACGGCATCGCGCTGGTCCGCAGAAACAAAAAAGGGCGGGACACGTGTTGATGTGTTTGGATTGCGGGTCTGTGTGTGCGTAAAATCCTTCATGCCTTTGAATGAAGATGGGGATCCCCATCCGTCCGAGATTTTCAGCGGAAAGGAAGAGTGGGCCACGCCAACCGGCAGGGTCTGGACCATCCACCACTATGCCGCAACCGGTTCCACCAATGACGTCTGCCGAAACCTGCCGCCGTGGAGCGCCGTTCGCGCGGATACGCAGTCACGGGGGCGAGGCCGGTTCGGTAGGTCATTTATTTCGGGGCCCGGCGGACTTTGGCTGTCAGCTTCACTCCCCGCTTCAGGCGCGCCTTCACTTTGGACCGGATTTTCATTGCGTGTCGGGGCGTGCCTGTTGAGATATGCACGCACTCTCGGTTTGCCTGACGTTCGGATGCGATGGCCGAATGATCTCCTCTGCGCCGACCGCAAGTTTGCCGGACTACTCATTGAGCAACCCGCCACAGGCATCATCGTCGTCGGCATCGGGCTCAATATCACCAACCAGCCCTGGCTCGAAGCTCCCGAACTGCTCTCCTCAACGACATCCCTGGCCGCTCAAATGGTGACCCCTCCGGCAATCCAAGAAGTGATGGTGGGTATTTTGGAGGCACTCACCAAGGGTCACCAACAAATGATCGATGGCGGTATGGAGGCCGCGATCAACGAACTGAACGAAAGTTGGAGGGAATTCCACCCCGTCGAACTGGCCCTTTCCGACGGGCGAATTCTCTCGGGATCGTTCATTGGCCTTGATCCGATGGGGCATCTCCGGATTCAAGACGATTCCGGACGGGAGATCGTGATCGAACATCATTTTGTCCAACGGCTGCGCGAGTTGGCCAAATGATCCATCAAACTTTTGGACAAAACCGCCGCAAACTCCTACCAATATCTCCCGCATGAGCAGTCCCAATCTTGATGTCCGCGATGTGGCCAGACTGGCCCGCATCGAACTCACCGACGAAGAAGCCACCACATTCCAAGCCCAACTGGGGCGTGTACTGGAATACGTGGAGCAACTGGGCGCACTGGACGTTTCCCAAGTCGAGCCCACCGCCCACGCAAACCCGGTATTCAACGTCTTCCGCGAGGATGTGCCGCAACCCGGACTGGATCGCAAGGTCGTTCTCGCAAACGCCCCGCACAGCGCAAACAACCTGGTCGTTGTGACCAAAGTGATTGAATAAAATGAGCAACATCACCGACCTCACCATATCTGAACTTCAAGCGGGATTCCGCCGGGGGGACTTTACGCCGGCGGACGCTGTTCGCGCCTTGGAAGCCCGCATCGCGAACGTGGATTCGTCGATCGGCGCCTACCTTTCCCGCGACTTCGATACCGCCTTGGCTGCTGCGGAAAAGGCCGACATCAGCCTGCCTCTGGGCGGGGTGCCGATCGGAATCAAGGATGCCATCAATGTGCTGGGTGAAAGTTGCACTTGCTCCTCCAAGATGCTCACCGGATACAAGTCGCCCTATGATGCCACCGTAATCGGCAAGCTCCGTGCGGCCGGCGCGATTCCGTTTGGCCGATTGAACATGGATGAGTTTGCCATGGGTTCCTCTACCGAAAATTCCGCTTATCAAATCACCCGCAACCCTTGGGACACCTCCCGCATTCCGGGTGGCTCGAGCGGTGGCTCAGCGGCATCCGTTGCCGCCCGCGAGGCGTTTGCGACTCTCGGCAGCGATACAGGCGGGTCGATACGCCAACCCGCAGCCCTCTGCGGCGTGGTCGGCCTCAAGCCAAGCTATGGCCGGGTTTCCCGTTACGGCCTCGTCGCCTTCGCCTCATCGCTCGATCAAATCGGCCCGATCGCTCGAACGACCCGCGACTGCGCAGGGATCCTCAATGCCATCGCAGGCAAGGACCCGCATGATTCGACCTCACTCGACTTGCCCGCAGAAGATTTCACCTCCCAACTCGGGAGAGATCTCAAGGGAGTCAAAATCGGAATCCCTCGCGAGTATTTTGTCGATGGAATGGACAAGCGTGTCCGCGAAAAAGTCGAGGCCGCCATCCGGCAGTGTGAAAATCTCGGCGCGGAACTCGTCGAAGTCTCCCTTCCCCACACATCCTATGCCGTGGGTGTCTACTACATCATCGCCACAGCGGAGGCCTCGGCCAATCTGGCCCGTTTTGACGGGGTTCGCTACGGTCACCGCGCACAGAACCCACGCGACCTGCTTGATCACTACATGCGGAGTCGCGAGGAGGGATTTGGCAGCGAGGTCAAACGCCGCATCATTCTCGGCACTTATGTTCTCTCGAGCGGTTACTACGATGCCTACTACCTGCGAGCCCAAAAAGTCCGCACCCTGATCCGGCAGGATTTCGCAAATGCATTCGAAAAGGTGGACGCTCTTATCTGCCCGACCTCGCCGGATCTCGCATTCAAAATCGGGGAACGCACGGACGATCCGCTCCGCATGTATCTGGCGGATATTTTCACCATCGCAACCAATCTTGCCGGAATTTGCGGAATCAGCGTGCCTTGCGGCCTCATTGAAGAAGAAGGCAAACCCCTTCCTGTCGGCCTTCAGTTTCTAGGAAAAGCCATGGATGAATCCCGGTTGCTTGGTATCGCCGACGCCTTTGAGAGAAGCCAAGAAAAGACATATCCCTCGATCGCTTAAAAAAAGCCTCCAGCACATCAGGAAGCTTAGTGGATTTCCACCGGACACTTCGGTATCGCACGAAGGAAGGCCCTGCCGTATGGCTTTGACACGATGCGACTGTCCAGAATGACGATGGTACCCGTGTCGGATTTGCTGCGAATGAGGCGCCCAACGCCTTGCCGCAGTTTCAGGATCGCCTCCGGGAGCGAGTAGCTTTCAAAGGCGCGTCCACCCTCCGCCTCGATGGCTTCCAGTCTGGCTTCCGTGAGAGGATGATCCGGCGTGGCAAACGGCAATCGAGTGATGATCACATTCGACAGTGCTTCGCCCGGCACATCCACACCGGTCCAAAAACTCGAAACCCCGAAAAGAATGCTATGCGGGTTGTCCTTGAACTCCCGCACCATTCGCTGAGTCGGCATTCCGCCGCCTTGAACAAGCAACTGCCAGCCTTTTTTCTCAAAATGGTCTTCCAACGACTCGGCAACCGCCCGCATCGTCTGGTAACTCGTGAACAGAACAAACGCGCGCGCCGCGCTTTTTTCGGTGAAATGCCCGATCCACTTTGCCAGCGAGCTTTCATAGGCGGGATCCTTCGGTTCCGGCATTTTTTGCACCAGATGCAATCTCATCTGGGTTTCGTAATCAAAAGGACTGCCGATTTGCAGAGCGGGAACCTCATCCGCGCCGACACGATTTCGGAAGTAGGACAAATCGGGTGATCCGGTGGAAAGGGTGGCACTCGTCAGCACCGTGCAGGCCCCTTCGCGAAAAAGAAGACGCCGCAAAGCCTCGGCCAAATTGACCGGAGCCGTTCTAAGAGTGCAAAACTGCTCCGTACGGCCGTATTGCTCGACCCAATAAACGTGATCGGGTTCTTCAAGCGAAAGGAAATCCGTTATTCCCGCGCGCGCCATGCGAATCTTGCGTGCGGCCTCTTGAAGCTCCGAAATATGCTGCTCGTCCTTGCATTTGCCGGCTTCCAGAGAAATCAACTCGCCAAGCCGCGCCAAGGAGCTGCAGATTTCGCCCCCTTCCGCGAGACCCGGTTCCCGCACCCGAAACTCCCGGCCCCGCTTGAATGTGCACCCACTCGCAACTTGATTGAAAAACCCATCCGCGACGGGCAAGACTTCGCTCACCACACTGCATGCAGGGCCATTTTTCAGCATTTGAAAAAGCCCTTTTTTGGTGCGCGGATTGTAAAGGCGCTGAATGATCCGGCGCAAGCCGAGCTGCGAAAGCTCCATTCCAATGTGGCGGGCGGCAACCTCCTCGAGCGTGTGCGCCTCATCGAAAACAACGAAATCGTTGGCAAAAAGAAGTCCACCGGTTCGGTTCTCGGCATCGTCCACCGCATTGAGCAAAGTGAAAAAAAGCGCATGATTCAGCACGACCATCTTCGCATTCGCAACTCGACGTCGAAGCGATTGGTAGAAGCATCCCGAAGCCGGACCGCACGACTTCGGCGTGCAGAGGTGCTGCTCGCTCCGAACCTCCTCCCAGACGGCAGGATCGGGTTGCTCCAGAAAATCACTCAACGAGCCATCCCTTGTTGTCAAACTCCACTCACGGATACGCTCCAACTCGGGATGCTGGATGGGCGTAAAAAGCTCCTTCGCCTGCCCCAGCGCGCGCGCCAACCGTGTCGTGCAAAGATAATTTTGCCTTCCCTTCAAAAGCACCGCCTCGAACTCGTCGGGAATGAGTTTTTGAACGAGAGGAATATCTTTATACATCAACTGCTCCTGCAGCGCGATCGTATGTGTGCAGATTACCGCCTTGCGTTTCGTGCGGATCGCGTGGAGTGCGGCGGGCACCAAGTAGGCCAAGGATTTTCCCACGCCGGTTCCCGCCTCGACCACAAAATGGCCGGCTTGCTCCAAAGTTGCGGCGACCGCTCCCGCCATTTGCTGCTGCTCGGGACGATACTCAAAACTGGCGGCCCCGGAAAGCTTCCCGGTCTCGGAAAACATCTCCTCAATTTCCTGCTGAAAAATGGATGGGCCACCGGCACCAAAATCCTCCCGGATCGAAATCATGCTGAAATGTTATGGCCCCGCCCAACGCAAGCAAGCCTATGCTCGGCATCCGTCCCACCCGCGAAAATCGATGGCAAAGTCATCATGGGATTTGACCTGAAGGCCACATCTAGCGTAATGATTATGCCAGACCAAGGTGAGGTGGCTGAGTGGTCGAAAGCAGCGCTTTGCTAAAGCGCCGTAGTCCAAAAGGCTACCGAGGGTTCGAATCCCTCCCTCACCGCCATCTATTTCACGGGATCCGCGATCCTGTCCGGACGAACAAAGACTTCGATTTTCCCAAAATAGGTTCCTGCCAAAACATACTTGGCCGACACACTCTCATAAAAGGGTGCAGCCCAGTTCTTGAAACGCGAGGCTTCGGTTTTGTTGATGTCCCGGTTATTGATCACAACGACGCTGGGCTTGTTTTTCTCAAACTCGGCAATAGCCATCGCGGGAAATCGGGACGACTCGGTGGCGTTGTCCACATAAAGTTTGAATTGGTAGGAGGGCCGCTCGGCCATGACGTTCAATATGGGAACATAAGGGTATGTTACCAGATAGTCGCCAGGGCGGGAATGTCTGAGAATGACATCCCGCAATCCCTCCCAGTCCTTCAACTCGGAAGGCCTCACGCGCGAATGAATGCCGCCAGGGGCGTGAAAAACCGCAGTCCTTCCACGTGCAGCACGAATACTGCCCGAACCCTCACGGCCATAAAGCGCATTGAAAGCGATAATCACCTGCGCCACCGACAGGACGAGCAACAGCACTCCAAAGGAACGCATGAATGGAGAGAGGGCTTGCCTTGCAATCGAGAGTCCCACAAAGGAGGCGCACGCCAATGCAGGATAAAATGGAACCATGAACTCCGCGAGGTGAACGCTGTCCGGACGAAAAAAGAAATACTGCGGAAACAGGCTGAGAGCACACCCCGTCGTCGCGAGCAAAAGGAGCCCGGCAAGTCGCCATGTGTGGTTATTTGTTCCAAGACCAATCAAGAAAAGCAACCCGCCGGCAACCGCGATCACTCCAGCGGAAAGCACCGGGAAATAAATCGCCACATCCAAAAAAGAAGCCCCCTTCCATCGAAGCACGCGCTCAAGAGACGGTCGCCCGCTGCGCCCGTCTCGACGCGCGGATTCGGAAGATGTATTGGCATTTTCCGATTCAGCTTTGATGGAGACATCCGAGTCCGACCTGGCAGCCGATTTGACCTCGACGGTTTTCGTGACGGGGTCCTTCGCTGGCTCACCCATTTTTTTGATTTCCTCCCCCAGTTCCCAACGAAAAAGCCCGATGAACTGTGTGTATTGGCTTAGGAACTCTGTTGCATATCCTTGCTTGGCGGCCTGGATGGCAAAAGGGGCATGAACGATGAAAAGAGCGAAAATCCCAAGTCCAGTGCCGACCACCGTGATCCGCATACGGGCCAAAAATTCTCCTCTAACTCCAAATGGATAAAGCAAAGCGAGGCCAATCCAAACAACGCTGATCAATAAAGACGGTTCGATGCGGATCAAAAAACAAACCCCGACAGCAAACCCCGCCAACCCCATCCACAGACACTGAAGACGATTTTTTTTCTCTTGAAGGATATATCCCCGCACCAAGGCAAATGAGGCCAACGTTCCAATAAATCCCATGTAGTTCCGATAGGTCGCGCCGGGCATCAGAATCATCAGCCCAGCGGCCACCAAAGCCAATAACGGGCTCCCTGTGGCTCGGCGCACGAGCAAAAATCCGAGCAGACCCGTGATCGTGGACAGGCAGATGAAAAAGATCTTTGCCGCCATCAAACTCGGTCCCGTGATTTTAAAAATCCAGACCAAGGGGTAAAACCAAAGCACGTTGTATCCCACAAACATGTCCTTAATGGGACGCCACCCTTCGATCATGCGAGTGGCGATAAGAATATTACTACCCGCCTCCCCGGTCAGCGACAGCCCCACATTGTAATACAGGCCATAATATAAAAGGGACAAAAACAGCACCAGCGGAGTTCCTCTTTTTTCGAGGAGCTGATTCGTGAACGCGTAAGAAGATACCAATGCCCTTGTCATGCGCTGAAAAGCATCTTTAAACCTAATCATTTAAAAAATGCCAAACGGCAGGCAATTCATGGATTTTGCACGAATCATCCCCCAGGGGTCGAAATCGGGAAATTTTTTTCATTGTTCCAGAGCCTCGTTATAACACACCTCGAGTTGCCGAATGCAGGCGGCGGATGAAAATTTTTCGATCACAGTCTCGCGTGCCTTCGAGGCCATTAAAACAGCGTGCAATGGCTGCGATGCGATTTCGCGGATCACTCGCGCCAAGTCCACCGGGTCGGCGTGATCAATCAATCGGCCATTGACGCCATCGGTCACCACCTCGGGGATTCCGCTGTGATGCGTACCCACGACCACCCGCCCGGCAGCCATCGCCTCAATGAGGGAGTTCGGAATCCCCTCGCGGTCTCCGCTTTTTGTCTCCCGGCTGGGATGCACAAATATCGCGTGACGGGCATACTCGCGCGCAAGAGATTCGGAATCCAGAAAGCCAACCCACCGCACGGAGGAATCGATCCTCTCCTGTCGAGCCATGGCCTGCAGAGCGTCTCGCTCCGGCCCATCCCCGGCGAGCGTCAACTCAACCTGTTGCCCGGATTCCTTCAACAACTTCACCGCTTGCAATGTCACATCCAAACCCTTCTTCGAAATAAAGCGACAGGCTTGCAGAATCCGCAGCGGCCCGGAAAAAAATCCTTCCGAAAGGGGTTCGAGTTCGGGGATCGGAACACCCGTGGGATTGGGACGCAATTTGTCCTGAGGCGCGCCCCTCTGAAGTAGCACCTGTCGCAAGGAATCACTGCGATGCAAAATCAATTTGGCATAGCGGCACACCCTCGCGAATTCGGCATCCGTCAGAGACGAGGAGACATCCGCTCCATGAAAAGAAACAACGACAGGCGTTTTCACTCGAGCCATCCACGCCAAAAGACGGGCCGCCTCGGTTCCAAAGTAGATATGAATCAGGGAGACGCCCTGCTTCCGACAAATGCGATCCAATTGATTTGCCTCAAAACGGGAAACGGGAACACGCTCGCCACGCCAGCGATGCCATATCCGCTGAAAGGCACGCCATGGGCTTTTTTGCAGCTCCACCAAATCGCGATAAGGAAAACGAGCAGCATTTTCACTATGCCGCGTGGCCACAATGTTCCGGAAGTTGGCGATGCCGGTCACCTGCCGATAAACGTGCAGCATCTCGGGCTTGAGGAATGTCGCGCAATAGGAAAGAAGAACAGGCTGGACCTTCCGGCCCGGCACGCAATTCGGTTTTATGGTCTGCGAAATGTCATCACTCATTCGAAAGCTTGCCCAAGCATCGTCGCCGAAAAGACGGCTGACAATCTTTCAATCCGTTTTCATCAAGTGACCGGGGATAGATTTGACAGTGAATGAAGTTTGATGGGATCATCCGCCGGAATTCTTTCATTGGAGTTATATGTGTTCCCGCCAAATAAAGACGGGCCTTTTGAAAGAAATCCAGGCCACGAAATGCCGCCCAAGGTTCTTTACATTTACGAAGGCAAGCTCACCCACCACGGAATCGATCATGTCGTGCGTCAGCAGTTGCGCGCCCTTGTCGAAAACGGCTTTCACGTGGACCTGGTGAGCCGAGGCAATCCCCATTGGGATGGAATCACTTTCCACGGGCAGCGCTGGACGATTGCCAATGCGTTCTCGTGGCTGCCCCGTTCCATTTATTATCCCGCTCAAAAACGGATATTCATGGCGATGGGAGCCCGACTGGCAAGGAATGGCGGATATGAAAAAATCATCAGCTGGCGCGACCGCGCCCTCACGGCTTTTCGCAAGGGATCGCAACTGGGTATCCCTTGTTATTTGAACCATGATGCCATGCACTGGAGTCATGCTGCCGCGACAGGCTCGCCAACTCCACACTGGCCAGCCCTTTCTCGCGCGGAAATGGACGAGGAATACCGTCTCGCCAACGTGCTTTTACTCACCTCGGACAATTCCAAGTCGACTTTTCTCTCTCACGTGGAGGACACGGAAAAATTGAAAGTCATCGGCCGTGGCGTTGACACCGAACGGTTTTCACCCTGCGCCGCAAACAAGGATTCCACTTTTCGTCTCGTTTTTTGTGGACGCGCTGGAGAACGCAAAGGCATCCGACAAGTGGTTGAAGCTTGGAATTCGGCGAACTTGCCCGCTGCGGAACTTCTTGTCATCGGGGACATCGATAAAAACGTCGAAGATCTCGTTTCTGAAAACGCGCATCGGAACATCCATTGGATGGGCTTTCAGCGCGATCTTCCGGCGATTTTCCATACTTGCGATGCACAGATCTTGCTTTCGCGCAGGGAAGGCATGGCCAAGTCTCTCCTCGAGGGTGCCGCCAGCGGTCTCGCCACAATCGCCACAATCGACTGTGGCTTTCCCATGCGTGATGGCATGAACGGCTTTATGGTTTCCAGAGAAAACACGGCTTTGGTCGCAGAAAAATTGCGCTTCCTGCACCAAAATAGAAATCAATGTGCCGAAATGGGCAAAGCCGGACGCGATACCGTCGTGGCAGAGTATTCGTGGGGAAAATTTCGCGAACGCTTTATACAAGCGATCGGAGTCTAGCGCGTCACCTATCCCCGTTTTTCAATCGAGTAAATCCGCAACGGAGGCGCCAGATAAAGATTGCCACCCGTCTTCCACTCCTTGAGCAGTTGTCCTTCTTGGAAAAGACGTTCGTATAGAGCCCTCATTTTTTGAAAATTCTCCTCTCCCGCCTTTTTCGGACGCGAACTTTCTAAAAAAAACCCTCCATATTGCTTGCTGGAAACAACCACGTGGGTAATCCCTTCGGCGCGCAAGGCTTCGAGAGTGTCAGACGGAACAAGCCTCCTTTTAATCACGCGCGGGGTTGCTGGAAGACTCACATTTTTATCCTCGAGAACCACTGCGTTCGGAGGAATGTTCGTTTCGATGAATACAAGGGCTTCCGCTTTGAAGTCTTGGGAGAAACCCTGATAGGCCACAAACAAGCGCGGACACTGCCAAGCAACAGAAAGAGCAACAAGCCCGCATGCAATCAAACGACCGTGCTTGAAATCCAAAATCTCCCGCAACCCGGCCGCGCTCAAACACGCCAGCATCAAAGCCACGGGCAAAAAGTATCTGTGATGGGTCTTGGGCAAAAAGGAAAGAACAACGATATAGACCAGAGGAAACAACAGGAAAACCCACTCGAATGGAGTGGGTTGCGATGTCTTTCGCCAGAATGAGACGAAGTAGACAGCCAAGAGAAGAACCAGAATCGGCGTCGACGACTGCCAATAAACATTCGAGTAAACCCCATGAGGGATGCGCCGCGACGCGATTTTTGACTCTCCGCTCAAAGAATCCATCTCATGACCAAAGCTGTTCGAGACCTTTGTCAAAGACTCGAGTGCCGGGAGATTAATCACGACCATTCCTAAAACCAAACAAATCGAACACAACAGAAAGTCCCTTTTTTTGTGAAGCGAAGAGCTCAGCAATATGTAAAAAACAAATGGCAGAACAAGAACGGCCGAATACTTTGAAGAAATGGCGATTGAGGCCGCAAAACCCAACAGGCACGAACTGACAGACCCTCGTGCTTCGGAGTGGATCAGCATCGCCAGGAGCGTCAAACCAATCCCGAAAAGCACCCACGGATCCTCCTTGAAATAATGAGCCAAATCAAAAAGGTGGGGATTCGACAGCACAAAAATCCCGGTTGCAGCGGCAATGAAGCGCCCGTAGAGACGCCCATTGATAAGAACCAAGAGGGCCACGGAAATGGACGCGCATATCACACTTCCCCAACGCCCAGCCAATTTTACAAATTCAAAATCAGATGATTTTCCGAACCCATTTGTGATGAGATGAACCGATCGAATCATCATCATCGGATGATTAAAATTATACTCCTTTCTCAGGATCTGGCTGATCTTATTCGGCTCATCCGGATGGGCGTGTCCTGAAAAATCCAGATGCCCGCCATAGAAAAGCAGCGCAACTCCGAAGCACAGTGCGGCCATCCATATTGGCCATTTGCGCTTATCCGAAGCCGATTGCGCCAAAGTCATGACAATTTTTTGCGATGGCTGAAATCCAAATAGAGATTGTAAACCGCTACGGACATGGGGAACAGATTGGAAAGAATACCCACAGAATCATTTTTTCCGAATATGAAGTACGACAACAAACAGAAACTTCCAACAATGCTTGCATACCAAAACATTCTTGGAAGGACAGGCTTGCCGTGCTTTCTGGACGCCCCCATTTGAATAAGCCAGCGGGCGGAAAACAAGGTCACCCCGATGTAGCCAATAACCTTTCCCGAATCAATTTGGATGCCAAAAAAGTTCCCAATCGGGATATTGAAAAAATAACTGATATTGTGAAAATAATTTATCAACAGTTCCATATGGAAAATTTATGGCCAAACAATCATCCGGGACATGAGCCAACGAACCCCAATCAGATCAAAAATCCCACGCAAGGCGCGACCATTGATCGTGTATTTAGAGCTTCCGGCCTTCCTGGCGCGGTGATTGACAGGAACTTCCGAAAAACTAAGTCCGGCTCGCTCGAATAGGGCCGGCAAATAGCGATGCAATCCATTGAAGGGAATCAGGTATTTTATATGTTCGCGACGAATGACTTTCAACGTGCATCCTGTATCACTTGCCTTGTCCCCAAGCGCAAAACGACGAATGGCATTCGCTATACGGGAGGATATCAAACGCGCCACTGTGTCCTGACGGTTTTTACGAACCCCATAAATGACATCAGCGTGGGACATCGCCTGAACAAGCTTCAAGATATCCGCTGGATCATTTTGTCCATCCCCATCCATCATGGCGACAATATCCCCACCGGCAGCATGTAAGCCTTCATAAATTGCGGCACTCTGCCCGCAATTCCTCTGGAGTGGTATGAGCCTCACACCGGGAATGGATTTTATCCGGTCCGCAGTTCCATCCGAACTCCCATCGTCCACCGCAATAATCTCTGCATCGGGAAGAGCGCTGCGCAGCTCATTTAAAACCTCAACCACCAACTCGCCTTCGTTATAAAAGGGCACAACGACAGATAAATTCTTCATGTAAATTTGCGGCTAAACCTAGACTTTGTTAAATGCACCCCATGTGGTCAATCTGTGAATGCTTTGAGCGGGAGAACGCTATTGATCGCCCCGATCAGGTTTTCGGATGAAATTTCCTGCATTCTGCATTTCGGAAAGTCATGGGGGTAGGATGAGAACCCTTGAACTCCGACCGCTCTTCCAGTCCGGCTTCGAGGCCCCCAGTGAAGAGGGTTGGTGCTCCCGAAAAGGACTGCGGAGGGCACTTGAAGCGTATCGGCCATGTGCGAAGCTCCCGTGTCAACACCAACAAAAATTAGGGCTTTTGAAATGATTGCCGCCAACTCGGAAAGACTCGTTTTTCCAGCCAAGGAGCAAACACGGGGGGAAGCACAACGCGTGATCATTTCATCGATTTGAGCGAACTCCTCCACACCGCGTCCGCCAGTGATGAAGACATTCAGGTTTTTCTCCGAGATCAGAAATTGGATGACCTCGCACCATCGGACTGTGCTCCACATTTTTTCCCCACGCGCCGCTCCGGGATGAACAATGGCATAAGGACCTTGAATTCCCGTGGATCGCAAAAGGGATTCGGTTTTTTGCCTTAGACTTGCAGAAATAGCAAGCGATCCGGCAGCGCTTGCGGGAGCGGCATCCAGCAACGCCAAGTGGTAGTCGACCGTATGGAGTGTTTTTACATCCGCTTCGATAAAACGATTGAAGACACAGCGCCCCAATGCCGAAGCGTGACGCTTGTAGGTCACACGCTGTGATGAACGGGACATCGCAGCCATCAATCTCCCCCGGTCAGTCCCTGTGAATTCAAAACACAAATCCCACTTTCGCAAGAGTAGGTTTCTCCAAACTCTGGCATTCAAAGCCCCTTTTTTGAAGTAAAATTTTTGATCCCCGGGAAGGATTTCATCCATCGACTTGCATGCGCTATCCAAAACCCAAGTGATACGGGCCTGCGGATATTTTTGTTTGAGAGACTCCACGCACGGTATCGTCAGAACGACGTCACCTATACGCTTGAGCTGTATCAATAGAATATTCAAATCCGAATCCTGCCTTGCCCACAATGGAAGATGTTCGTCGCAACCGCACGATCAAAGACGGACTTCATTGCCCTCGCACTTTACTTCAGCAAAATCTCCGCTACCTGGCTGACATCCTTGTCGCCGCGACCGCTGAGATTGGCAATGAGGAGGGAGTCCCGGGGCATCGTTGGAGCGATTTTGATGACATGGGCGATGGCATGGGCCGTCTCCAGT
>JALQZP010000007.1:0-15908 GCA_023258235.1 Terrimicrobiaceae bacterium | reverse complement strand
CGCGGGAATGATGCCCTCGACCTCCGCAAGCATGCGGAAGGCGGCGAGAGCTTCGGCGTCCGTTGCATAATCGTAGTCGATGCGACCGCTATCACGGTAGTAACTATGCTCGGGTCCGATGGCAGCGTAGTCGAGACCCGCTGAAACCGAGTGGGTCAACTCGATCTGGCCGTCGGCATCAGCCAAAAGCCAGGTTTTTGTGCCTTGGAGGACTCCGAGCTTGCCTCCTTGGAAACGGGCGGCGTGGCGACCGCGCACGATACCGTCACCTCCAGCCTCGACTCCCGTCAACTTGACACTCTCGTCGTTCAAGAAAGCGTAGAAAAAACCGATGGCATTGCTGCCACCACCCACGCAGGCGACAAGACGGTCAGGAAGCCGCTCCTCACGCTGAAGAATCTGCCGACGGGTTTCGTCTCCGATCACCCTGTGAAAATCGCGAACAATCATCGGGTAGGGATGCGAACCCAGAGCACTGCCTAGGATGTAGTAGGTCGTGCGAACATTTGTAACCCAATCGCGCATGGCTTCATTGATCGCTTCCTTGAGTGTGGCCTGCCCCGCCGTGACACCGACCACCTGTGCCCCGAGAAACCTCATGCGGGCGACATTGAGGGCTTGGCGTTCCATATCCACAGCGCCCATGTAAATCACACACTCCATCCCGAAGCGGGCAGCGGCTGTGGCAGTGGCCACGCCGTGTTGACCAGCGCCGGTTTCCGCGATGATGCGGGTTTTCCCCATTCGGCGGGCGAGAAGAATCTGACCGATCGCGTTATTGATTTTATGCGCTCCGGTATGGAGAAGGTCTTCCCGCTTGAGATAGATTTTGGCGCCGCCGAGCTTCTTCGTGAGGCGCTCCGCAAAGTAGAGGGGCGTCGGGCGTCCGCAAAAGTCTCCCAGCAAATCAGCCAACTCCTTGCGGAAGGCAGGGTCTCTTCTCGCCGAGTGGTATTCCTTTTCCAGATCCTGCAAAGCGGTCATCAGCGTCTCGGGGACAAACATCCCGCCGTAGGCGCCAAAGTGCCCACTGGAATCCGGCAAAACCTGTTCAGTAGTCGAGCTCATGGATGAAGTGTGTCTTTTTTCTTACGGTTGTGCAACTCGACCGGTTGTTTCTAGTTTTCTTTTGGAACCCGCCCGCTATCGCATAGCGCCTCAACGGCCGAACCGATCTCGCGTTTGTAAAGTTTATCCCAGACGGAAATCTCGCCATCGATGCGAGCTGTCCAGTTTTGATCGCCCACCGCACCTGGCACATTGAAGCGGGCGCTCAGACCAAAGATGTCAGTGATCTGATGGACGGCCAGCCACGAGTTGCATGCAAAAAGCCCACGCATGAAGGCGGAATGAACCTCCGGAGTGAACGGTTGCGGAAGATGGATTTCGGAAACCCCGCAAAATTCGAGTATCTCCCGCATCTCATGGATCGCATGGTCCCGCCTCGCTGGATCTTGCGTGGAGAGATTCCAATCCTCCCAGAATTGACGGATGGGTGGATGGTCGTGCGTGGCGAATGTGGCTAGGCTCAGTCGGGCATAGTCGGCGCCGGGGATAATCGCGTGGTATCCGTTGCGTTCCCATTGGGGAATTTTGAAACCCGGGATTTCCAATGCCTCAAGCGTCGGACGGACGTACGGGGAAAGCTCTCCGAGGTCCTCAGCGATGAGGCGGTGCGGTCCAGTCTCTTCGAGAAAAACGCGGAACAGCATTTCACCTTGGCGACGGTTGTATTCCTGGTTCTCGTGCGTGCTATCATCGCGTGGCATGAATCCGGGAAGGCATCCCCCAGTGAGTTCCGATGCCTGTTCTTGCGTGAGATCCAAGAAACGCCCGTTCTCTTCCGGCCTCCACGGAAAGCTGTAAATACGAAAAAATCCCAGCGCGTGATCGACACGTAAAAGGTGGAAAACCTCTCTGGATGCGGAAAGGCGCCGGCGCCACCAAGCAAAATTATCCCGCGCCATGGCCTGCCAATTGTAGAGGGGAAAGCCCCAGTTCTGTCCCCATTTTTCCGTGAAGGGATCGCTTTTAAAAACCTTCTCAGGTGGGGCCCCGCTGGATCGCTTGAGGTCAAAGATACCAGGCTCGGCCCAGACATCGGCGCTGTAAATACTCACACCGACCGGGATATCGCCCATGAGGGCCATTCCGAGCTCATCAAAGCGCGCGCGGACAGCCTTCCATTGGGACATGGCGATCCACTGCACATAGCTGAAAAAACCGATGCGCTCTTCAAAATCGGCCAAATCCTTTTCAGATAGCTGGCTCAGCCACTCACTCGCCGCCTCGGGAGAGCGATGCTCGGGCGGCCAGTTCGTAACGACCTCGTCATCGTCATTCCAAGCCATAAGGGCGCGAAAAATGGCATAGTCGCGCAGCCACTCGCCCTCCTGCTTTTGAAAATCCGCAAAGGCCCTCTTGCGAGTTTTGTCCCCGTTCGAGCGGAGCAAGTTCTTGTATCCGGTCTCAAGAAGCTCGCGCTTGAGCGCGGCAACCAAGGCGTAGCGCACTGGTTCTTCCCGCAACTTGAGGACATCGTGATTACGGATGATTCGCTCGTATTCCCTGGCCTTGATATCGGGAAGCCACTCGGGATTGGTCGCGAGCGTGATCGGTTCGTAGGCGATAGAACTAATGATATTATACGGGCTATGGTCGGAGCCGGTTTCATTGACAGGTAGAATCTGAATCACCCGGAATCCCTTTTTCGAAGCCCACTCGGCCATCTCCACCAGCGACTCGGTATCGCCGATACCGATATCGTTTCGTCCACGAATGGCACTAAGAGGCGTGAGAATGCCCGCCAATTTGTTATCGGGGGAGAGTGAGTTCTTCGGATGGGTCATAAAAAATCGGCGATTTTTGCTTTAAAAAACGGGCACGCAACTCGGAAGGCGCTAGCGATCGGGATCGCTGTTTTCCACTTTGGCCTCAAGCAGCTCACGGGTCAGGATATGCTTCGCGCCGCAGCGCGGGCAAGCCACACTAATGGTTTGATCACCCCCAAAAAGCTCATCCGCCTGGCTTTTGAATACGGGCAGTATGAAGTTTGCCATTCGGTCGTGATTGCATCCGCACTCGAAGCGGAACTTCCGCTTCTCAAGCAAAGAAAGCTCCACATCCTGATCCAGTCTTTGTATTGCCGCCGAATCCAAAGATTGAAGCCACTCCAGGTCGCAATCCGGCTGGGCCGCGACCATCACCAGATCCTCGTCTGCGTGCCAAAAAAAACGCACCGGACGTTGCTCGCTCTTTGTGTAAAACACTTCAACCGCCTCCAAAAAGGAATCGGTCTTGAAATCGACCACGCTTCGGCGGGGCGCTTTGAGATTTTCCACCACATCGGAATAAAAAATCCCCTTCTCGATTGGCTTGAGATTCTCGGTGAGGAGATTCGCAACCACGGTGCCGGTATTGTTGTCACCCGCCGCAAAAACATTGACCCGGGGATGGCGAAATTGAACTGTCCATGCACAGCTTTCTTTCCAAGGACGACTGGCGCAGTGCAGCGTGATGGCGGCCAACGCCTCTCTGCCGACATCCTCCAAATCGGAGGCAAAAGACAAATGGTGGTCCATCCGGTGCAGATACCATGCGGCAAAAAGCTCGGAGAAATCCCCTCGTGCAACGAGGGCATTCTTGTGTCTCGCGAAGTACGTGCGGACTTCGATATCCGGATCCAGCATCGAATGCGTTGCGGGATGGGTATTTTCGGAACTCAAACCTTGGAACCTAATCTACGGCTTTCAAAAGAAGCGTGGCATTGTGACCACCAAAGCCGAAGGAGTTGCTCAAGACACAACGGAGCTTCCCTTCGCGCGCCGTGTTCGGGACGTAATCGAGATCACACTCGGGGTCCTGATTTTCCAGATTGATCGTCGGCGGTATAACACCTTTGCCTATAGCCATGGCGCACGCAGCAAGCTCGACCCCGCCGGCGGCACCGAGCAGATGACCCGTGACCGATTTTGTGGCACTGATGGCGACTTTTTTGGAATGTTCGCCAAGAGCGAGTTTGATGGCCTTCGTTTCGCAGATATCCCCCAACCCCGTGGATGTCGCATGGGCATTGATGTAATCAACCTCTTCGGGATTGACCTTGCCGTGACGGAGCGCAATCTGAATCGCACGCGCAGCCCCCTCGCCCTCCGGCATGGGAGCAGTCATGTGGTAGGCGTCAGCCGTGCAACCATAGCCGGCAAGCTCACAATAAATCTTCGCCCCACGCTTCTTCGCGTGCTCGTATTCCTCGAGCACAACAATACCGGCGCCCTCGCTCATGACAAAGCCATCGCGATCGCGATCAAACGGACGGCAGGCCTTGGTTGGGTCGTCATTGCGAAGACTGAGAGCCTTCATGGAAGCAAAGCCACCGATGCCGAGCGGGGTGATTGTGGCCTCGCAACCGCCAGCAATAAACGCATCCGCATCGCCAAACTTGATGATGCGCCAAGCCTCGCCGATCGAGTTGTTCGCCGTCGCGCACGCGGTAACAATGCACATATTCGGTCCGCGCAAATCGTATTCCATCGAAACGATGCCACTGGCCATATTGGAAATCATCATGGCGATCGTGAAGGGCGAAACCCGCGACGGGCCCCGCTCGAGCAGGCGCTGGCACTCTTGCTCCATGCTGTAAAGCCCACCAATGCCGCTGCCGATCATCACACCGAAGCGGTTGCGATCCACCTTGTCGAAATCGACACCCGAATCCTCGATAGCCATCTTTGCGCCAGCCATCGCAAATTGCGTGAAGCGATCGGTGCGCTTCACCGACTTCGGATTTTTAAAATAGCGGGCAGGCTCAAAATCCGGAACCTCACCAGCGATCTTGCAATCGTAGTTGGTCGAGTCAAACGCTTGGAACCGGCGAATGCCACTCCGCCCTTCAATCAGGGATTTCCAAAATGTTTCGATATCATTGCCGACCGGGCTCACTACACCCATGCCAGTCACCACAACTCTTCGTTCGCTCATGAGAAAAAAATATTAAGCAGGCGTCTTGCCCACCGCAGCCAATTTCTTCGGATGCACGCCGGATTGGCAATGATAATTTTCTCCAATATGGGTTGGCTTGCGCTTTTATTTTCAAGCAGGCCGATATTATCGACCCGCGAAAGCCCACCTTCGAGACTAGCAAATCCGGAACTTCACATCCCGGATCACTTTTTTTCCGAAACGGGTTTGGAGTTTCTGAAGAATCTCCGCCTTCCAATTCCGCTCCAACTCATATCGCACGCTGGGCTGGAGAACCTGGATCGTAAGCACGCCGCCACTGAGTGCGGAGGGCACCGAGTGCTGGGCCAAAAATGCCCCCACCACCTCCAACCAAGCCTCCTTGACTTGCTGTTCGCTCAAGCGCTCGTTCAAGCCCATTCGCGGAAGGAGCTTTTGAAGGACGTCGCTTACAAGATTGCAACGATCCTTGCGCTCGGGAGCTTCGGGTAGCCCCCGCCACTCGGCGATCACACGCGCTCTGAGAGAATCCGAAGACATAAAAAAGGCCCCCGGCCATTCGATGCCGGGAGCCGGGTTGTTTAAAACGAGATAAAATCAGGCGTCATTTCCGATGGCTTCCACCGGGCAACCATCCATGGCTTCCTGACAGAGTGCCTCCTCCTCGGGAGTCTCGGGTTGCTTATAGACGTAGCTGTGACCACCATCGTCGTTGCGCTTGAAGTTTGCCGGAGCGGTTTCCCTGCAGAGATCGCAATCGATGCACTGATCATCCACGTAAAATTTTCCACCCACGTTGTCGCTGTATTTGTTTGCTACGTCTGCCATGATATTTTTTGGTTAACTGGGCCCGAAAATCGTTGCGCTTTCTGCGGATTGCAATCGTTTTTTGCTCAAGGCCGAAATATTTTTCCAACAACACCAACTATGCAGCCACTTAACGCAATCCTACCAACCGAAGGTCGTCACGTCATCCACCTCCTCTTCCGTGTGGAGCATGGCCAATGGGATCTCCTCGACAAATCCTCGCGCATCTCGGCCAAGACAGCCCTTGCGGAACTGGTGAGCGAGATCCGATCCACTCCAGACACCCAACTCCTCATCTTCAGCATGGTGACTCCCAAAGCCGATCTTGGCTTCATGCTCATCACGCCCGACCTGCAAGTGGCAGACGCCTTCTCCAAGCGACTCGCCCTGGCCCTCGGCCCCGATATTCTCACTCCGGCATTCAGCTGGCTCTCGATGACGGAACGCAGTGAATACACAACCAGCGACGAGGAGTATGCCCTGAGCCTCGAAACGGAGGAAAAGCTCACCGCCGGAAGCCCTGCCTTCGAGGAAAAAATGGAGGCCTTCCGCAAGCGGATGGCAAAGTATCTCAAGGATCGCTTGGAACCCAACCTCCCTGATTGGCCGGTCGTCTGCCTTTACCCGATGTCCAAACGCCGGGTTCCGGGACAAAACTGGTATGCGCTCGATTTCGAGGCCCGCAAAAAGCTCATGGCCGGACATGCCCGCGTCGGCCGCACCTACTCGGGTCGCATTCTTCAACTCATCACCGGTTCGACCGGACTCGACGATGAAGAATGGTTCGTGACACTCTTCTCGAAGACCA
The DNA here is from genome assembly GCA_023258235.1 of Terrimicrobiaceae bacterium. Lineage (GTDB taxonomy): Bacteria > Verrucomicrobiota > Verrucomicrobiia > Chthoniobacterales > Terrimicrobiaceae > UBA967. Next base: position 9,334 of record JALQZP010000007.1, on the reverse strand, counting down.
CATCCGACATAAAAGCGATTGTGTACGAAATGCGCTTCGACGAGGTCAGCGCACAATATGCCGAGTTCGGCGAGTTTTTCATCGGCCTCCAACTTCCACTCGACGCGCTCTACTCACGAATCGGGCTTTGATGCCAAGTCGGAAAATTCGTTCTTGGCGCCGCTGCGAGCCATTTTATTGCTCGCAGCGGAGTCGGGGGTCTTCCCCTGCCCCTTCTTCGGCATGAAATAATCCACGATCATTGATGATGGCCGCAACTTGGGGCGGGACCATTTTTTCCCAAGCGTGATCGCCCTTTTGCACCAACTCCAGCACGCGCTGGGATCGGATGTGGAGATAGTCGGGATGGTAGTCCTCAATGGCCCGTATCGATCCATTCTCCAGCAAGTGGGCATAGAGATGCTTGAGATGCGGGGACACCCGGAAATTGGAGCAGTCCACCAATTCACCGCTTGCGGAAATGTACGGGTAAACATAGAGCCTCACATTCTTTTTGAAAAGGCGACCGAGAGCCTCAAGAATGCCGCCCTCAAGATTGTTGTAGTATTTTTCGGTGAAAACCTCGCTCAGGCTGGGGATTCCGAGGGGGAGACCGATCGGCCCCGCCGTGTAGCGGGTCAGAAAATTCACGAGCCGATAAAACTCGCCATAATTGGAGATCAGAACCGTGCGTCCGAGCGACGTGATCATGTCCACCCGATCAAGGAAATCACGAAGATCCAACTGCCCCCCGGCGAGAAGATTCTGCATGGTGATCTCCATCAGGATTTCCGGTTTCCCGTCCGGCACGCCATCCTCGCGTTCAAACATCCGAAGCGCACCGTCGAGCATGTCATTGGTAACGAGTGTGACCGGCCGGAAGCTCCCTCGCTCAACCAGCAACGGCTTTTTGTAGAAGGCATCCGCCGCTTGGACAACCTCGCCATCCGGCCGAAAAAGGGCGGACTGCGTGAGTCCCTGAACGATCAACTCCAGATTCATGATCCTGTTGTCGATGTCCTTGAAGGCCGGGCCGGAAAACCGGATCATATCGACCTCAATGCGGCCGGGCCTCAAGTCGTCCGAGAGCGACTTGATGAGGGCGCGGGCATCACCGGAATGGTAGGCCGCGCCGTAAACGAGATTGACTCCGAAAATTCCCAGCGCCTCCTGTTGCCCGAGATTCTCTTCATCGAGCATGCGAACGTGCAAAATGATCTCGCTGAAAGGAGCGCGTGGCTCGTGCTGGAATCGAAGACCCATCCATCCGTGCGATTCATCATGGCGACGGAAACTGCGTGCGGCAACGGTGTCCGCAAATGCGAAAAAGCGCCTGTCGGCCCCCAATACGCGATCCAACCTCTCCAGGAGAAGATCGAATTCGTGGGAAAGCATGGTTTCCAACCTCGCGCGACTCACATAGCGATCACCCGCTCCGTAAATCGCATCGCTGAACGTCATGTCATAGGCGGAGATCGTCTTTGCGATCGTTCCAGCCGCTCCTCCGACGGAAAAAAAATGTCTGGCCACTTCCTGACCCGCGCCGATTTCGGCAAAGGTTCCGTAAAAGCGCTTTTCCACATTGATACGAAGCGCCTTGCTCTCCACCCTGGCATCAATCTCGTGTTGCATACCTCAAAACATAGGCATGTATGCACAATTGGAAAGCTCGGAACCCAAGACTTTCCAAAACTCGAAATTTATTGGAATCGCTCCACCGCGCGCACCACAACGGCGGAAAAATCCATCGCGTTTTCCAGCAGATCGCGGGCAAAACCTGCCCAAGTCACACTTGGAGAAGCCACAATCAAGAGCGCTGAAATGAGAAGCAGATTCAAAAAATAAATCACCACGATGGAGAAAAAAGCGCCCCCGTATTCAATATCCGGCTGCCCCTTTTTGATCATCCTCACCGTGTAGATCATGTGAAATGCCCACGTCAGGCCGATACCGAAAAACAAGCACTCGGGTTGTGCGAAGACCCCCGGAATCAGCAAAGCCAGACCATAGGCCCCTATCCAACCCGCCGTATAGAATGGGAAAAAATAGGGAGCCAGCACGACCCACGTGTTTGTTTTATCCGTGATGATGTGTCCGCCTTTCCATCCGACACGGAAATCATGAACACGACCGCCGTGGAGCCAGACCCATATCGCATGCGTCAATTCGTGCCCCAGCACATAAATGATCACGAGCTTCGGAAACGCCTCGCAAAGAATGGCCGCAATCGCACATCCACCGGCAAAAAACCAAAACACCGGGCTCGCCCAGAAAAAGTCGTTGAGGGTCGTACTCAGCATCGCCGCAAAAAATGTCACCGAGAGAACCCAGCAGGGAGCGAGAAGCAAGAGCGCAACGGGAAACTTCACCCACCGCTTGGGAACATACCCCGGCTCGACTCCGGCAAAGGAAACGTAGAGCGAGGCCAAGGATTTTTTGGGAGGACGTGATCGCTTGGAGCTCATTTATGATCGTTATGAATGAGGTTCCCTAGTCCAGAGCGAATCATAACAGCATGCCGTTGCAGAAGTCGCCTTTCTCAAAATTTATTCTTTAGCAAGGTCTCTGAGGATTTTTCGAGCAAGGAGCTCGCTGACTTCTTTGTGGCGAGGAATCGGTTGAGTCGCTCCTGTCTTCGGATTATGATAAATGTCGTGTTTGCCTCCATGTCGTATAAGCACTGCGCCTCCAGATTCCACCTTAGAAATCAAATCGCGCCTCTTCACGCCAACTCCAATTCTTCCACTTTTTTGATTCCTGGAATCGTTCCCGAAGAGAAGGTTTCATGTAAGTCTCGAAGGTGATCCTTCAAATCTTGGAGAGACTCCCCCTGCGTCCAATGATCAGGGTAGTCGTTTAAATAACCGAGAAACATTCCATCGTCTTCTTGCCAGTAGGTAAATTTTGTCGTCATGGAGTTAGACTAGACGATTGACTGGCAGTTGTCTGGTAATTTCAGCTAACGTTATTCAGCCCAAAAAAATTCGCCACAAGCAGTAGTCGGACGTTAAAAGCGAATCGAACGAAAAATGCTCCCTCCATTGCCAGCCTCTCTTGTTAAACTATTCCGTTAATTATCAGTGAAGTAGTCTGAATCGATCCTCTTCACCTCATAATTCGATGCCATCGCCACTCCGACTCCGTGATCGAACATCAATTTTGCTAGACGAGGACCGTCAATGAGAATGATCTTTGTGTCGATTCGTGAAGTGTATTCGAGGGCGTCGGCAGTGAACATGGATGTCGTAATAAATATCCCCTTTCTTGCCCTCTGACCTTGCAATGCCCCAACAAACTTCTGAATCTCAGGACGCCCAACAGTCCCTTCCCAACGCTTCGCCTGCAAATAAATGATATCCAGTCCAAGCGGATCCTCCTTGATGATCCCGTCGATGCCCTCATCGCCCGACCTTCCAAGTGCCTCGCCTGCATCTTTGCGACTGCCTCCATAGCCCATCCGCACCACAAGGTCCACCACCACCCGTTCAAGAAACTCGGGTGGAGCACTCTTGATCTGTGCCAGCAACTCACCCTCAATCTGCCTACGAACCTGCAGATAAGCATTCTCTAGCAATTCTTCAGGCGTCTGAGCATCCTTAATTTCACCGTCAGTAGACTCGACATCTTCATCACTTGTAGTCCTGCGACGGTTGCGAAACTCCCGATATTCCTCAAACCCGTTAAGAGCGCGCAGGTCGATGCGCTCAGGATAAACACGCAGTGCTTCGCGTCCCCGATCCGTAATCATCGAAACCGCCCTTCGAGGTGCGGACAGCAGGCCTGCTTGAGTAATGTGGGACTTGGCCCAACCAATCCGATTATCGAACACCCGCGCACCCCCACTCGGCAACATCTGGCGGCGATCTTCTTCTGTAAGGCCAAACTCCTCGCCGAGATGCGCCACCAAATCACGATTGAGATGTTCCCTCCCATCAGCGTGGGCTTCTAAAAGGGGCCGCATCAGAGACTGAAAATCAGGTATCGGCATAATGGGATTCTTTACTAGCGAATCTTAATGCGCTGAGTGAAATCAAACTTCACGACACCTTCCGCTTGATCTCCGGATTGCCGCAATAAAGCACATCAAACACTAGTTTCATGCACGCGGCCGGGCGAAGATTTCGCCCCTTTTTGATTACTTGGCTGCGGTCGCTTTCACGAGCGCCTTGTTCAGGCGGCTCTTACGGCGATTGGCCACATTGCGGTGGATCGTGCCGCTCTTGACAGCTTTATCCAGCGCGGAAGCACAGGCGCTGAATTCCGATTTCGACACGGCTGCGTCGCCGCCTGCGATGGCAGCACGGAGCTTCTTTTGACGGGTTTTTACACCGGTGATGACGGAGGCGTTGCGTTCACGACGTTTCGTGCTTTGGCGGGCGCTTTTAGCTGCTGATTTGGTATTGGCCATAAAATATTTTGGTGCCAGAGGGGAGAATCGAACTCCCGACCAAGGGCTTATGAGTCCCCTGCTCTACCGCTGAGCTACCCTGGCGGATAAATTTGTTTGTTTGGATCTCCTGCCTTCTATTCGGCAAACGACCATTTGGGTCATCCTCGCGGGAAGTTAGCAGGAGCGGAAGACTAGCGCACCATACCAATACGGCAATAGAAAAAATGCAGGGGATAATGAACCACGTGCCGGAAAGAAATTTTCCGTTGCGGTTTGATTTTTTTCATTCCGGTGTTGGCGTAACCGCATGGAGGTGGTTTTAATGCCCGCCTGATGATTGAACGTTACTCACTGCCGGAAATGCGGTCTCTTTGGACCGAGAAGAGAAAATTGGAAATTTGGCTCGAGATTGAAACCCTCGCCTGTGAAGCGATGGCCGAGCTGGGGACGATTCCCAAAGAGGACGCCGCCGAGATCCGCGCGAAAGGGGCCTTCGATATCGAAAAGGTTCGTGAAATCGAAAAACGCACGAACCACGATGTGATCGCATTCATTGAAGACGTCGCCTCACGCGTCGGCCCCGCCGCACGCTGGATACACCAGGGCCTCACTTCCTCCGACCTTCTCGACACGACACTGGCAGTGCAAATGCTGGAATCGCTCAACTTGCTGGAAAAAGATCTGCTCGCCCTGCGCGAGGCTGTCGCCGTCCGCGCCAAGGAACACAAATTCACTCCCATGATCGGACGCAGCCATGGCATCCATGCGGAACCGATCAGCTTCGGCCTGAAAATGGCTCTGATGTATGACGAGTTCACGCGTTCCTTGGAGCGCCTGCGCGAAACCCGCGAGCGCATCCGCGTCGGCAAAATCAGTGGAGCGGTCGGAACCCATGCCCACCTGGATCCCAAGGTGGAAAAAAGCGTCTGCGAAAGCCTCGGCCTCAAAGCCGCCGCTCTTTCGACCCAGATCATCCAGCGCGATCGCCACGCCGAATTCATGACCACACTGGCCCTCATCGCTTCGAGCGTCGATCGTTGGGCGACGGAGTTCCGTCACCTTCAACGCACCGAAGTTCTCGAGGTGGAGGAATATTTCAGCGAGGGACAAAAAGGCAGCAGCGCCATGCCACACAAACGTAACCCGATCACTGGCGAACGCCTGAGCGGTCTTGCCCGCGTGATTCGCGGCAATGCCATGGCCGCACTCGAAAACGTCGCCCTCTGGCATGAGCGCGACATCAGCCACAGCTCGGTCGAACGCATCATCCTGCCCGACAGTTGCACCCTGCTGGACTACATGCTGGTCACCCTCACCAAGCTTGTCGCCCGCTTGATTGTTTATCCGGAAAACATGAAGCGCAACATGGAACTCACCGGGGGCCTCTATGCCAGCCAGGCCGCCCTGCTCATGCTCACGGAAAAAGGAATGGAACGCAAAGACGCCTACGAGGCCGTCCAGCGTGCCGCGATGAAAACCTGGCGCGAAGGCGGCGGGCTTGCCAAAAACCTGTCCGAGGAACCCACCGTCGCAGCCCACCTCGCCGCCGCAGACATAGAAAGCGCCTGCGCGCCCGAGCGTCACTTCCGGCACGTGGAAGACAAGTTCCGCGCCGTGGGCATTGTCTAACAAACCTCCGGTCCACGAATACAAACCCGCCCGGGGTTTGAAAACCTTGCAGGGAACAAGGGTGCTTGTCTAAAGCACCCTTGTTCATGAAAGGATATGTTCCGGACTAGAGCGGTTTGCGCATGAGCCAGTAAATTTCGCCTGGCCAACCCGGAAAGAGACGCCCCCAGAGAAGATTCAGTCTCATCCAAGCGGCGGAGTTTTCGAGAGGACTTCCCTTGCTGCGCATCAGAAATGCTCCGCTCATAAACTCGACCTCTAGCCCTGCATAGACCGCCATCCGTCGAACCCGAGCGGGAGAAAACACGCTCACATGGCCCATCGGCTTCGCCGTGCGGCGAACCTGTTCCTGACGGATCGCCGCAAGGGGACCGGGAACCACCGGAAACCCGCCGATCAACGAACCACCGGGCCGAATATTTTCAGCGATCTTTTTCAAAACATCCTCGGGCTCGAAAAGATGCTCGAGCACATGAAGAAGAATGGCGGTATCATACTCATGGTTGAGCTTGAACTTGGGGTCTTCCAGATTCGCTTCCTGAAAATCGGAATACCCGGCTTCGGTGAGGCGCTCCCGTCGCATCACGGCATCTACCGCCGTCCATCGGCCATAACTTATTCCTTGCTGTGCGGAACGAACGAACTCGAGCATCTGGCCGACGTGAACACCGATTTCGGCGACATCAAGGGGACGTCCAGCGCGTTCACATTCCACCCGCAGAAGTTGCTGCCCGAACCAGTAGCGAAGCAACCGTATCGGATAGCGAACGCTTTTGGCCTCCCGGGTCATGCCGAATTCTTTTCTGCGAACGACTTGGTTTTCAGCTAAAAAACCAATGTCCCATTGCGAAGTGGAGTAGCTTGTCAAAGTGGCTCGGAGAATGACCCTGCAGTTCAATTTCGTCAACCGGGAAGAGTCAACCGGGCAATCCACCCCACCAAGTCGCTTGATCCTGGGACACGCGAACGCTAGCTTGCGCTCATCACATGAAACCGGTCACGATTTACGACACGACACTCAGGGACGGAACGCAGGGGACGGGGATATCTTTTTCGATTCTCGACAAGATCCGCGTAGCACAAAAACTGGACGCCTTCGGAGTCGATTTCATCGAGGGAGGATGGCCCGGCTCGAATCCCCGTGATGCGGCTTTCTTTGCGGAGGCGGCCAAACTGGAGTGGAAAAATGCCCGCATCGCGGCCTTTGGCAGCACACGAAGGGGCGGCATCGCGGTGGAAGCCGACGCCCAAGTGCGAGTCCTCCTTGAGGCCCAAACACCTGTCGTCACTATCGTCGGCAAAACTTGGCTGCTTCATGTGGTCGAGGTTCTCAATGTCACAGCCGAGGAAAACATACGCATGATCGCCGACACCGTGGCTTTCTTGAAAAAGAACGGGCGCGATGTTTTTTATGATGCCGAGCATTTTTTCGACAGCTACAAGGACAACCCCGAATACTCTCTGCAGACGCTCCGGGCGGCACGGGACGCGGGGGCTGACGTTCTTGTGCTTTGCGATACCAACGGAGGCTCCCTCCCCGAGGAAATCGGACGTATCACCGGCGAGGTGATCGCCGATCTGAAGTGTCCGGTTGGAATCCACACCCACAACGATTGCGGACTTGGCGTCGCCAACGCTCTCGCGGCCATCCGCGCCGGCGCAACGCAAGTCCAAGGCACCATGAATGGCTACGGGGAACGTGTCGGAAACTGCAACCTCACCACGACCATCCCGACACTGCAGGTGAAAATGGGCCTGCCTTGTGTGCCGGATCTCACTCAACTTCGCGAGGTCTCGCGATTCATCGACGAGCTTGCCAACGTGCCTCAGGACATCCGGGCTCCCTATGTCGGCCAAGCCGCATTCACCCACAAGGGCGGCCTGCATGTTCACGCGGTCCAGAAAATCTCGCACAGCTACGAGCACATGAGTCCCGGCTTGGTGGGCAACTCTCAAACCATTCTTGTTTCCGACATGTCGGGCCAGAGCAACATTCTGGCGAAAGCCGCCGAGCTTGGTTTCGAGCTTCAAAAAGGCGCGCCGGAAGTGGCTGCCATTCTCAAAAAAGTGAAGGAATCCGAGTCCCTCGGATACGAGTTCGAGGCTGCCGACGCCTCATTCGGCCTGCTGATCCGCCGGACGATCGGGCAGCACAAATCCCTCTTCGATCTGAAGGAATACCACTGCTCCTACCGCCAGTCCGCAGACCACCAATTTACCACCTGCGAAGCCACGGTGAAACTTCAGGTGTCCGGAGTCGCGGAATACACCGTCGAGGAAGGAGACGGCCCCGTGAACGCCTTGGATGCCGCTCTCCGCAAAGCCCTACGGCCTTTCTACGACTGGATCGATTCTGTGCGTCTCACCGATTACAAAGTGCGAATCATTGACGGAACCCGTGGCACCGCAGCCCGCACCCGCGTGCTGATCGTTTCAACCGACGGCCAAACCAGCTGGGGAACAGTGGGCGTCTCCGACAACATCATCGAGGCCAGTTGGCTTGCGCTCGTCGACAGCTACGAGTTCTACCGTCTCCGCGCCGAAGCTTGATTTCAACTGCGCTGCCGGTTGCCGGACATCGCAAATATCCGCTCCCGCGCAGCCTCAAGGATTTTCTGTTGGGTTTGCGCCATGAGGCGCGCATCGGCGGGGTCGATGTCATCTAGTCCTGAAAGGTGCAAAAATCCGTGGATCACATAGAGGGCGATCTCGGTGGTCGGCGTGTTGCCGAACTCCCGCGCCCGCGCCTCCGCGATGGATGCGCAGACGAGAATTTCGCCGTAGGGAAATGTGATCACATCGGTCGCACCCGGAATTCCCAAAAAATCGCGATGGACTCGGGCCATGGCACGGGGTCCGAGAATCGAAATTTCCACGGAATCCAAAATCGCAAGCGGCGATCGGGATTTTTTTGCCATCGCAATGCAGTCGTGAAGGCCCGCACAGGCTATCCGCTCGACCAACGTCTTGTCGTAGTCGATGGCGCGCTGGCGATGCGAAAAATGGAGGATGGGCGTTTTCTCCATAGCCACCGCGCACTAAGCTGCGGATTTTTCCTCACGCTTCAGATTCGCGGCGGGTCCGCCCTCCGGACGTTTCGGATAGGCGATACGGGCGTGAAGCATATTGACGAGGGAAAACCGGAAACTTTCGGCCGCACGCCAGATTTCAGCGATCGTGAGCGGCGCTTCGTCCAACTGCCCTTGGGCCAGGCGTTCCTTGATTATCTGCCGGACAAGGTCGTCGATCCTTTGCGGGGTCGGCCGGTCAAGACTGCGTGAGGCGCTTTCGATCGAATCCGCCAGTGAAACCAGCGCGGCCTCCTTTGTTTGCGGA
>JALQZP010000079.1 GCA_023258235.1 Terrimicrobiaceae bacterium | reverse complement strand
ATCGATGAAGCCCGAGCAAGGCAGGAGGTTTCTGGAAATCGTCCGCAAAAACAACCCCGACTGCCTCGTCAACTCGCGCCTCCTTTACTGGCCGAAGGAGGAATGGAAACCGGAACAACTCGAGTTTTTCGACTATGTCTCGCTCGAGGACAAAGAGGTGCCGCCCCACAAACTCTCCCTCACCACCGAATCGCCCGACAGCGTGAGCACCTCGTATGGCTACAAAGCCCACGGCCCGGTGCGCTACCACACCCTCGAGGAAATCATTCACCGGTTCGTCCACACTGTTTGCGGGGGAGGGAACTACCTCCTGAATTTCGGCCCGATGGGCAACGGCAAGGTCGATCCCAAGGCGCTCGAGCTTTTCCAAGGCGTTGCCGCGTGGATCAAGGACAACGGCGAATCAATCTACAGCACGCAGGCCAATCCGCTTCCTGCGCGGCCGACTTGGGGTGATGCGAACCTCTCGAAGGACGGAAAAACCCTCTACCTGCATGTGATGAAGTGGCCCAAAGACGGAAAACTCGCCATTGAAGGCGTCACGCCCAAAGTCGAATCCGTCACCTTCTTAGCGCCCAAAGCGGCCGACACGAGGATCGCCTTCACGCAGGACGTCGCGAACCTGAATCTCACGCTGCCCAGCACTGCCATCGACCCAAACGACACCGTCGTGAAAGTCTCCCTCGCCGAGCCATTCCATTCCAAAACAAAACCATGAAACGAGCACTCCTCTTGCTTGCTGCGGGTCTTTGCCTGCTCACCTCCTGCAAACCACCCGCTCCACCCAAAATCACCGCCACGGACACCGGCAAGAGCGGCCCAGGTGCGCAGACAATCAAGGGCGGGAATGTGACGTTCACATTGTCGGCCGAGGGCAAGCCTCTGTCCTACACGATCGGGAATGGTTCGAATTTGATTCGAGCCAAGGATGCCGGCCCGGGCTTCTATCTCTCAACTGGCACCGGTGCTGAGGAGAAAGCGATTTCGTTTGTTTCCTCCGAATCGAAAGACGGCAAGTTGATCCTCACCGCCGGAGACAAGACACGTGTGACTTTGGCGGTGAATGCCGGAGACCGTTTTATTTCCTTCAGGCTCGAAAAAATCGAGGATGTTCCGAAAAATGCGGAACCCGTCTTGAACTTCATGGTGAATTTCCAGTCCGGGGTGAAACCGGAAGTCGTGCCGTTCGACTACATGTGCCTCACGGGCGGCCGATTTGAAACCTTGCGATCCTACAGCAAGGTCACATGGCCCTATCTCTGGAAACGCTGCGACCGCGACCCGCTTGGCGGTTTCGCCTTTTTCGTTCCTCAGAACGACGAGGAGCACAACGAGGCTTTGCTTCGCATTTGGACCGAGGAAAAAGTCCCGCACCCGAAAGTGGAGGGCAAGTGGACCTACGAACGCGCCAAGCAATGGGCCGAGGAGTGGAGCAAGAACGCGGAAGACACGACCCACCTCATGATCAGCGCGGAGAAACCCGAGGACCTCGGTCCGTTGATCGACTACGCGAAGAAATTGAATGTGAAGCGCGTCTATATGCACACCGACACTTGGCGCGGGCAGTATTGGCTCAAGGACTGCGATGTGCTTTCGGTCAATCCAAAGGTCTTCCCACGCGGTGAGGAGGACTTGAAGGCCTTCGTCGACAAGCTCCGGGCGAACGGCCTTGGCACCATGATGCACACGATTTCCTACGGGGTCGGTCTGGAGGGTTCGAAGTATATCGGCAAAGGCAAAAAAACCGACCGGCGTCTCGCCCACTGGGGGCAGGGCAAGTTGGAAAAACCCATTTCCGCAACTGACACGACCATTCTCTTCCGCCCCGATCCCGGAGTGAAATTCCCCGGCACCGGCACCTATCCAGACTATTTCAAATTCACCGATGTGCGGATCGGCGAAGAAATCATTTCCTGCAAGTTCGAGGATACAGATAAGCCCGTCTGGAAGCTTGCGAATTGCGTGCGAGGCCCCTCTGCGGCCAACCACGAAGGTGGCACCGAGGTTGTCGGACTCCTGAAGGCCTACGGCCAAAATTACTACCCGGACAGCATGTCCGACCTTCCCGAGATCACCGGCAAGGAGTATGCCGATTTTTTCAACCGCCTTGGCGTTCACCACCACGAATACGATGGCGCGGAGTGCCACAACGATGTGCCGTGGGGGTTCCCCAAATGGTCGATGTTCGTCTATCAAAACACCGAGCAGCCGATGACATCGAACACCTCGCGCGGCGATGCCAATCCATGGGATTTGATGTATCGATTCAAAAAGAACGGGGCCGATAAGATCTACAACAAAGGCAGTGCCTCCGGCTGTGGCAGCGGCACGGCAGCTCTTGCTCTCGAGCGAGACAGCCGACTCGCGACCAGCCCGATCGAGAACCATTTCATCATGGCGCTCGGCGCAGTGGCCAATACCCCGGGCTATGTTTTTGAAAAACCCGAGCCGATGTTCGGCATTTTTCCGAATGTCATTCACGACCACGGCCTCGCGGAGATGATTGCGGATCAGTTTACGGTTTGGCGCGAACTCGGCCCCAAACTCCCGCCGGAACTGCGCAAAAAAATCGCCCAAACCTACAAGAAAAATCCGAATTCCCACCATCACAACGCCAAGATCATCTACGAGGCCCGGCGTGCGAAGGGGGGGTATGAATTCCAGCCTTTCACCATCATGACCCGCGGCCCGGTAGATGCAGATTGGACCACCATGCAGGAATTTGGCTCCATCATGCCGCGTCAGTATGTCGCCCCTGGAATGCGCGTGAAGTTGGAAAATCCGTTCGGGCGCCAGACTCCGCAATTCATCATTCGTGTGATGAAGGGCTACACCGATGCGACTGCAGCCGTGCAGCAAGGCGTCCATTCGGAGGAGATGAACAAGGACATGCAAGGTTACCTTGCCGCATCGGGAGTGGAGGTGAATAGTGTCGCCCAAGCTCCCGCCGCCGCGCCGGCATCGCCCAACTCGGATCCATTTAAATTGCAACCCAAGGCCGCCCAAATGGGTAATCTTGGAAGGCATATCTTCGCCGACAGCGGGACCGCACTCGAGGTCTCTTTGAATAACACGAATAAAGACTCTTTTGCCCAGCAGGACGCCTTTCCCGTCTGTTCATTCAAAGGCAACTCACAAAATGCCTCCGGACTTGCCCTCACTGTCACTGGAGATGGTAGTGGCGCTCTCCTTGTGATCCAATGCGGTCCTTGGAAGGATTATGTTGTGCCAATCGACTTCACCGGAAGAAAGGAGATCTTTATTCCCAACGCCGAGGTTTGCAGGAATGCCAGCGCATGGGGTATGCGCTACTCCACAAAGAGGTCTTCATACGGAGTTTTCCACGGTCTCTTCATCGGCTTCGGCCGGGTTCCCGCCAACACCCATGCGAAAGTCTTGATCGAAAACCTCCGCATGGTCGGCGAGAAACCTTCCTCGATCAAAAATCCCCTCATCCACGCCGGAGCCGGAACCCTCGCCATCCAAGGCGAAGTGAAGAGCGACCAATACCTCTGGTATCAAGGTGGCGACAAAGTTGGCGTTTACGATAAAAACTGGAACCTGCAAGCCCAGCTGCCCGCCGTGGCCACCAACTACGAGGTGGACAAAGGTTTTTCCGAATTCGGGATCGACGGCGAATGCGCCACCCCGCCTCCATGGTTCGATGTGCAATTCATCACCAAAGGTGAAACGATAAAACTCGATACCCCCGCCGCAGCCGCAAAAAACACCCCATGAAAAAAATCCCGCAACCTCATCGCTTCCGCTTGCCTTTGGTGCTGCTCACTCTGGCGCTGACGACAAGTGCCTTTGCCCAGGAAGCTCCGGCGAAACTCCCGACGCCGCCGGAGGTGTGGAAGGATTACGATCCCGATGCCGGCGACTTCAAGGAGGAGATCATTTCGGAGGAAACGAAGGGTGGCATTTATTTCAAGGATTCCTACATCACCGCGTATGTGAACGGCGAAGAGGTGCGCGTCTTTTGCAAATACGGCGTGAAGGAGGGGGCCAAAAACGCACCTGGTTTGCTGAATGTTCACGGCTGGACGCAAGGTCCGTATCTGGATCTGGATTATATCAAGGAGACTTGGGTCATTCCCACCTTGCGTCCGATCAATCCGGTACTCATCGATCTTCGTTCCCGCCGCGGAGAAACTCAAAAACGGGAACATGGATGCCAAGGAGGGCTACCGCGTGAAGGCCAAGCTCCCGGATGGAAAGGACATCACCGATCCGAAGCAAACGGATGACTACATCTGGTATGCCATCCAGCGCCGGGCGCTGAGTTATTTGATGGCCCAAAAGGAGGTCGATAAATCACGTATCGGCGCGAAGGGCTATTCCTACGGCGGTTTCCTGATGTGGAACCTCGGAATGGATCCGAGGGTGAAGGCGGTCGTTGCGTATTTCTGCAGTGGATGGACCGACTTCTACCGCGACAAGGCGGTCTGGTTGTATAACAACCCCTATGTCGAACCGCCGAAGTCCCCCGGCGACAAACTTCTCCTTTCGGCCATCGTGCCCGAGGCCCACGCGCCGTTCATCAAAGCCCCCACACTTTGGCTCAATGGTACAAACGACCACGCCGGCGGACACGAACGCGGCGAACTGAATTTTAAAATGTTCCAACCCGGGGTCCCGTGGTCTTTCGCACACCAGGCCCGCGCGCACCACGATACCTCGAAGCTCGGCAACGATGCCAAGCTATGGCTCGAAAAATATGTCCTCGGCAAGGATATCGCCTGGCCCGCGCGCCCCGTTTCGGGGATCAAGCTTGATGACGCCGGTGTTCCCGAATTCCACATCAAGCCCGCCTCGCCGGAAAAAATCGAAACCCTCGATGTGTATTACGCGCTCAAGGAGCCATTCAATTGTGCGCGCATCTGGATGGATGCCAAGACCGAGAAAAAGGGCGACACGTGGATTGCGAAAATTCCCGTTCAGAATGTCGACGACTATGTTTTCGCCTTTGCCAACATCCGCTACCAAGGCGAGATCGTGATTTCCTCGGACTTCGCCGCCGCCATTCCCTCGAAGCTCGGAAAGGCCGTTGCGACCAAAGTCTTCGCCGAGGACGGAAACGAATTGTGGACCGATGTCGATGTTGTTGAGGTGGCGGGCGCCAAGGGGCTTCGCCCCAACTACCCACACGAAGTCAGCTGCAAGTTCTTTGGTGAAGCGCCCTTCAAGGCCCCCCAGGGCGCCGTGATGATTTTCGAGTTCCACTGCGCCCGGCCGCAAACCTTCACCCTTGCGGTGAATGGCCCCTTCAGTGCGGACTTCGAAATCCAGGGCTCCGATGCCTGGCAGACCCTCGAAATTCCCGCCGAGCGAATCCGTCTCCTCGGAGACCGCGACCCGCTCAAAAGCTGGAGCGAGGCGAAATCCGTGGCCCTCAAGCCCAAGAAAGGCCCTGGCATCACCTCGAATATCACCTGGATCACCTTCAAGAATCCGAAGTGGAAAGTCGTCGATAAAAAATAGCCCGATTCCGATAATGAACCGAACAAACTCCATGAAAAAAACACTCCTCTTGCTCGGCACCGCCGGGCTTTTCCTCCTCGCCTCCTGCAAGCCACCCGTTCCGCCGAAAATCACCGCCACCGATACCGGCAAGAGCGGCCCTGGGCCGCAGACGATCAAGGGCGGGAATGTCACCTTCTCGCTGTCCGCCGAGGGCAAGCCGCTTTCCTACACGATCGGCAATGGCACGAATTTGCTCTTCCCTGGCAATTTCGGACCGGGCTTTTACCTGACGACCGGCACGGGGGCGGAGGAGAAAACCATTCCGTTTGTTTCCTCCGAGTCGAAGGACGGCAAGCTGATCCTCACGGCGGGGGACAAAACCCGCGTGACCATCGCAGTGAACGCCGGGGACCGGTTCATCTCCTTCCGTCTCGAAAACATCGAGAACGCGCCCGACGGCACCCAGCCTGTGCTGAATTTCCGGACGACTTTCCAACGCGGACATTTCCCCGAGATGGTTCCGCTGGACTACATCGTCGGCACGGACGGAAACGCGGGTACCGTCCGGCTCTACGCGCACGCCACATGGCCGCTTTACTGGAAACGCGGGGCGGATGATCCGAAGGGCGGAATCGCTTTTTTCATTCGGCGCAACGATGAGGAGCACAACGAGGCTTTGCTCCGTATTTGGACGGAAGATAATTTGCCGCACCCGAAGGTGGAGGGCGAGTGGACCTACGAACGCGCCAAGCAATGGGTCGAGGATTGGAACAAAAACGCCCAGGACACCACACACCTCGTGATCAGCGCCGAGAAGCCCGAGGACCTCGATCCGCTCATCGAATACGCGAAGAAATTGAAGGTGAAGCGCGTCTACCTGCACACCGACACATGGCGCGGGGAGTATATGCCGAAAACCATCGAAACGCTTTCGGTCAATACGAAGGTCTTTCCGCGAGGCGAGGCGGACCTGAAGGCGTTCATCGATAAACTCAAGGCCAATGGCATCGGCGTTATGATGCACACCCTCGGCTACGGGTTCGGCAACGAGGGTTCGAAATACATGGGCAAGGGCAAAAAAACCGACCGCCGCATCGCCAACTGGGGCAAGGGCAAGTTGGAGAAATCTATTTCCGCGAAAGACACCACCATCCTCTTCCGCCCCGATCCGGGAGTGACCTTCCCCGATCCACGCAAGCCACAGCCATGGCCGAAGGGCTACCCCGCCCACTTCGACCCAAGCGAAATCCTCATCGACGACGAGATTATGCGGTGCAATTTCAACGACACCGACAAGCCGGTCTGGACACTCACGCACTGCAACCGCGGCGCGTCGGCCGTCAACCACGAGGCCGGCACCGAGGTCATCGGGGTTCTCAAGGCCTACAACCAAAATTACTACCCCAGCAGCGCAACCGACCTGCCCGAGATCACCGCCAAGGAATACGCGGCCTTTTTCGACCGCCTTGGTGTTCAGCACCACGAATTCGATGGCGCGGAATGCCACAACGATGTGCCGTGGGGTTTCTCGAAGTGGGCGAAGTTCGTTTACCAAAACACGAAGCTGCCCGCGACTTCGAACACCTCGAGCGGTTTGAGCAATCCCTGGGATTTGATGTATCGCTTCCGAAAGAACGGAGCCGACAAAGTCCTGAACAAGGGCAGTAACCATGGCAGTGCCAGTGGCACAGCGGTGATGACGCTCGAGAGTCCCACCCGGCTCGCGACTGGTCCGGTCGAAAACCACTACACTCTGGGCGTCGGTGCGGCCAACAGCACTCCAGGCTATGTCTTTGGAAAACCCGAACCGATGTTCGGCATCTTCCCGAATGTCATTCACGACCACGGCCTCGCGGAATTGCTCGCCGGCCAGTTCGCGACCTGGCGCGAAATCACCTCGAAGCTCACCCCGGAAATGAGGAAGCAGATTTTGGATGGCTACGCCCCGGATAGGAAACCACCCAAGATTGTCCATGAAGCCCGCCGGACAAGTGACGGCTTCGAACTCCAGCCGTTCACCATCTTGACGCGCGGCCCGGCGAATGCCGATTGGGGAGCGGCGCAGGAACATGGCTGCATCCTGCCCCGGCAGTATGTCGGAGCAGGCATGCGCGTGAAGTTGGACAACCCCTTCGGCCGCCAAGCCCCGCAGTTCATCCTCCGCGTGATGAACGGCTACACCGACAATGCCGCCGCCGCAGCCCAACCCGCCGCGCCGGTCGAGCAAGTCAGCAAAGACATGCAAGGCTACCTCGCCGCCTCCGGAGTGCAGGTCGATGCCGCAGCCTCGGCTCCCGCAGCACCGACAGCCGCCACACCCGCCGCTGCGGATCCCTTCCGCCTGCAACCCAAAGCCGCGGTGATGACGAACACTGGTAATTTTGTTTTTGCCGATGTAGGCCCGGCCCTCGAGGTGTCCTTCGACAATTCGGAAAAACCAGCGCCCACTCCCGCCCCCGGCGCACCGAGCCCGGCCCCCAATGCGCCCCCGGCTGCCAAGCCCGGCTCCAAGGAGTATTTCAACGACACGGCCCTCCCGAGTTTCCCGTTCACCGGCAATGCCCAAAATGCGCGCGGATTGGCCCTCACGGTCACCGGCGATGGCAGCGGGGCGTTCCTCGTGATCCAACTCGGCCGCTCGAAAGACTATGTCATCCCGATCGACTTCACCGGCCGTAAGGAAATCTTCATTCCCTTGGGTGAGGTGGCTCACACCGTGGCCCGCTGGGGAATGCGCTTCTCGAGCAAAGGCGCGAAGTATGGTCCGTTCGGCCACGTCGCGATCGGCTTCGGCCGGGTTCCCGCGAACACCCACGCGAAAGTCCTCATTGAAAACCTCCGTATGGTTGGCGAAAAACCCTCCTCGATCAAAAACCCCGTTATCCATGCCGGTGCAGGAACCCTCGCCATCCAAGGCGAGGTGAAGAGCGGTGAATACCTCTGGTATCAAGGCGGTGGCAAAGTCGGTCACTACGACAAAAACTGGAAGCTCCTGGGCGAACTGCCCGCCCTGGCCACCAACTACGAGGTGGACAAAGGTTTTTCCGAGTTCGGGATTGATGGCGAATGCGCCAACCCCGCGCCGTGGTTCGATGTGCAATTCATCACCAAGGGAGAAACGATCAAGCTGGATAACACCCCAGCTGCCCCTCGGTAGCGAAAGCCATTCCATAAAAAACCTCCCCGTTCTCCATCTTGCCCTCTCGCTTTCGGGTGGTCTTCGCTCAGCGGCCTTCGCCGCCGCAAAGCAGCGGCTATAGAATTAGTTAAACTGCACTAAACTGCCCTAAGTGTCGCTGAGAGGGCGTCCATGTGATACAAATGAATCACATGACTCGTTGGCAGGGTTGTGTAGTATACTTGTGCAAAATGCGCGTTTCGAAAGAAGATGCAGTGTGTGGGACTTCGACCGCGCGTTGGATTTGCGATCGTTTTCCGCCTTTGATTGCGCGGTTTTTTCTCGCGGTTTTCCTGATCGGTTCGGGTGCATTCGCCCAAGGGGGTGGCGGGGTTTCTGTTGAAATGGCTCCCGATGGCCGCACGTATTCGATCAAAGCTTCCGGGATCGGGTTTTTGAATGCGATGTTCCAGGCTCATATGGAGATCGATGGGGTGGAAGCCATCTTCACGTCGTTCGATGGCAAGCCGCTTGGCACGCAATGGCTGGACAACCAACCCTCGCCCTACGGAACGGCGGAGGTGGGTCTTTCCACAATCCGCTTCGAGCGGGAGGGCTTCGACCTTCTTCTTCGCGTGGAGCGGATCGTGGGGTCGCCGGTGGTGCTGGTGAATGCCGGGATCCATGTTTTCGGAACCAAGCCGTGCGATTTATTGAACCTGTATTCGTTGCGCATTTATGATTACTTGGCCTCCACCGGACCGCTGCAGCTC
>JALQZP010000078.1 GCA_023258235.1 Terrimicrobiaceae bacterium | reverse complement strand
GAAAATAGCCCGCCTGCCTCAACTGCGAGACCGCATCGGATTGGGATTCCGCATCAATGACGCCCGAAGATTCCTGTCCACGTGAGTCAAGAGCAACGTAATTATAGCGAGGCATAGGTCTAGGGTCGGGTTTTCAAAATAGCAAATAACCCATTTGGTCCTATGCTGTCGATAGCGCAGTTTTTCTAGCCTTTGACGTACGGATTATTCGCCAATTCGTGTCCCACGGTTGTCGTCGGTCCGTGACCGGGGTAAACCACGGTGCAAGGATCAAGAGTGAAGATTTTTTTACGAATCCCATCGAAGAGGAGCGGTCCATCACCACCGGGCAGGTCCCAGCGACCGACCCCCTCGCAAAACAAAACGTCTCCGCCAATAAGGTCGCCCGAGTCTGAAAAATAAAAACAAAGGCTGCCAGGGCAATGTCCGGGCACATGCAGGGCGATGATGCGCTGGTCCGCGATCACAGTGGTCTCGCCTTCTTCTAGGAGAATGTCAGGCGTGACCGGATCGTATTGAATGTCAAATCCGTGACGTTGGAAAAAACTTCCATCCGTGATCATGGGAAGTGTATCCGGATGACAAACGACCTTGCATCCATGCCTGGCCTGGATTTTGCCCGCATCCATCACGTGATCGAAGTGACCGTGCGTGAGGACGAGCCAATCAATTTTTTGACAGGCGAAGTGGGCGTCGGACCCCTGAGGCGCATCGAAAAGAATGTTGCCTGATGGCGTTTCAAGGAAATACGCATTGGTCGCGAGAGGTCCGCCAGTGAAAATTTTGAACTGAATTGGTTTCATGATGGTCAGAAAGATGACCGTGTAAGTTTGATTTTTCCCAGATTCTCTGCAAAGTCCTATTTAATACCATGTCGAATATAACAAAATCCGCCGTCGTGGCACTTTTCCTGGCGATGGCCACACTCACTTTGCCGCTTCGCGCGGCCAAAAAGTCCGACGTCGCCGATGAGGGGCAGGTTGCTCTGGCGGTCGCCAACTGGCTTCAACAGGCACACTACACCCGGCAACCCCTTGACAAGGAAATGTCGGCCAAGCTCCTCAACACCTATCTGGAGCAACTCGACTACAATAAACTCTATTTCACCCAAGAGGACGTGGATGAGTTTACAAAAAAATACGCAAACACTCTCGACCAAGCCATTCTCAGAGGAAACATGGAACCGCCCCACGAGATTTTTACCCGCTTCAAAACCCGCGTGGAGAACCGTGTCGCCAGCAACAAAAAGCTGGCTGAGAAAGATTACGATTTCAAAGGCAACCAAAACGTGGAACTGAACCGCCAGAAGTCCCCTTGGCCAAAGGACCTCGCGGAAGCCGATAAAATCTGGAAAGCGCGCGTCGAGGCCGAACTTCTTCAAGAGCACTTGAATGAATTCAAGCTCCGCTCGCCAAAGGAAACCGTCATCCGCCGCTACGACCAAGCCCTTCGCAATGTCCGCGAGATGGAAGGCGATGACGTGCTCAAGGTCTTCCTCAATTCGCTGGCTCAGAGCTACGACCCTCACTCCGACTACCTCAGCCCTAGCGATATGGAGAATTTCCAAATTTCGATGAAGCTATCCCTGGTCGGTATTGGCGCTGTCCTCACCTCCGAGGACGGTTATGTCAAAATCCGGGAGATCGTTCCCGGCGGGCCTGCAGACAGGGATGCGCGCCTGAAGGTGAGCGATCGCATAGTCGCCGTCGCACAGGGCGAAGAGGACTTTGAAGATGTCGTTGATATGAAACTCGACAAGGTGGTCGAAAAAATCCGGGGCAAAAAAGGCACCGTTGTCCGCTTGCAGGTCATCCCCTCCGATGCCGATGATCCTTCGAAGCGCTCCATAGTCGAGATCACTCGCGAGGAAGTGAAACTCAAGGATCAGGAAGCCAAGGCCGAAGTGCTTGATGTCACCTCCCCCGATGGCAAGATTTCCCGCATCGGTTGGATCACCCTCCCCTCGTTTTACGCCAATATGAGCGGCGACGGCACCCCAAAAAGCACCACGGCGGATGTCGATGCGCTCTTGGAACGCCTCAAGAAAGAAGGCATTGAAGGCCTGGTGATGGATCTACGCAGGGATGGCGGAGGCTCCCTTGAGGAGGCCATCAATCTCACGGGCCTTTTCATTCCCAAGGGCCCTGTCGTCCAAGCCAAGGATCCAAGCGGCAAAATCACAGTCAGCAGCGATAAAAATCCCGAGATTTCCTATACCGGTCCCATGATCGTTTTAATGAACCGTCTGAGCGCATCAGCCAGTGAGATTTTTGCGGCCGCGCTTCAGGATTACGGTCGGGCCGTCATCGTCGGTGACGCACAGAGTTTTGGCAAAGGCACCGTCCAGACTGTTGTCGAACTCGACAAATCCGTGGCCGCACTTCCCTTCTTCAATACGGAACGCCCTCAGGCCGGCGCGCTCAAATTGACAATCCAAAAGTTTTACCGCATTCGCGGCGGATCAACGCAGTCTCAAGGCGTTAAATCCGACATCATCCTTCCGTCCCGCACGGACAACCCCGAGATCGGCGAGGATTCACTCAAAAACCGCCTTCCCTATGACGAGGTGGCTCCCGTGATGCTGGCCAGCAAAACGAATGCGGCGAACTTATTCCTCGAAGATATGCGCAATCGCTCGCTGAAGCGCGTTAGCGAAGACCCCGAATTTGCTTACGTGAACGAAGACATGCGACGCCTCCGTGAGCGCATCGAAAAAAATGCCATCAGCACCAACGAGAAAATCCGCCGTCAGGAAATCGCCGATGAAAAAACGCGGAAAGAAGCCCGCAAAGAGGAGCGCCTCGCCCGTGGTCCGATCATCAACGCCAAGGTTTGGCAAGTCACGCTTGATGACGTGAAGAACCATCGCGAGGATCTGGAAGTGGTCGCCTACGAACGCAACCGCGACAAAAAATACAACGAAGAAGATCCCGAAGAGACAGAGGACGGTAAAAAAACGGAGCAAAAGGTGCCTGAACCCGATCCGATCCGCAACGAGGCCGTTCGCATCATCTCCGATCTGATTGATTTCAGCGAAATGGATAAAACCGTCAGCACCAACAAAGCCCAAGAGGTATCGGCGGAACCCAAGCCCTGACGGGGAGTGCGCTTATTCTTCCGCGAGGAAACTCAAAGCCTGATCGAGCGTAGCCACGTTGGAAACCGACGCGATGGGGGTTCCTTTGCGGATACGGCCAACCAAACCGGCTAAAACCCCTCCGGGGCCAAGTTCCAAAAATCGTGAAACGTGCAATTGGTCGATGAGGTATTCGACACTCTGCGACCAGCACACACTGCCAGTAACCTGATCCGCCAAAGTGCGACGGATCGTCTCGGCATCGTGAACGGCAACCGCATCGACGTTACAAACCACGGGAACGCGGGGAGAGTCCATCCGGGTTTCGGCAAGGGCGATGGAAAGCGATTGGTAGGCAGGCTCCATGAGGCGGGAGTGGAAGGCGCCAGCGACGGTCAACTCGACCGCTTTGCGAGCGCTGTATTCCTTGGCCAAAGAAACAGCCACGACAATTTTAGAGGACTCGCCCGAAAGCACGATCTGGCCAGGCGCATTGATGTTGGCGACATCCACATCGGTCGCGGCCGCGAGTTCGCGCACGCGATCCTCTTCCCCTCCGATAATGGCCGCCATGCCGCCTTGGGAGGACTCGCATGCCGCCTGCATCGCCCTCGCACGCTTGTCCACAAGACGAAGTCCGGTCTCAAAATCAAAAGTCCCTGCCGCCGCATGGGCTGTGAATTCTCCAAGTGAGAGCCCGGCCGTGGCATGGAACTCAAGGGCGGGGAATTTTTCTTTGAGAACGGCAAGACAGGCCAAACCGTGGACATAAAGTGCAGGCTGGCAAACCGAGGTTTTGGTCAACTCCTCGGCTGGGCCCTCGAACATGATTTGACTGAGCGGGTACCCGAGAATCGCATCAGCCCGATTGAAGAGATCGGCGGCCACAGGAAATTCGGCGGCAAGATCCTTGCCCATACCGACGGACTGAGCACCTTGACCTGAAAAGAGAAGAGCGAGTTTTTTCATATTTTTTAGGAGGATTAGAGCCAGATTTGACTGAGGAATGTGTAGGCCATGGGGATTCCAATGAGAAGATTAAACGGAAAAGTCACCCCCAGCGCCAAGGCGACATAAATACTCGGATTCGCTTCCGGAAGCGCGGCGCGGAGGGCTGCAGGGACCGCGATATACGAACCGCTGGCGCACAGCATCGAAAACAGGAAGGCATCGCCCATCGTCATCCCCAAAAAATGCGCCACGAAAGTTGCCGCGGAACCCGAAACCAAAGGGAAAGCGATTCCAAACAGAAAAGGAAGCCATCCGCCGGACTTCAAATCGGAAAAACGCCGTGCCGCAACGAGGCCCAAATCCATAAGAAAGAAACAAAGGATTCCGGGAAACATATGACTCACGAAAGGGTAAAGCGCCTTCGCCCCCGATGCCGGTGTCACCATGCCGATGAGCAAACTCCCGAGTAGGACCAATACCGACTTGTTCGCCAGGCATTCATGAACCACGCATCCCCAGGATATCTTTTGCCCATCGCTTTTCGCACTATTCATGCGGGCGAGAACAAGGCCGGTCAGGATCGCGGGACTTTCCATGAGAGCCAGAGCGGCCACCATATACCCGCCGAATGGGGTGCCACGCGCCTCCAGATAAGAAACGGAAGTCATAAAAGTGACCGCACTCACCGATCCATATGTTGCCGCGACCGCTGCGGAATCGGCCACCCCGAATCTTCTTCGGATAAGAGGATAAACAAACAGAGGTATCAGGAAGGAAGCCGCCACCGCCGTAACGAGCGGAACAACCACCTGAAGAGAGAACGCCGTTTTTTGCAATTCCATACCGCCTTTGAATCCCAGGGCAAAAAGCAAATAAAGAGAAAGAATTTTGAGCACCGACTCCGGAATTTCGAGATCGGATTTGACGATGACGGCCAGAACGCCGAGCAGAAAAAAAAGGATGGCGGGTTGTAATAGGTATTCCCAAGCACTCATTGC
The DNA here is from genome assembly GCA_023258235.1 of Terrimicrobiaceae bacterium. Lineage (GTDB taxonomy): Bacteria > Verrucomicrobiota > Verrucomicrobiia > Chthoniobacterales > Terrimicrobiaceae > UBA967. The sequence goes on along the minus strand of JALQZP010000078.1, from coordinate 4,504 downwards.
GCGCGCAGATTATTCACGAAAGTGAAATAGAAAAGCCCAAATGAAAAATATTCTCGCTCTTGGCCTCCTCGCACTCGTCTCTTGCTCTGGCGCGCCTAAAAAGACTCCCCTCACCACCGTTCCTCACGTGGATTTGCCCAGATTCATGGGCGGTTGGTATGTGATCGGCACGATTCCTTGGTTCGTGGAAAAGGACAATGTGGGCACCATGGATGTCTATGCTTTGCGCCCCGATGGAAAAATCGACGTTCGTTATGTTTTTCACAAAAAGTCGCTTCAAGCCCCCAAACAAGAATGGAAGGCGACCGCGACCGTAATTGACACGAAAACCAACGCCGAATGGGCTGTGCAATTCATCTGGCCGTTCAAGGCCCCGTATTTGCTCATCGATCTCTCGCCCGACTATCAGCGAACCATTGTCGGCCATCCCTCGCGGGATCTCATTTGGATTATGAGCCGTTCACCGAACATGGCAGAGAAGGACTACGCCGCCGCCTTGGAAGTCGCGAAACAGCAAGGCTATGACACCACGCGCATCATACGGGTTCCGCAAAAACCCCAAGACTAGCATTCGAAATCAACGCCACTCGTGCTTCGGATATTGCCGTGCGAGTTGCGGCTTGAGCCCGGGATACGTGTCTGTCCAAAACGATTTCAGACTACGTGTGACCTGCACCGGGCGCTGACTTGGGGCGAGGATGTGAATCGTCAAAGCATGTCGGCCCAAGGCGATCTTAACATCATCCGTCACGCCATAGAGATCCTGAATACGGGCTGAAAGAAATGGAGCAGCGGACTCGGCATAGGTGATTTTCGCACGACGGCCGGCGGGCAACTCCAAGCGCTCCGGAGCGTGCTTGTCAACGAACTGTTGCTGTGAATGCGTGAGGAGAGAGCGGGCGTGTTGCAATACGGGAACATCTTTGATGTCGCGGTAACAAACAGCCTCGTCGCAAACGAGCAGAAGGATGTGCTGGCGCTCATCCTGCCCCATCGCCGGAATACCCTGCTCCGGACAAATACGGGCGAGAAAATTGACCCGGTGGATCCATTGCTCGACGGTATCGTCCCAGCCATTCAAACGCAGGGTTCCTGCCATCACCTGCTGCGCCAGACACATGGACGCAGCAGGACCGGGGTCGGCATCCCGATCACGATTTTCCAACACCAAATCCCGGAACTTTTTGGTTCGGCGCACAACAACGCGATTCTGCGTTTTGTCAAAATAGGGCTCCGCAGTCTCGTGAAAATCCGAAGGAAAAAGCTCATGCAACCACGCTTCCTCGATCCGGGTGGCGAGACTCAGAAGAATTTTCGCATCGCCGTCCCTACCCTCGATTTCCGCGATTTCGGCGGCGACAAGCAATGTCGCTTCGGTTGCGACGCTGGAACGGGCAAGAAGTCCGCGTCGACCATGAACGACATCGCATACAAGCGTGGCCGAACTCCGGCGGCAGGCGACCTGATCCGCAAACCCGGCCAGAATGCAACGCGCAATGGCCTCATCCGGCGCTGGTGCATCCTCAAACAGGAGCGCCTCACCATGCGCGATATCGAGAAACTGCTCAAAAAGACGCCCCACCTGACGCGCGGAATCCGAATGTATCCCGAGAGAGCGACAATCGGCCATGCGAAATCCACGACTTCGTGCCCACTCGAAGACCCTCATCAGGACTTGAAAATCCGACGTCCCCTCCCCGAAAATCTCGCTTCGTTCCTCCTCGATTTTTTTGTCCACCCTCAACAGCATGGACCGGCTCTGGGTGATCGCGGCAATGAGGGCCGCCGCGCGCACACATCCCAACTCCTCCGCCGCAATGAACATTCGTGCGTAACGAGGATGGACGGGGAAATTCAACATCCGACGCCCCATACCCGTTATAGATCCATCCCCCGCATCCAGCCCCCCCAGATCACGCAGAAGAATTTCAGCACGCTGTAAAGCCTGTGCATCGGGACGCTCGATCCAGCGGAATTTTTCAATATCACCCACACCCGCCGCTTTCAGAGTAAGAAGCGTTTCCGCAAGATCCAGTCGACGGACCTCCGATACCTCTCGAAGGGGACGACGCGCATGGTCCCGCTCGGTCCAAAGTCGGAGACACAGCCCAGGGGCTGTTCGTCCGGCTCGACCCGCACGCTGGGCCGCCGAGGAGTCGCTGATCTTTTCAATGAGCAGCGTGTTGATTCCCCGGTTGGAATCGTATCTGGCCATGCGAGCCAGACCGGAATCCACGACCAGCGTGACGCCGTCGATCGTGAGCGATGTTTCGGCCACATTCGTCGAAACGATGATTTTTTTCGCACGGGAGCGACGCACAGCCTTGTCCTGCTCCGCCGCCGTCAACTCGCCATGCAGCGGAAGGATATCGCACCGGCTTCCCAGCCGGCCTTGCAACTCGCGAATCGTGCGCTGGATCTCATACGAACCAGGCATGAAAACCAAAATATCCCCCTCTGTTTTCTCGATGTTGGCGGCAACAGCATCCGTAGCCAACTCCCATACAGGATCGTCCTTGGGCTCATGATCGAGATACTCGACCTCCACGGGAAAGACCCTTCCCTCGGAGCGGAGACTCGTAGCTGGCTTGAGGTAGTCCTCCAACTCCGCTCCGTCGAGGGTCGCTGACATCACAACAATTTTGAGATCCGGACGGAGGGATTCCTGCAAATCAAGCGCCCGCGCGAGAGTGATATCGCCGTGCAAATGACGCTCGTGAAACTCGTCAAAAACGAGAGTGGAGACACCCGCCAAGGATGGATCGGCAAGCATTTGCCTGAGCAAGATGCCCTCGGTCACGAACAGGATGCGCGTGTCCCTGCTGGAGACATTGTCCAAGCGAATACGATACCCAACCTCCGCTCCAAGACGGACTCCTCGCTCCTCCGCAACACGCGCCGCCAGCATTCGAGCGGCCAAACGGCGTGGCTGCAGAATAACACACTGCCCGCTGCCAAGAACACCCCCCTCGAGCAGAATTTGCGGAACCTGGGTGGATTTCCCCGAACCTGTGGGAGCTTGGAGGATGAGTCGATTACCGAGAGTCAGGGTCTCGATGATCTCCTCGTCCAAATCATAAATCGGCAAAGTTTGGGACATGGATCGGAAAGGAATTGAAAAAAGGGTTCAGATCAACGCGCCGCAGCCGCCTTGAAGAGATCCATCGTGATGTCACGGGCCACGGAGTGGTCAAGCATGGGCGAAGGATAGCCCGGTGCCAGACGCAGTCCCGGGGCGGGTGGATCCATGAATTTCGCAGCATCCACATTCCTCAACTCGGGCACCCAGGTTTTGATGTAGGCTCCATCAGGATCAAAGCGCTTGGTTTGGCTCCATGGGTTCTGGATCCGAAAATAGGGCGCCGCATCCGCTCCGGTTCCGGCACTCCACTGCCAGCCCCCGTTGTTGCTGGCGATCTCCCCGTCCGCCAAAGTTTGCATGAACCACATTTCCCCCATCCGCCAGTCCAAATGGAGATCTTTTGTAAGAAACATGGCGGCAATCATGCGTGTGCGGTTGTGCATGAATCCGGTTTCACGGAGCTCCCTCATGGCCGCATCCACAATCGGAAATCCGGTTTGCCCGTCGCACCAACGCTGGAAGTTCCCGACCTTTCCAGGCCAAACCATGCCGCGGTATTTCACATTGAATTCCTCCTCCAAGACGGATGGGAAATTCCACAACACCTGCATGTAGAACTCCCGCCAGACCAACTCGGAAACATACGTTCCGGCGCTGTTGCGGCCCGCCGCATCGAGTGTATCCATTTTATCCAGGACGGCACGATGCAACTCCCGAATCGAAACAAGCCCAAAACGCAGATCCTGTGAAAGCCGGGAGGTGGTTCGCCCGGCCGGAAGATTTCTCACCGCCCCGTATCGAGCCAAACCGGAATCAAGAAAGGCTCTCATTCGCCCACGGGCCGCCTTTTCGCCTGCTTCAACAAGACCCCCCGCCGCAGACGGCAAATCCCATGAAGAATTTTCGGGCAGCGGGAGAGAAAAAATCCCAGATGGCGACTGCATCCGCTGAATCCGCTTAGCGACGGGGGGCTTCGGCAACTTGGCCCATGCCTTGGAATATGGCGTGAAAACCCGGAAGGGTTCGCCTCCGCCGGTGAGGACCTCATCCCGCTCATGAATGGCGACGTCCTTGAATGGCCGGATGGATATCCCTAGACGGGACCCCGCCTTTTCAAGCCGATCCTCGACGCCACGCCCGAAGGGATCGGGATCACGATTAAAAAATATGGCCTCGGCCTGAGTCTCGGCGGCCAACCTCTCCAACTCTTCGACGGCTTCGCCACGACGAATGATCAGCCTGCCGCCAAGCGCCTCCAAATTGGACGCCAGCGACGCCAAACTCCCACAGAGAAAGTGCTGCCGATTGGGTCCCGTCCATCGATGATTTTTTTTCCAGTCACTGAGTATGTAAACCGTAACAACGTTCTCTGCCGCTCGCACAGCCGCATCAAGGCTCGTGTTGTCGGTGACTCGGAGATCT
>JALQZP010000077.1 GCA_023258235.1 Terrimicrobiaceae bacterium | reverse complement strand
GCAAGCGGGAATCGAGGTTCTCTCAGGCGTTCTGGAAGCCGAATGCGAGTCCCTCAATCGCGCTTGGAATAAATGGAGCCACGATTTATGTGACTCTGGAGCCTTGCTCCACAAACGGCCGCACGCCGCCCTGCAGCACCGCCATCATCGAGTCCGGTGTCACTCGCGTTGTTTATGGGGCCCGCGACCCGAACCCGAAGCATGCCGGGCGTGCTGATGAAATTTTGCGGCAAGCGGGAATCGAGGTTCTCTCAGGCGTTCTGGAAGCCGAATGCGAGTCCCTCAATCGCGCTTGGAATAAATGGATCCGCACCGGTCTTCCTTATGTGATCGCGAAGACGGGAATGAGTCTCGACGGTCGCATCGGATCACCGAAAGGAAGACGATGGATCACCTCCGAGGCCTCAAGGAAGGATGCCATGAAGTTGCGCGCGGCAAGCGGTGCCATCCTCGTGGGAGCGGAAACCGTGCGCACGGACAACCCCAGCCTCACCGTTCGCGACATCCCCGTGAATCGACAACCGTTTCGTGCCGTCTGGTCACGCTCTGGAAATCTCCCTCCCGACTGCCACTTGCTTACAGACGAACACCGGGAGAGAACCCTCGTCTTCCAAGGAAAATCCCTCACGGAAGTTCTGCACGCTCTGGGTCAAAGGGGTGTCGAACAAGTGCTGATCGAAGGCGGCGGGCGGACACTTGGAGAGGCGTTTGACAAAGGTCTTGTGGATCGCGTTGTTTTTTATGTCGCCCCGGTTCTGCTGGGTGGCGAAACCCCATCCGTTGCGGGATGCGGGGTGGAAAGCAACGAGAACGCTATCAGGCTCAAAGAGCCCACCTACACCCGCATCGGCAACGATATTCGCATCGACGGTCTCGTTGACTACTCGACACGCCTGAGCTCCAGCGGTTTTTGATCCACGGTGCTGAAGGGCACCGAGGCCGAATAGAAGCCCGAAAGAATCGACCCCCGCTTTTTCGCCACGACCGAATAGCGAACACACTCATCCGAACTCAGGGTCAGATACGCGATCGAGCCATTCATATGCCCATCGACTTGGCAGGCTCCCATGACACCATGGACCTTGGACCCTTCTTGCTGAAAGCAAATCGTTCCCCAGGCCATGTCCTGCGCGGACCAAGCCCCGGCGATGTTTGCAGCCGCAGATCCGGCATTCGCGGACAACCAGTCATTGGCAGCCTGGTTGCTTCGGGCACATTTTTCCTTGGAATTGCAGCCAGCGAGTCCGATCGCGAAAACACAAAGAATCGGGAGGATGAAAGAATTCATGGTAACCGATATATCGCCTCGGCAGTCGAGAATAACAAGTGGAATGAGGCCGCCGCAGTCAGGACGCGAGTTGGTGATCGAGCGCTGTGGTTTTTTTCCACCGGAGGGCATTTTCAATCGCGAGCGTGATGTAGTTTTTGGCGTTTCCGACGGCCTCTGAAAGCGTCTGACCGCAGGCGAGGCCGGTTGCAATGGCCGCCGAGAACGTACAACCCGTGCCATGCGCGTCGATATTGCGTCGAAAAGGGGCCGTGAAAACCTCGAACCCGTTGCTCGTTGCAAGGATGTCTGTCGCTGTTTTTGTGCGGAGATGCCCGCCCTTCAGGAGAAAGGCGCAGCCATGGCGATCGACGAGGCTGGCGCCCGCCAATTTGATTTCCTCCACATCACGGCAAGGCATTCCCGAGAGGATTCGCAACTCGTCCAGATTCGGAGTGACCAGCGTCGCAAGGGGAAAAATCCATTTTCGGTAGGCCTCAATCGCGGATGCCTTCAAAAGCGGATCCCCGCTCGAGGCCACCATTACAGGATCCACCACCAGCGGCGGGCATTTTTTAAGGGCCGAGAGTTCCGTTGCGACCGCTCTGATGAGGGAGGTGGAGTAAAGCATTCCCGTTTTGATCGCCGCGACAGGGAAGGCTTCGAAACTGAGACGGATTTGCTCGGCAACGATCGCAGGGCGGATTGCTTGGATCGCACTGACGCGGCCTGGAACCTCGGCCACGACACAGGTGATCGCCGTTTGCGCATATCCGCCCAGCAATGTGATGGTCTTCAAATCGGCCTGCGCACCAGCACCACAGGAATTATCCGATCCGGCAATGGTCAACACGACTGGTGGATTTTTTTTCACTCTTTAAAATGATCAGCGCGGCAGGAAAAGGTCCATTACATCCTTTACGGTGTCCACAGGCGCATTGGGAAGTTTTTCCAAGACATCGCTTCCCTTTTTCAAAAGCAAAGTCCCCATCACTAAAGGAGCCAATTGACGGGAGAGGCTTTCCGTGGGGCTCGCCAGCGTGCCGCCGACTTCCAAGGGAGCCCAGCACCACCCGTTCCGAAGCGTCGGAAAAAGAGCATCAAGAGCGCCGGGAACTTTGTTCAATAAGGGCGGTTTAACTCCAATTTCAAAATTCCCCTTCAGCCGGCCGGCTGGATCCACGGCAAGACTTCCCTCCAAACGCAGGTTGTCAGTGGATTCCAGAATCACGTTTGAAAGCTGGAGCGATTCCGCACGATAATCGAAGTCGGCTGAAACCACTCGCAAGGGAAGCTTCTGAAATGTGGGATCGCGTAAGAGTTTTCCCATTTCACTCAAAACGGGAATATTGGAGAGGCTTGCCCCATTGAGCTGGAACGATCCCCTTGCCCCACCATCCGCATCCAACCGGGTCGTTCCGGAAACAGTCCCGTCTATGTATTTATCCAAACCGTTCGTCAGGATCGATCGCACAGGAACTCCACTCCAATCGACTTTCAAACTGGCATCCTTGCCGGACCGTCCGACCGCAGACAACTTTCCCGTGGGGGGAAGCTCGAAAGTAGCCCCATCGAGGAATAAAACCGCATCCCGCTCGTGACAATGCAACTCCTGCACATGGAGCAAAGGAAGTTTGGGAACGCTGAGCGTCCCGCCCTTGCCATCAATTGTCCACCCGCCCGCGACCGGAAGCAGGGTCAGCCCCACGTCCCGCGCGAACACGCTTTTGTAGGTGATATTCGCTTTTTTGATGGCGATGCGGTTGAGTTGAAATCGTTTTGGAAGGAAGTTTCGCGCCGCAGGATTCGTGGATTCGTGTGCCGACGGAGAGGATGTGGGAGCTTTAAACTCCGCGGTAAGTTGCCCAACGGTGATCTCCTCAACTTGCCAAAGCCCCGATAAAAGCGCTCTCCAATCCAAGACAGCATTCAGCTCGATGGCCTCGGCTTTCTCGATCAGCGAGGCGGATTCCCCCTTCAAAACAAGGGATTCGCTCGTTATAGCGGCCGGCCCCCAATGCAGAGGCATGAAAACAGCATCAGAATGAAAAGCTTGGCCGGTTAATTGACTCAACATCGCCGCAAATGCGGGGCTGTGCACATAGCGCGCCACCCCAAAACCAGCGAGCAGAAAGCCACCAGCAAAAAACAGAGCAGCAACAGAATACAAGCCAAACCACGGAAAGCTTGGCTTTTTGCGCCCCACCACCGAAACCCTCCTCAACTAAACGAGAGCTTGGTCACACCGCACGCCGAGGCTGCATTGAGCACATCCATCACCCTCTCGTGCTTAGTCTGTGAATTGGGACGTAAAATGACCGGATCTTTGTCACCGAACTTGGCAATGGTTTCCTTTAGCCACCCTCGCAGCTCCGGAAGTTCCTTGCTGTCAGGGGTATCGTAGACCTTATTGTTCATCTGGATCTTCCCATCCGGTAAAATATCGATAATGATGGGCGTTGAGGGCACCGCCCCCGCCGAAGACGCGGAGCGACCGCTAGGAAGACTTATATTTAGCTCCTTCTCAATAACTTGAGATCCCGCCGAGGCCATGAAAAACAGGAGCAAAACGAACACCACGTCCACCATGGGCGCGATTTGGAACCCGGGGTCTCCGTCTTCTGATACACCACCGCCTCCCATGGCTTAAAAAGCCTCCTGGGTTGTAACCTGATTCGCGAGCGAAAAATAGGCTGAGTGAGATTTCATATTCATTAGGATGGAGTAGAAGGACTGGCCTCTTTGTCAACAACAGAGAACGTTACATTACCTACACCGGATTGTCCAACGGCCTGCAATACTTGACGGACAAAGTCATATTTGACTTCGCGATCCGCTCGAATCAAAACCCGCACCAACGGATTCGCCGCCACTTTATTTTGCAGCAAGGGAACCAAATCCGAAGGCGAAGAATAGTCTTTCTGATCCAACTCCACTCCGGTCATGTCGTTCATCGGTGTGTAAGTGACGTTGATGATGACTTGACCGGGGTTGTCCTTGGCCTCTTTGGCCTCCTTCGCGATGGGAAGATGGATTTCCTTGTTCGACTGCAGAACTTCGGTCGAGCTGATCGACATAAAGAAAACCAGCAGAACGAGGAGAATATCAATCATCGGCGCAATCTGAAACTCCGGATCCGGCTCGTGATCCGGCTTGCGGACTGCCTTCTTGGACTTACCGTGGGAGTGACCAGCGTCAGACATGCGATATTAGGACCAATCGATGACCGTGCCGCAATGCGGACAAGGTGTTTGCCCAGAAGAGATTTCGCCACTACAGACAGGGCAGGCTACTGCATCGGCTGACACTTTTTGTGAAAGACCGGAAGAGGCGGATGAGGCGCGCTGCGGTATCGAACCATCGTAGCCCTCGCCGACATGGATTCCTTGAATCTCATCGTAGGGAACCTCCTCCATGAGATGACGCAATTTATCATCGGACGCCACTAGAACGATCGTGGCGAGATTTCGGAAGTAGTAGTAGAAAATGAACGCCGGGATAGCGATGAAGAGACCGCTCGCCGTCGCCATGAGCACCTCACCGATTCGCAGGGCCAGACCACGAGGGTCAGCCACACCCGAGGAACCCAGAACGGCGAACGCACCCATCATACCGATAACCGTTCCGAGCAACCCGATCATGGGAGCAATAACACCGATAACCGAGATATAGCTGATTTTTGTTTTAATGATCTGCCCCTCACGCATGGAGAGTTCAATGAGGGCACTGTCGACCGCATCCTTGCCACGACCGAGACGCTCGAGGGCCCCGCGCAAGACTTGTGCGATGTAAACCTTGTTGGCATTGCAGATTTCCCAAGCTTCTTGGAAGTTGCCTGACTGAATGCTGGTTGTGAGTGAATCCAGAAGGGCTTTCGGAGCCAAAGCTTCCATGCGAAGCGTCATAAAAAGCTGGATGATAAAGGTAATCATCACCATCGACGTACCCAAAATACAAAGCCAGATCATCACGATCAGTGGTCCGCCATGGAGAATCGTTTGAATGATATTCATCTCCTCCGGCGGCTTGTCGGAAGCCATGGCGAGAGGACTTGCTAAAACGAGAAGCAAGATCGGAAGGAGACGGTGGACGGTGGGTTGGATTTTTGGCATAGAAATTTTAGCTGTTTGGATTTTCAAGGGACGATCACTTTTTCTTCGTTGAGAACCTTGGCTCGCTCTGCGGCCTGCGCCGTTGCGGCGTTATCCTTGTTGAAAATGGTTGTAACAAGGAGATAGTTTTCAAGAGCCTCTGGTTTTTGTCCAGACTGTTCCTCCACATTTCCCATCAGAAGCAACGCTTGGCTGTATGTCACAGCCTCGGAGCCCTTGGGAAGTTTCGCCGCCTTGGCCTCTTTCACCAGCGGTTCCAAGCGGGCCTTGGCACCGATAAAATCCTTCTTTGAAAGCGAGAGGCGGGCGAGAAGGAGTTGGGTTGAGGAGGTCGATCCGGGGTAGAGTTTTTGAAATTCGGCCAAGGCGGCCTCCGCTTCGGCGGGCTTGTTGATGGTCAGATAAACTTCAGGGAGGATGGAGCACGCGCGCTCGGCCCAAGCGGTGGGAAGACCTTTGAAAGTTTGCACCACGGGAATGAGCTTGGTGATGGTTGTTGCAGCATCCCCCTTGCTCCATGCTTCAACAGCGGCGGTGTAATCCGCAGGTGGGGCCATGGTCACCGACTTCACATTCGCGAGCGGCACGGCTGTTTCCACAGGACCGATCTTGATTCGAACCGCATTGGCCCGCACGCCGGTGATCGTTCCGCTGGAAGACTTCCCGTCCTTCTGAACAACGGCGTCTTGAGCGCACAAAGTGGCAAAAGAACAAGCGGCCATCGAGACTACCAAGGCTAATAAACGTGGGGGGCTTGCTTTCATTTCACAAAGTCACTAAAACTTTTTTTCCGTTTAATCAATATTTTTGTCATTTTTTATGTTTCACGTCTTCCGCAAAAACCAACGCGTTCTGATGCTCCTTATCGCGGCGCTGACTATTGTAGCATTTATCTTTCTGTACAATACCCAACAACTCGACGATCTGGCAGCGGTCCGAAATCCCGTGATCTACGGCAAACCACTCACACAGGTCGCCATCGACCGCCAAGTCAAAAACTACCAACTCACGATGTCACTCGGCCAATACGATCTTCTTCGCAAGCTCGGCGGAATGGCCCAGGAGCGAGAAGCGGCCCTCTCGGAATTTGTCTGGAATCTGATTGTCCTCCAGCACCAGTCGCGTGAAATGGGCGTGGAACCGACAGACGACCAAGTGGCTGACCGCATCAAAAAACTCCCGATCTTCAAATCCGAAAACCAATTCGACCCTCGCAAATACTCGGTCTTTGTCAGCGAGCAACTCACACCGCGCGGTTTCACGGAGCGCCAACTCGAGGAGGTCATGCGCGACGCGATCCGGCTAGAAAGCCTGAGCGCGATCGTCGAAGCGCCGGCCGCCATGTCCGAAGAGGAACTCAAGGCCACAGCCAGAATCTTCCAACCCGTCACAGCCGAGGTCATCAAGTTCAACAAGGACGCCAAGCCCGAAAGCGCTCCGGTCGCGCCGGAGGAGGTCGCCTCCATTTTCGAGAACAACAAAGCGGCGCTGAATACGACCGAAACCCGCGCCATCAGCTACGTCGCCTTTGAATTGCCCGAAGGCTCGAAACTCGAAGGGAAGGAAAAAACCGAAGCCCTCCAGAAGCTCGCCAATTCGGCAAGCGCGGTCACGGACTCGATCGCGCAAGGTTCGTTGAATCTGGAGACGGCAGCCAAAAAAGCCGGGCTTAAAATCGAGAAGCTCGCCGCCTTCGATCGGACCGGCTCACAGGAAAAAAACACCGACCCGAAATCCGCCGGGATCGCCCAATCACTCGCTCCCGCCGCCTTCCTCCTGGCCGGACCGGGCAAGTCGAGCGATGTGGTGCAAGCCGGCGATGCGTTTTACGTTTTCGAGATCACGGAAGTGAACCCCGCCCGTCCACTCACCTTGGATGAGGCCCGTCCGCAGATCGAGGCTCGTCTTCGCTCGCAAAAGTCCGATCAACTCTTCATGCAGACGGCAACCTCGGCATTGAATTCGATTCAAAGCGCGCTTCTTTCCGGCAAGCCGCTCGGCGAGGCCGCGACAGCACAAGGCGCGAAGGTCGAAACCCTCACCGGCATCGTTCCCGCAGCCGAAGACGCCACGCCCGAGCAACAACTCATTACTGCGAGCACCCTCTTGCTGAAAGAGGGGGAAACATCGAATCTCTTGCAGGCCCCATGGGGCGCGTTTGCCGTCCGACTCACCGCACGGGGTCCAGCGGATGCGAAGACCTTCGGCGAAAAAGAGTCTGAAATCCGCTCCAACATGATCCGCAACAAAAGGGATCTTCTCTTCGCGGAATGGCTGCGCACGAGCCGCGAAGCCGCCAAAATCACCATGCCGGGGAACCCCCAAGGCTGATGGAGGATCGCGTTGCTGAGATTTTTGATGACGCAACCGGCGACATAGCCATCGGCGACCTTGATGCCGCGATTGAAAAATACCGCCGATGCACCGAGATCGAGCCGGACTTTTTTGACGGCTGGCACGCCTTGGGAATGGCCTTGATGAAGGGCGGCCGGCCGGTCGAGGCGATCCAAGCAGGACTCCGCGCCGTGGAGCTTCGGCCGAACGACCAACTGGCCTGGTCGAGCCTCTCCCTTTTTTATGTCCGGAACCACCAGATCGCCGAAGCCGAGGCCGCTGGCGTGAAGGCCCGCATTATTTCCTGGGGCGGTAAAGTGAAACTCGAAACCTGACCAACCCCGAAAAACGAATTCCAAAACCATGCAAAAGACTTTCTTCATCACAACCGCGATCGACTACACAAACGGCGCCCCTCACATCGGACACGCCTACGAAAAAGTGCTCGCCGACGCCATCGCGCGATATCACCGTCTCGACGGACGCGAGGTTTTTTATCTCACCGGTGTGGACCAACACGGCCAGAAGGTGCAGCAATCCGCACAGCAACGCGGAATCGAACCGGCGGAATTCGTGAACGGCATCACCTCTCTTTTTCTCGCACTCTGGGAAAAACTCGACCTGAAATACGACGCATGGGCCGCTACGACGTCCGATGTCCATAAATCCTGCGTCCAAGCGATCCTCCAGCGACTTTGGGACGAGGGGAAATTCTACAAAGCCTCGCAGAGCGGCTACTACAGCGTCCGCCAGGAGCAGTTCCTCACCGACAAGGAACGGGGTCCGGATGGCGAGTTCGGCGAGGAATGGGGCGAGGTCGTCCTTATCGAGGAGGAAAACTACTATTTCAAACTCGCCGAGAGCCGCCAGTGGCTCCTCGACCTCATTGACGCGCGCACCCGGTCCGCAAACCCGATCGTGATACCGGAATTCCGCGTGGCCGAGCTCCGCAACGCCGTGGAAAAACTCTCCGGCGATCTCTGCATCTCGCGCCCGAAATCCCGCCTGACCTGGGGCATCGAGCTCCCCTTCGACTCCGACTTCGTGACTTATGTGTGGTTCGATGCGCTGGTGAACTACATCAGCTTCGCGGGCTACAATCCGGCATCGGATGCGGATTTGACGGATTTCCAAGCCAAGTGGCCGGCCGTCCATGTGATCGGCAAGGACATCCTCATCCCCCCTCACGGCATCTACTGGCCGATCATGCTGCATGCACTCGGATTCGCGGACGACCAGATTCCCCTCCTCCTCGTGCACGGATGGTGGAATATCGCCGGCGCGAAAATGAGCAAGAGCCTCGGCAATATCGTGGACCCATCGGCACTGGCGGAGAAGTATGGTTGTGCGGCGCTCCGCTACTACCTCTTGAGCGACATCGCTACCGGACGCGATGCCGACTTCAGTACAGAACGCCTCGTTCAGCGCTACAACAGCGATCTCGCCAACAGCCTCGGCAACCTTCTCAACCGCACCCTCAACATGGCCAAACGCTACCGCGAGGCCACTCTTCGCCGCACCGAGTCGCCACTGAAAGACTTCACCAATGAAAAAACCGCCGCTTATAAAAAGCAAATGGAGGCCTTCCAGCTCCAAGCGGCCTTGGAATCGGTGATGGAGATCGCCACCCGCTGCAACGCCTACGTGGAGGAAACCGTTCCCTGGAAACTCGCAAAGGATCCCGATCAAGCTGCCAAACTGGACGAGGTTCTCTACTCGCTCTCGGAGGCCCTCCGCATCATCTCGATCCTGATGACCCCGATCATTCCCAAGGAAGCCGACGCGATCCGGGCTCAACTCAACTGGAAAGGACCTGTCTCGATGGATCACGCCGCATGGGGACTCCTGCCCGAGGGACATGTGCTCGGCACGCC
>JALQZP010000076.1 GCA_023258235.1 Terrimicrobiaceae bacterium | reverse complement strand
GAAGTGAACCGCCTCTGGCAGCAAATCTTCCGCTACGGCATCGTCAAAACCTCGGAGGATTTCGGTTTGCAAAGCGCCCAACCAACCCACCCCGAGCTTCTCGATTACCTTGCGGTCGATTTCCGCGAGAACAAATGGGACATCAAGCGCGCCGTGAAAAACATCGTCATGAGCGCCACCTACCGCCAGTCCTCGAAGCGCCGCGAGGACCTCAAGGACATCGATCCCGAGAACAAACTCCTCGCCCGCGCGCCCCGCTACCGCCTCCCGGCCGAGTTGGTTCGCGACAATGCCCTGTCCGCCTCCGGCCTCCTGAACGACAAGGTAGGCGGACCAAGCGTGAAATTCTACCAGCCCGAAATCTGGAGGGACAAAGCCACTTTCAACCCCTTGGCGAATTTCGGCATCTACACGCGCAACTCGGGGGACAAACTCTACCGGCGGAGCCTCTATACTTTTTGGAGGCAATCCGTGCCCCCGGCTCAAATGGTCATTTTTGACGCCCCCAGCCGGGAGGCTTGCATTTCCAAGCGGGAGACGACGAACACGCCCCTCCAAGCGTTTGTGTTGATGAATGACGAGACCTACCTCGAGTTTTCGCGCAAGCTCGCCGAGCGCCTCTTCACGGACATCAACGGCCCTTGGCAGGAAAAACTCGCCGAGCGCCTGCGCCGTGGATTCCGCCTCGCCACCGGCCGCAATCCGAATGACAAGGAACTTGAAAGCTGGATTTCCTTCAGTAGTGAAAACCTGCAACGCTTCACCGCCGATCCCAAGAATGCCGAGAAGTTTCTTTCCTACGGCGAAAAGGCACGGGACAAATCCCTGCCTCCGACCGAACTGGCCGCCTTGTCCTTCACCATGTCCACCATTCTGAACTTGGACGAAACCATCACCCGCGACTAACCTCGGTAATTCAGACGACGAATCATTTTTCGATTTATTATCCATGACAAAACCCTTCAGCCTCATTCTAAACACTCTTGGTATTCTTCTTGCGGGTTTAGCCACTGCCGCCCTCGTCTATTTCGGTATCGCCCCGACACTCCCTGTTCCTGAAAAGCTGATGCTGTTTATCGGGCGCTTCCATCCGCTCGTCGTCCACCTGCCGATCGGCTTCCTTGTCGCGATCGCCGCACTCCAGGTTCTGCAATGGGTTTTTAGTTTTGAATTTCGCACGGCCAAACGTGTTTTGCTGTGGCTTTGCGCCCTGTCCGCGATCGCCTCCACTGCGCTCGGCACCCTGTTGGCCGCACCCGGCGGTTACAGTGGCGATCTGCTCTCGGACCACCGCTGGCTCGGCATCGCCACCTCGGTTGTCTGTGTGTGGATGCTCTACCTGCACCATCTTTCTGGTCGCTTCGGTCGATGGGGCTATTCGCTCCTTCTGCTCGCCTCGCTGGGTCTGGTCTCCGCGACTGGCCATTACGGCGGGGCACTCACCCATGGCGAGGATTACCTCACCGCCTACCTCCCCGTCGCACTTGGGGGAAAACCCGAGCCGATCCCTGTGGATAAAGGCAACAAGGAGGATGCGGCCATTTATGTCGCGGCCATCCAGCCGATCATCGAATCCAAGTGCGTGGAGTGCCACAATCCCTCGAAAAGCAACGGCAACCTCCGGATGGATACCCTGCAACTCCTCCTCGCCGGCGGAAAACACGGTGCCGCACTCAAGCCAGGCGATGCGTCTGCGAGTCTGATGATCGAGCGAGCGAACCTCCCGCTCGACAACAAGGAGCACATGCCTCCGACAGGCAAACCCCAACTCTCCGATGCCGAACTCGAACTTCTCTCATGGTGGATCTCCCGCGGCGCGAAGGAGCGTCTTCCGCTTGTCGATGACCTCCCGCCGTCCGCCGCACTGGCGCTCTTGGAAAAGAATCTCGGGTTCCAAGTCGCCACCCCCGAGGTGCCTATGATGGCTTGGGAAGAGGTCGTCAAAGCCGGCGCGCCGCTCGCCAAGATTCCGAACCTCGCCGTGCGCCGTTCCTCAATGGACTCACCTGCCTTGAATGTCTTTATCGCCTCCGATGCGCCGGATCCCGACGCGCTCATCGCCAGCCTGGAGCCGATCAAGGCGAACATCGTGCTGCTGGATGCAGGCAAAACCAAAATCTCGGAAGCCGCGTTCCCAGCGATTGCCGAGTTCGCCAACCTTGAGGAACTCCGCCTCCAGGAAACCGACACCGACGACCAGGATGTCGCCAAACTCTCCCAACTGCGGAAGCTCCGGAAGATCAACCTGAATAGCACCGAGGTCACCGACCGCTCGGTGAATTTCCTCTCGAAGTTCCCGAACATCGTCCAACTCGCCGCATGGGACACCACCGTGAGCCCGACGACCGCTGGCGACTTCATCAAAGCCCGCTTCCCCGAAACCAAAAAGCGCCGCGTGGAGGAGGAAATCCAAGCGCTCGAAAACCGCCTCGCCGCGATGAAAGTCGAAGTCCTCGGCATCGACATCCCCGACCGCCCGCCGCCGCCGATGGTCGATGGCACCCTTTACTGGGCACCGCTGGCCGCGTCCGCCTCCTCGGAGTATGACGGCAACTACCTCGTCAAAAACCTCTACGATGGCAGCGTCAAACTCGCGGACATCGGCACGCCGAACAACCAAGGTGCCGAATATGCGGGAAAAGGATCCGGACCCTTTATCGTGGTCTACGATATGGGCTCTGAAATTGTTTTCTCGGGCCTCCTCTATGCCCAGCGACCACTTGCCGTAGATAAGTCCGGCAAAATCGAAATCCGCGTGACCAACTCCGATCCCGGCACAGCCTCGAAGGACATAGCGATCCTCAAGCGGCCCGCGGATGCCGAGGTTGTGCTGAAACCCAGTACTCCGAACGATCGCACGCTGACGCGGTATGGATTCGTCAAAGAGCTCAAAGGCCGTTATGTCGTTTTCTCAATCAGTGGCCCGCCAGCGGCCGGCAACATCGGTGGCAGTGAACTTGTCCTCGGCCGCTTCCCGCTCTCCCGCGAGGAGCTTTTGGCGGCCGTCGCCGCCGACCCCGCCAAATTCGGCACGCTCATCGGCCCGAAGGCCAAGGTCAGCATCAGCAGCAACACCCCGCACACTCCGCAGGATGGCTTCGTAAAGTTCCTCGACCCTGCGATCAGCACGATTCCGTTCGCATTCCACACGGATATCGAAGCGCACCCGTGGGCGAAGATCACTTTCCCGACGAAAGTGCGTCTCTCTGCTCTCTCGATCGTGAACCGCCGGGAATACATGGAACGCGCCGAGGGCCTCGAACTCCAGCGTTTGAACGATTCCGGCGAATGGGAAACCATCTGGAAATCCGAAAAACCCGAGGAGTCATGGAATCTCGATCTCACTTCCCTCAAGCCTGAAGAGCGCGAAGCCACCGAATTCCGCCTCTATGTCACGGCGGAAAAACCAAACTACCTGCACCTCTCCAACGCCGCCATCTGGGGTGTGGAGGTCGCTCCAGCGCCATCGCCAACTCCTGCTCCCAAGAAAAAATCCTGACAGACGGCATCGAAAAGAATGCCGATGAGTTGTGGGCGGTTTTGCCGAGATTGAGTCAACAGAATGCTTGGATCTTTGCTCAGCAAATCAGCCCGCGCCGCCCGGCGGGGCCGTGGCCGATGGGATTTTCTCCGACCCAGCGCTCATCCACTGGTTCGGTGGCGAGTTGATACCGCGTGTCGGTTGAGAGGCGCAGGCGGTCGCTGTGGTTGTCGAGGCTCGCATGCACGGTATCAGTGCGGAAGGTGAGCAAGTCGCCCATACGGAACTCCGCTCCCAGCCAGCGTCCGCCGAACTTTTTTTGCAGGGAGACCGGATTGGTCGAGAGCGCACCACCGAATTTCCAACCGTGGCGTTCTGGATTGTTTGAGCAGAAAGTATCCACATCGGAGTTCAGATATTTTGCGATCCGGTCGGATTGGAGGTGCGATTTTTCGAGGATGATGAGGCCGCCGATGTCGTAGGTCACATCGCCGTAGGGGATCCATGCGGTGTAGAGTTCGCGGGTTCCACGGCCCATGTAAACGATGTCACAATGCGGTCTGGTGCCGCTCCCCGGTCCCATCGAGCGAACCCAGATGTAGTCGAAATGCCGGACCACGCCACCCAGAAAACGGGTATAAAATTCCTGGATTTCGGGTCCGAATACCACGCGCTGGAGGGCGGTGTTTCCGAGTGCGGCCTCCGGCGTGAAGCCGATGGGTGATTTGATTTCCGCGACCAGAACGCCTTCGGAAAGAGGATGTGTGCGATCGAAGAGTCCCTCGTTTTCGGCGAGACGCTCGAGTAGCGAGATCCTCGCCCGGGCGATCAGGTCCCGTGGAAAAAAACCGCGAAAGAAAAGGTGTCCCTCCTCCCGCATGCGTTGCCGCAACGCGGACGTGTCCTTTCGGATGGGGGAGGAATCCCTGAGTTCACCCCATGCGTGCCCGCAGGTGTCCAGCGGATGGCCGCAGGAGGAAATAGAGGAAAGGGACGTCGCATCCATGAGGCGAATATCGGCGAGGCGTGGGCTTTCCGGAATGGACGCTTTGGTAAAAAACATGTAGATTATGGGAAATGAATATTCCTGCCATCTCGCGCTGGCGAACCGGCCTTTTCCGGTTGCCGCGTTTTTCGGGCGGCCCCGGTGAGGTGACATTGGCAGGCACTATCGCCAACTCGGATGGAACCGGTGGCCCGGGGATGCGGATTTTCGGGCAGTGGGCACTGGTTTACAGCGTGTCCGGAAACTGTTTTTACAACGACGAGCGCGGGGTCAAGGAGGTACTGCAACCCGGAAGCTGGATTATGGTTTTTCCCGAAATGGCGCAGGCATATGGATCGACTCCGGGCGGGCGCTGGGATGAAATCTATGTGTGCTTTCGTGGCCCAGTTTTTGAGGCATGGCGCGAAGGGGGGTGTTTCGATCCATCGCGCACCACGGGCCGCTGGCTGCCTCCGGATAAAGGGGTGCGCGTGTTCCAGAAATTTTTCCAAGAGATCCAGCGGAAAGACTGCTCGTCACTCAAGGCGGTCTGCCTCTGGCAGGAGTTGCTGTCGGAGATTGTTGGCGCACCACGGGAGCCAGCCATCAAACGCGAGGGTTGGCTTGAAAGGGCGCTCGACTTTTTGGAGCATTCGGAACCGGCCGGAGGAGCGGACCCCCTCCGGCAAGCCGCACAGGCGTGCGGCATCGGCTACGAGTCCTTCCGGAAAAAATTCGAAAGCGCGGTTGGTATGCCGCCAGGCCGATACGTGTTGGCCCGCCGGATCGAGCGCGCCCGCAGGCTGCTTGCTCTCCAATCTCTCACAAACGGCGAAATTGCCGCGATGCTTGGCTTCCACGACGAGTTCCACTTCTCAAAAACCTTCTCGCGATTCACGGGCAGTTCACCCCGGGAGTTTCGCCAGCACGCACGCGGGCGCTGAGGTTGTTTCGATGGGCCTTCCAAAACTCAAAAAACCGCATTGACAGCATGTGTTTCTAGGATTCTATCTTTAATTCCTATGATTAAATCATTCCTCATCGCCACGGCCATCGTTGTTACCTCGATCGCTTCCTCCCACGCCCATTGCGGAAGTTGCGACCACAAAGACGCGAAAAAAGGCAAATGCGAACAAAAAGACGGCAAAAAAGGTGATTGCAGCGACAAGGATGCCAAAAAGAGCGAAGAGAAAAAATAATTGGCAAGCGGGGTTGAACCCCGACACCACCGGGCTCACGCCCTTTCTCTAGCGAAAACGCGAACGGCAAAACCGTTCGCGTTTTTCTTTGGAGTGATTTGTCAAAAAACAAAGATACGCCGGCTCGACAATACAGGGAATTTGAGACGAAGTTCGCGTTCCTGTTTTATTTTTGCAGCCGATATGAGGCTCCCAAATCTTACATGTTTTTTCCCAAAGCTTCCATTGTGAACAAACCGCTTTCTCGCGATAGTTGAACCGATACTTCCATGACATTCCTCCTTCGTTTCCTCCTATTCATCGTGTTTGTGGGCTCGGCGGCCGGGTTGGCTGGTTTGCCGTTTTTGGGGCATCCAGGTTTGGCGAATCCCAAGACTGCTGGCGTTGTGGGGTTGTGGATCAATTTCATCGGGACGCTCCATCCCGTGTTTTTGCACCTCCCGATCGGGGCGCTTCTTCTTCTCGTCACTCTGGAGGGCGTGGGGATTGCGACCCGTGGGAAGGTGCGGGTCGATGCGACCTGGCCATTGTTGTTTGCGTTCGGCACCTCGCTGCTGGCGCTTGTGACGGGGTATAGCCTTTATCTAACAGGGAACTACACGGGTGACCTGATCCAGATGCACAAGCGTGTGGCTTTTTTGTTTTGCGGTGCGCTTTTGCTGACTACGGCGTGGAGCCTCTGGGCAACTCTGGCACGTAGAAATTCGTTCGTTGTTCGCGGAGTTTATTTAGCCGGGCTGGGTTTGAGTGTGCTGTTGATGACACTGGCCGGCCACTACGGGGGTGAAATCACCCACGGGGATCCCCTTGAGCAACTGCCTCCCAAAGTCCTCGCGGAGCGCAAGGCTGCCGCTGAGGCACTGGCGAAGGATCCGGTGGTCTTCACTCAAATCGTTCAACCGATCCTTTCGGTGAATTGCATCTACTGCCACGGTCCCGACAAACAAGAGGGCGCCTTCCGCATGGACAGCATGGCGGCCTTGCTCAAGGGTGGTGAGAAGGGACCCGGTATCGTCGTCGGAGACCCCGAAAAAAGCGATGTTCTTCAGCGGATCCACCTGCCGCTTCAGGACAAGCAGCACATGCCGCCTTCGGACAAGCCTCAACTATCACCGGACGATATTACTTTCCTGAAATGGTGGATCGCCCAAGGTGCTTCGGAAACCGCCCGTGTCAGCCAACTCAAAACCACCCCGGAAGTCGATGCGGCCTTGGCAAACCTCGTTTCGCCAGAACAACGCAAGGCCCTTGAAGAAGAGAAAAAGCGTCTTGCAAGCGAAGAAGCCGAGCGTGTCCGAGCCAGCAAGGCCAAGCTTGAACCATTGATCATGGCGTTTAGTGCCGATTTCCCGGAATCCCTGAAATATCTCAACGCCGGCACCGATCGGCTCCGCTTCATGGTCTATAGCTATGCGGGAACCTTCGGCGCGGAGGGAGTTAAGAAGCTCCAGCCGTTCGGCGAGAATTTGACCGAGGCCGACCTGACTCTTTCGACGATGGACTCGAGCGCGCTTTCGGGCTTGGCGGGCTTGAAGGCCTTGCGGAGCCTGAATGTGAGCCAAACTATGGCCGACGACGCCTTTGTGGCATCCATCTCCGGATTGCCCTCATTGGAGATTCTGAACCTCTTCGGCACCAAGGTGACCCCGGCCTCGGCCGACTCTCTGGCCAAAATGAAATCCCTGCGCACCGTTTATGTTGCCGGCACCGGAATCGATGCAGTCGGTGCGCTGGCCCTCGAGAAACAGCTCACCGCTGCCAACGGCCGCCAGGTTCGAGTGGTGGGTGCTCCAGTCACGATCTCCGCAGCTTCACAACAACCCCAAGCAAAATGAGAATCCCAAAAATCCTCTTGGTTCTGGCCACCGCAACGGCGGCTTCGCTCTCCGCCGCCGAGCGCGAGGTTTTATTCAACCGAGATATCCGCCCGATTTTGAACACCTCGTGCACCGGTTGCCACGGTGGGGTGAAAAAAAGTGCGGGCGTGTCGTTCATCTACCGCGACGAGGCCCTTGGCGTTTCTTCCAATGGCAAAAAAATCATCATCCCCGGCGATCCTGACAATTCCGAGGTTATCAAGCGGATCACCTCGACCGACTCCCGCTATGTGATGCCGCCCGCGCACGGTGACCACCACCGCGAACCGCTTAAGCCCCAGGAAATCGATCTCATCAAGGAATGGATCCGCCAAGGGGCGAAATACGAGGAGCACTGGGCCTACATTCCCCCGAAAAAAGAACCGGCCGAGACCAAGCGCAAGGATTGGGGAAGCCAGCCAATGGATGCCTATGTGCTCGCGAACCTCGAAAAGAACAACCTCCAGCCCTCGGCCGAGGCACCGAAGCCCCAGTGGCTGCGCCGCGCCACTCTTGATATCACCGGGCTTCCGCCGACCGAAGAGGAACTCAACGCCTTTCTCGCCGATCAGTCCCCCGATGCCTACGAAAAAACCGTCGACCGCTTGCTGGCCTCACCCCGCTTCGGCGAGCGCTGGGCCGCGATGTGGATGGATCTCGCGCGCTACTCGGACAGCTATGGCTTTGAAAAAGACCCCCATCGCGATGCTTGGCCTTACCGCGATTGGTTGATCTCTGCTTTCAATCGCAATACGCCCTACACTGAGTTTGTGCGTGACCAGTTGGCGGGCGACCTCGCCGACAAGCCCACGACCGAGCAACTCCAGGCCACTCTGTTCCAGCGCCTCACCAAAACGAACACCGAAGGCGGCACGGACGACGAGCAATTCCGCGTCGAGGCCGTGATCGACCGCATCAGCACGAATTGGAACAGCCTCCAAGGGATCACCATGGGCTGTGTCCAGTGCCACTCCCACCCCTATGAGCCCATCCCCCACAAGGACTTCTTCCGCTTCATGTCCTACTTCAACAACAGCGAGGATTGCGATCTGGACGATGACTTCCCCCAGCATGTGTTCGCAAACGACCCCGCCGAGCGTCAAAAAGTGACCAATGCCCAATTGGAACTCGCTTCCCTTCTCAATCAGCGGAATCACCGGGGAGCGGTCTGGTTCAACAAAGACCAAGCCTGGGTTTTGCCCGAAATCGTCGATCTCAAGATCAGTTCCGGTGCCTTGAAACAAAAAGACGGGGTCATTTTCACCGAGGGTACGCAGACCCAAGATACCACTTACAATGTGACTCTGCGCCCGCCGGCGAGCCTCACTCCCTTCACCGCGCTCAAGTTCACCATCCTGCCGGACTCCGACGACCCGGCGAAAGCTCCTTTCCGCGGATCGGTGCTGTCACACATCGCCCTCTCCAAAATCTCGCCCGATGGCACACGCACCCCCGTGCCCCTCGCGTATGTTTATGGCGATGGCTTGGCCGGCCCGAATCTCCCGGAGCGGAGCTTGGACGAAACGGGTGCTGGATTTGGCGGATACCCGAAGCTCTTCCGGAAAATGGAAGCTGTCATTGTCTTGAAAGACCCCCTTACGCTGGCCGAGGGGGACCAAATTGTTGCCGACCTCCGATCCAACCAACCCACCAGCGGCGGTCAAGCCACCCAGTTGCGAAAATTTCAAATCCACCTCATTGCCAATCCCGGTTGGCAGCGATTGCTGACGGACTCCGAGCATTTGGCGCTCACCAAACGCATCAATGAGTTGAACCAATACATCGCCGGGGTCAAAGGCCTCAAATTCCCCGTCATGAAGGAAAGGCCCTCGGAAAACTCGCGCGAAACCCGCGTCTGGATTGGCGGCAATGCCATGAACAAGGGCGAACTCGTGACTCCGGGCGTTCCAAAAATCCTCAACCCCTACAACGCCCCTGCTCGCAACCGCCGCGAAATGACTGACTGGATCACCCATCCTCAAAACAGTCTCCTCTCCCGCGTGTTCGTGAATCGTGTTTT
Source organism: Terrimicrobiaceae bacterium (assembly GCA_023258235.1). Taxonomy (GTDB): domain Bacteria; phylum Verrucomicrobiota; class Verrucomicrobiia; order Chthoniobacterales; family Terrimicrobiaceae; genus UBA967. The sequence goes on along the minus strand of JALQZP010000076.1, from coordinate 97 downwards.
TGCTGAACTCTTCGGCAACGGGATTGTCCAAACCCTTGGTGACTTCGGCACCACCGGCTTGAAACCTACCAACCAACCTCTGCTCGACTACTTGGCT
>JALQZP010000075.1 GCA_023258235.1 Terrimicrobiaceae bacterium | reverse complement strand
GGGATCGACAGCTTGGTTGGCGGAGCGGGCAATGATAGCCTAGCTGGTGACGCGGCCAACGACATCATCGTTGGAGATGCGGGAGTGGACACGCTCAATGGCGGAGCCGGCGACGACAGCCTGGTGGGCGGAGCCGATAGCGATTACTACATGATCGACGCGCTGACGGACACCGTGGTTGAAGCGGCAGGCGCAGGTACAGGCACCGACTCGGTTCTGGCTAATGTCACCGATTACACGCTGGGTAGCGATGTGGAGGTGCTGATCCTCGACGGAACCGTTGTGGAAGGCACGGGTAACGCGGCCGCCAACACACTTGTGGGCAACTCGGTGGCCAACTCGCTCTTCGGCGGGGACGGAGCCGACAGTCTCAGCGGCGGAGCTGGCAACGATACGCTTTCTGGCGATGCCGGCAATGACACGATTCTCGGCGGGGACGGAGCCGATAGCCTCATCGGCGGCACCGGCAATGATTCGATGGTCGGCGGAGCTGGCAATGATTACTACATTGTTGACGCCACGTCTGATGTGGTGGTTGAAGCTAGCGCATCCGGAACGGATACGATTTATTCAAATGTCATGCAGTACACGCTCGCTGCCAATATTGAGAAACTCGAACTCGGAACTGGCAGTATAGCTTATGGGAATTCTCTATCCAATACGCTTACTGGTAATTCGGAAAATAATTTCTTATATGGCGGCGCTGGTAGTGATTCTTTATCAGCAGGCGACGGATCTGACTTTGTGCAAGGGGCTTTGTCCTCAGCCACGGGTGGAATAGGCGAAATCGATACGCTGACTGGGGGATCCGGTACAGATGTATTTGCTCTTGGTTATGCTGGAGGAGTTCTTTATAATGATGGTGTTGCTTCAAGTGGTGGTGCTACCGATTTTGCAATCGTGACGGATTTTGCTGTCGGCACAGACATACTTAAATTGTATGGCTCTGCCTCTCAATATTCCTTGGCGAATGTTACTGTGGGTAGCGTTACAGGGTCGGGTCTCTACTATGAAACAGGAGCAACCGACGAGTTGATTGCAATCATACAAGCCAGCGGAGGCGCAGTAACAACGCTAAACACGATTAATACAGCGACATTTGTATAATTAAATCCAATATTTTTCGCTATCTTGCGAAAAGTAAGGCTTTGAGGATAATCAAAAACTTCACTCGTTAGCTTCTAGAAAATACAACTAGAAGATCTATCAAGCTGGGTTTGGTGTGAGATTTGCTTTCAAACAGCTGTTGACTGAGTAGTTGGCACTCAACCTGAATCCAGCTTTTGAAGAAGTTTTAGACAGAATGAACAAAATTCACAGAATGAGATACACGGTATAGGAATCGCCTCGAAAATTCCCTTTGGTCGGAGGCAAGTTCCTCAGTCCATATTTTAAATTCTGTAAATTCTGTCGAATATCCGTTTTCGGGCTCAACCTATCTCAGTGTTGAGTTTTTGATATATTAGTGATTTTTCTTGAGGAGAGCTTCAGTAAGCGAGATTTATCTGAGGTGACATTATATGTTTTAGCCGCTTTACAAGCCTATGTTCTGGGATCGATTCCTTGGGGATATCTTGCCGGGCGAATGAACGGGATGGATTTGAGGAACGAAGGCAGTGGAAGTACGGGTGCTACAAATGCCCTTCGTGTCTTGGGGAAAAAATGGGGATACACTGTTTTTGCTCTGGATGCCTTTAAAGGATGGTTGGCCGTGATGGTCGGGTTTGTGTTGGCGATGTGGTTTTACCATGCGGCGGAATCGGTGGTCATCAATGTCGGTGTGGTTTCCGCGATCTTTGCGGTCATTGGGCACAGCTACCCTGTGTGGTTGGGATTCCAAGGAGGGAAGGGGATTGCGTCCTCGGCGGGAATCATGTTGGCGCTATTTCCGTGGCCTGTGTTTGCGTTTGGCTTGTTCGTTTGGCTGGTGCTTTTTTATTCCACACGGTATGTGTCCATCGCTTCCATCGGAGCGGCTGTGGCGCTGCCCACGGCGTCCGGTGCGCTCATGTTCATTGGTCAATGCGACTTGGTGCGAACGTCCATAGCGGGGTTGATGGGGCTGCTCGCCATTTGGCGTCACAAATCGAATATTCAGCGTCTGATGGCAGGAACTGAGAAGCGCTTTGAAAAGAAACGCCGTCCGAATTCGTGAATCATGTTTGAAAAAATAAGCATTATCGGTGCGGGAAGCTGGGGGAGTGCGCTCGCGATCCTTTTGGCGGATCATGGGCTGCCAATCACTCTTTGGGGACACAATTCCAATGTGGTGGAGGAAATCAACACGCTCCATAGAAACAGCGCCTATCTTCCCGAGATCGCCATGCCCGTGAATGTGCGGGCAACGAGCGATCTTGCGGATGCGCTGGAAGCCCCCCTGATTTTCATGGTCACCCCATCGAAGGCGGTTCGCTCGATTGCTGGGATGCTGGCGGCGCTTTCGCCGAAGCCCCGAACCATCATTGTTTCTTGCACCAAAGGCATCGAACATGGGAGTGGAAAGTTGATGAGCGAGGTGATCGGAGAATGCCTTCCCGAGTGCCGCCTAGCTGTTCTTTCCGGTCCCAACTTGGCGCTTGAGATCGCGCGACGCATACCAGCGGCGAGTGTGATCGGATCGGCATTTGAGGATATCCTTGAACCGCTGCAGCAGGTTTTGTCGGTGAAAGGCTTTCGTCCCTACACCAGCGCCGATGTGATGGGGATTCAACTCGGAGGGGCTTTAAAAAATATTTTTGCCATCGCGGCCGGGGTTTCCGATGGATTCAAAATGGGGGATAATGCCAAGGCTGCTCTTGTGACTCGATCCCTCGCGGAGATGACCCGGCTTGGCGTTGCTCTCGGGGGGCGCAAGGAGACATTTTTTGGATTAAGCGGCGTTGGCGACCTGATGGCGACTTGCTTCAGCAAACAAAGCCGCAACCGTCTTTTCGGGGAGCGTCTTGGTCGAGGGGAAAAGCCGGCGCAAATCATCGAATCGATGCGCATGGTTGCCGAAGGTGTTCCCACCACTCTGAGTGCATGGGATTGCGCAAAACGTTTTGGCATTGAGGCTCCCGTGACGCAGGAAATTCACTCGGTTCTCTACGAGGACAAGTCTCTTCTGGAAGCCATGGCGGGTCTGATGGAGCGCCCTCCCAAATCGGAATCCGACACGGGAATCCAACCCAAATAATGAAAATCGGGTTTGTGCGTCGCGGGCATTCTGCCACGGGTGGCGCGGAAGCCTATCTCTTGAGGGCGGCAGCAACTCTTCGTGAGTTGGGGCAGCAAACCAACCTCATTACCACGGCGGATTGGCCGTCTGAGAGGTGGCCCAGCGGAGAAATCCTGCGACTCTCTGGAAAATCCCCTGAAGAATTTGCGAGTGCCTTTCGAAAATCACGCACGGGATGCGATGTCCACTTCAGCCTCGAGCGTGTTCCGGGGTGTGAGGTTTTTCGGGCTGGAGATGGAGTTCACGCAGCATGGCTCCGGCGGCGGGATGCATTTGATCCTGCATGGAAAAGGCTCACGCGATGGATCAATCGCAAACATGCTCAAATTCTGCAACTCGAGCGTGAGGTTTTCGATCCCGCCAATACCAAGGCCATCATCGCGAATTCCAAGATGGTCCGAGAAGAAATCCTCGCCCGGTTTTCGTTTCCGCAGGATCGGGTTCACGTGATTTATAATGGAATCACAGCGCCCTTGATCGCGCCATCTCGCTGCGAGGCGCGCCGGATTTGGAATATCAACGAGAAAACATTTTGCCCGCTTTTTTTGGGAACCGGGTGGGAGCGAAAGGGACTGGCCACTGCGATCCGAGCATCGGATTGCTTGGAGGAAACGACGTTGCTCGTGGCGGGCCGAGGAGTTGCTGATATGTATCGCGGAACGAATGTGCGATTTCTTGGGCCGGTGAAGGACATCGCCTCGCTTTTTGCCGCCTCTGATATTTTGGTGCTGCCGACATGGTATGATCCCTTCTCCAACGCCTGCCTGGAGGCGCTTGCGGCAGGATTGCCAGTGATCACAACCGATGCGAACGGATTTTCCGAAATCCTCGAGCGAGGCATTCATGGAGATATCATCTCTCCCGGTGATGTTCGTGCGCTTGCGGAGTTGCTTGAGTCTTGGCGGGTTTCCGGTCGCTGTGCCGGGGCAAGGGAGGCGTGTATTCGTTTGGCATCGGAGTTCTCGATGGAAAAAAACGCGAGAGAAACCCTAGCCGTTCTTCAAAGCGTCTGCGCGGCGCGATCCGATGCGGGAATCGTCGCCAACTCGAACACCCCAGATTCCATAAATCAATAATATGGCCCGATCCAAGTCTGCATCTCAAAATTCACACGATACTCAAACGCTCACGGAATTCCGTGCGATTGCGAAGCATTGGTTGGATTCGTCTTGCGAGCTTTTTCCGGAGCAGGCCAGCAAGCTAGGTTTTCACAAGTATGATGCGTTGTTGAGCGACAACACGCCGGCTGTTCATCTGGCCCATGTCGCCTTGTTGGAATCAACCTTGCAGCGTGTCGAGGCGCTGCCCGATGCCGCGTTTCACGGCGACGACTGGCTGGATCGCCGTGGCTTGCTCGCCAGGTTGCGGGTGGATCTGCTTTTCCATCGCGATCTGGCTCGCTGGCGGACGAACCCTCAATTGCACTGCGGAACGGCCGTTGACTCAGTCTTCGAACTGGTTGTTCGTGGTGCCGGGCGCCTTTCAAGCCTGCTGCCGGCGATTGAATCGCGCTTGGAGCGGATCCCTGCGTTTCTCGGGGCTGCCACGGAATGTATCAAGTTGCCGGATCCGCTTTGGACCTCTCTGGCCGAAAAATCCTGCGAAGGATCCATCGAGTTCCTTGAAGCCATCGAACCCGAGTTGCTGAAAATTTCAAAAAAACCTGCCTTGACGAAATTCGCCCTGCATTCCGCGAAGGGAGCTTTCAAGGATTTTGCCCGCGCGATTCGGAGGAAAAAAATGGCACCTGAGGGATCGTTTGCCATCGGTCGCGCCCGGTTTGAGTTTTTAATCCGCGAGCAACTGGGGCTCGATCTTTCGCTTCCAGAGGCCCGCGCGGAAGGGGAGCGCCAGATTCGGCGTCAGGAATTTCTTCTTCGCGAAGCGGCGAAAAAATACGGCAAGAAATCCGCTCGCGAGTTGATCGACGAGTCTGCTGCCGCATGGACGCCCCAGGCTCCGCTCATTGATGTTTACCGCACAGCCACCGAACGGATTAAAAAAGCCCTTTCTGAACTGGGGTTGGTGACACTTCCCCAGGGTGAAAAGCTGCAAGTGCTTTCCGTGCCGGCGTTCCTCAAACACCAATTTCCAACTGCCGCCTACAGCGCGCCCGAGCCCTACTCGAAGCGACCAACAGGTATTTTTTGGGTCAATGATTTGAGTTTGGATGTGAGCGACCCAGTGCAAAAACTCGCTGAAATTCGTCAACACCACGGTCTCGAACTCACGAGCGTCCACGAGGGATACCCCGGCCATCACCTTCAGTTTGTGGTGCAGTTTCAGCACGCAAGCCGCCTCCGCCGTCTTTTTTCGCATTCGATTTTTTACGAGGGCTGGACAATGTGGTGCGAAAAAATGGCCATCGAAAGCGGGTTGGTTGATATTCCGAAAGCGGAGTTGATCCAGATCCACGATGCCCTGTGGCGGGCTCATCGCATTGTGGTTGATTGCGGATTGCAGGAAGGATCGCTCAGTCATGCCGAGGCCGCCGCCCGTCTCGTCGCGGGGGTTCAATTCACGCCAGCGCGGGCCTGCGCCGATGTCAATTGGTATACATCCCAACCCACTGTTCCCATGAGCTATTTATTGGGTCGATTGGAAGTCGAGAAACTCCATCGACGTCTCGTTCTGGAGGAAAAATGGCCGTTGAAGAAATTTAACGATTGGATGCTTTCCCATGGTGCCATTCCTTATAGTTGGATCTGTCGGGGAGCACTTCAGCAACCCTAAGCCTCTGGGTTTTCCCAATCGATGGCTACCAAAGAAAAAAATCCCGCCAAAGAACATTACCAGAGGCTTCGTCGCCTTAGCTGTGACGAGCTCTGGGATCGCGAGGTTGCGGCTTTCGATCGTGCAGGAGAGGTCGAAAGAGTTTCCCTTGTCGCAGTGGTGAGGGCTGTCGGTGTTGTTTTTTCGGAGTCCGGATCCCCCTTTCAAAAAAATCAGGCCCGTGAGTGGTTGCGCAAACTGCTGACCGATCCCCAAGAAAAAGTCCGCCGCTATGCGATGACTGCTCTCCCAAAGATCGGCGCGTCTGGCGAGGAGGAAAAGGATCTCCTCGAACTCTTGGCGGCGAGTGTTTCCGATCGCGAAAAGAAGCATCTTGGTCAGGCCCTCGAAAAAATCGGAGGAGCAGCCACTGTGGCGCAGGCTGGAATGCATGCCGGTCTTGCTCGAACGGTTCAAAAGGCCCAAGCCAACATCGCCCGTTTCGATGAATCCGGATCGATTTACTTTGAGGCCGAATTGAGCGATCGGGATGCTTTTCTCATTCATCTCCGCTGTCGCAGAGGGTTGGAGAGAATACTCGAGGAGGAGGTGAGTGGTCGCGCGGGAAACGCCAAAAAGTTTCGGCCCATTCGAACGGAATCTGGCTTGGTGGTCCTGAAGCCGCTTTCGCGATTCCGTCTGTCGGATCTGTTTTCTTTTCGCTGCTTTGCCTCTGCGGGTTTCCTTCTTGGTACAGCGGATTCCTGTGAGAATGAGGCGATCGCTTTGTCCCGACTCATCGCTGCGCCGCGTGCGTTCTCCCTGCTTCAAACACTCACTAAAGGGCCAATCCGGTACCGGTTGGATTTTGCGGCGCGTGGACACCAGCGCGGATTGGTGCGCGAGGTGACGGATCGTGTTTTTGAACTTTGTCCCGCCTTGATCAATGATTCCCGTCATGCCCCTTGGCAGATTGATATTCACCCAAATGCCCGTGAGACCTTTGTTGAGCTGACCCCGAAACTTCGCCCCGACCCCAGGTTTTCCTACCGCAGACAAGACGTTCCAGCAGCATCGCATCCCCCGTTGGCCGCTGCGATGGCAAGGTTGGCCGGCCACATGAACAACGAAGTGGTGTGGGATCCTTTTTGCGGATCCGGGTTGGAATTGATCGAGTGTGCATTACGCGGTGGCGTGGATCGAGTGATCGGCACGGATCGCTCTGCGGATGCCATTCAGATCACAGGACAAAACTTCCAATCCGCTCTCGTTCGGGGTGTGACTGCGAGTTTCGTGTGTTCGGACTTTCGTGATCATGCTCGCATTGCTGGTTTGGAGCCGGGATCCGTCTCCTTGGTCATTTCAAATCCGCCGATGGGGCGACGTGTTCCGATTCCGAATCTTTCTGGATTGATTCATGAGCTGTTTATTGCCGCTACCGAGGTCCTGAAGCCAGGAGGACGACTTGTTTTCGCAAATCCACTGCCGGTACGGCCGCAGGGACTGCCTCTGAGGCATGACTTTCATCAAAAAGTCGATCTCGGCGGGTTCACCGTTCATGTCGAGCGTTACATTCGGCTGTGAAGCAGGGCCCTATTTGCAGGCCCAGCGAAGCTTGGCTGATGTCGCGCGGGGATTGGCCCTGCATTCCTCGGCGGAGGGACGTATCACATCAAGAGCGATCTTTTTGTATAGGCCATCCCGGAAGCCCGCTTGGAAATGCTTTTTAACCCGCCGATCCTCTCCCGAGTGAAAGGTGAGAATCGCGACGCGTCCACCCTCGTTGAGCGTTGTCGGCAGGGCGCGCAGAAATGCCTCCAGGGCGGTGAATTCCTCGTTCACGGCAATGCGAATCGCTTGAAACGTCCGGCGAACGGATTTGTCCTGATCTTCTGTTGGGCGTGCTTTCAAGACATCACGAATTGCGCTTGTGAGATCGCTTGTGAGGGCGAGGGATTTGCCCGCGAGGGCCGAGGCGAGTGCTGCGGCATGGGGTTCGTCGGCATTTTCCAAGAGTGTTTCGAAGAGTTTTTCCGTCGTCGTTCGTTCCAGCCATTGAGCGGCGGTGAGGCCCCGGTTCGGATTGAGCCTCATGTCCAGTGGACCGGAACGCTTGTTGGAAAAGCCTCGCAGGGGATTGTCGAGTTGCATCGAGGATACACCAAGGTCGGCCAGAACGAGGTCTGCCTCGGCATATCCATGGGCATTCAGAGCCGCGCTGATGCCAGCGTAGTTGGATTTATAGGCCGAGAAAATATCGGGTCCAAAGCCTTCCAAGCGGAGCGCGGATTCAGTTCGGGGCAATTCGAAGGGGTCGACGTCCAGTCCAATGAGGTGACCGCCCGGGGCGAGTCGTTCGAGGATTCTTCGAGCGTGTCCGCCATGTCCCAGCGTGCAATCCACAGCCGTCTCGCCTGGTTTGGGGGCAAGGATATCGAGAATCTCGGCGACCATGATGGGTACATGGGTGCCTGCCGGCGTTTTTCCCGAGGCGAGAACCTTGGCAATTGTTTCGGGATTTTTGGAGGGATCGAGTTCCTTGTATTTGTCCGCAAAGCGTCGCGGGTATTTTCCAGAATACCTCGGCCTGCGGCGGTGGGGAGTTGGCTCGCTCAAAGCTCGTTGTATTTTTTGTTCGAACCCTTGGCTTTTTCGACGGGATAGCGTTCCTCGTTGCGGGCCAATTTTGCACGTATTGCTGTGGCCAGATCGATTTCACAGTTCGAAGCCATTTCAAAGAGAAGGATGGCGATATCGGCCATTTCAGAGGCGATATCGGATTGGCGATCATTCACGCGGTCTTGCGATTGAGTGGCAGTTTGCCAAACAAAGTGCTGAAGGAGTTCTCCGGCTTCGGCGGCGATGGCGACCGCCATTTCCTTCGGGTTGTGAAATTCCTTCCAATCCCGCGCGTCGCGAAACGCGCAGATGGCTTTCGTCAGTTTCTCAATGCTGTCATCCATGGCTGGGGAGAACTTGGAGTGAGGCGGGTTGAGGATCTAACCAGCGACCGTGCTCGCGAATCAAATCGATGAGGCGTTGGACGGCCTCTTCTTGAGGGATATTGAATTTAACGGGGGTTTTCCCGACGTAGAGGTTGATCTTCCCCGGGGCTCCGCCGACATAGCCGAAATCCGCATCCGCCATTTCGCCGGGGCCGTTCACAATGCAGCCCATGATGGCGATTTTGACCCCCTTGAGGTGTGCTGTGGCCGCTTTGATGCGGGCCGTTGTCTCTTGGAGGTTGAACAACGTGCGTCCGCAACTCGGGCACGCGACGTAGTCCGTCTTGAAAATCCGAACACCGGCTGCCTGAAGGATATTGTAGGCGATGCGCAGGGATTGGCCGGGTGCCTTTTCGCCTTGGATCAAAACCGCATCTCCGATGCCGTCGCAAAGAAGAGATCCGATATTGGTGGCGGCATGGAGAAGTGTGGATAAAAAATCTCCGCCAAGGCTTGGGTTCGTCCCGAAAACATCCTTGAGCAAAATGGGGTGACGCGCATCCAGTCGCGAAGCCAGCAACCGATAGGCTCCAATCACAGGAAGATCGCAATCATCGGGAATGGTTATGAAAACGGGGGTCTGAGAGGCGTTGGCTTTCAATAATGCGGCGGAATCCCTTGGATCGACTTCCATGATGTCAGCCGTTTCGTAAATGATCTCGGGTTGGTAATCACCCAGGCTGGGGAGTTTGTGGGCAAGCGAGTCGAAGGTGGTCTGCTTCACTGCCACGCGGACCAAC